>DASYZA010000228.1:0-15691 GCA_035946775.1 Candidatus Sulfotelmatobacter sp. | reverse complement strand
CAAACACCTCCAGAAACCGGTCAGTAATGTACATCGCAGCCGCCGGGACCGCCTGCGCGCCAGACGCTCCGGCCATCTTGTGAACCTTCATATCTGGATCGGATAGAACTGGAAACGGAAAGTGCATCTTGCGCCTAAATTGGTCCGCTTGTGCGACGGATTCTGCCAGTAGAACAACGACGTCGGAATCTGTCTCCGCGATCTCACGGTAGTGCTTTGCCAAGGCGCTGAGCAGAGGGTGGTCCGCACAGTCTTTTGCACGACCAGCAAAATAGAGTACGAGACTGGAGCGGCCACGGTAGTCGTATAGGCTCACGTGTTTGCCGCAGCTCGATGAGAGCGTGAAATCGGGCATCAGGTGGCCGCGCGTCGGAAAACTCTTGGCTGCTGTTACTTTTGCGCTTCCAATCTCCGCCTGCAACATGGCAATACTCTCCTAGTGGTACAGGCCGCTGCTGTGCTTGCCCGTCACCACCTCGATCTTCTGTTCATAAAGGATGATCCGGTCGATCAAAGGATATCCAGGTTCGAATGTCCAGTCGGGCTGCCCGTATTTGGCCAAGAGCTGATCGAGAAACCATTGCTTCTTTTCTCTGGACTCCGGACCGTGCAGAATCCGCACAGGCCCGAACACAACCACGCTCGTGTAGACCAGGGCAGAGTTGCAGGCGTAAGGTTTGCCACGATGCAGATCTCCGATCTCTGAAACTTCAACGCATATCTGGGGATTACTCTGAACATTCGTGAGAAAGTGCCCCTGGTGATCGCCTGTGTGAAGGTACAGCAGGTCGCCGCCTTCGTAGATATACACAAGAGGTATTACGTAAGGTCTGTCGTTTGCATCAACAGTGCCTACGTTTGCGACTTTTTGCCGGCGCAAGAATTCAGCAGTTTCCTCAGGCTGCATGAGCCGCCGCTCACGATACATGCGCCCACGGAGATCAGGCACGGTAGTAGACATCAATAATTCTCCTAGTCTTTTCGCCGGGCGTGCTGCTATGCCGTTCGTCGAAGCGTGCTCTCGTAGTCGGCGACAAATTTCTCGATACCTTTCTTCGTAAGCTCATGAGCTATGTCGAAACGATCCCACGGGCCTGAAAGATCCAGTTCCTTATATGGAATTGGCTTCAGGTTCCTGCCCTTGCTATCCATTCCTTTGTAGGTGGAACCGGGCTGGGGCAGCGGGAACTGCTTCGCGGCCCATTCTTCGAGCACCTTTGCTGGCGCCGTGATAAGTTCCACGTCCAGCGCAAGAGAAGCAAGCAAATGGTCCAGATGGCGGATGCTGGCCGCCAAAACGTGGACGTGGCCATCGCCATTTGCGTACATGCGCTTTATGTTCCTGACTACATCCATCCCGTTGTCGCCGCGGTCGTCGAGCCTCCCAATGAAAGGTGAGACATATACAGCGTCTCGCGAACCCTTGGTAGCGGAGTACACCGCGGCGGCTTGCTCCTGAGAGAAACACAGTGTCATGTTGACGCGAATGTTCTTGCGCACCGATAGTTGCGCCGCGCGCAGGCCTTCCAGGGTGCAGGGGTATTTGATATAGGCGTTCGGAATCCAGGTAAACATCTCCTCACCCTGGGCCAGCATCTGTTCCGCACTGGTATTAAGATCGGCAAAGACCTCGATCGAAACGCCCGCATCTCCGACTATTGGCGAGAGTGTCTGAACGATTCTTTTGTACTCTTCATTCTCTTCGTGCGAACTCAGCCGGTGCCCCGAGGCAATCCGCTGCCGAATCTCTGGACTTTTGGCAATGAGCGTGGGATTCGTGGTTTGCCCGTCAACGAAACCAAGCAAGGTTTTGATTCTTCGTGTTTCCTCGGGATCGCCGCCATCCACAAGGATTTTGCTCTTAGGTCTGTTCACTAGCATGTTGGATCACCTTAAGATCGCGGACGGTCTCAGTAGCCCGCAAATTCCTCCGTTCGAATATCGTCCTCATCGACGCCAGCACCGACCAGCATCTCCCTCATCGCTGCGACCATCGCTGTAGGTCCAGCGACGTAATAGATGGGCCCCTGCAAACTTTCTAATTGTGTCGCCAACATCGCCCCGTTAATGAAACCGGTATTACCTTTCCATTCGCGAGTCGACCGAGCCATCTCCGTCATAGTGGCGATGAGGCGGAAATTAGGGTTTGTTTTTTCCAAACCGTGGAGAATATCTAGAAAGGGCGCGTCTTCTGGTCGCCGGTTGGAATAGAACAAGCACAGCTTGTGCTGCAGTCGGTCGTGATCGGCTTGGCGAAGGACGCTCAGAAACGGGGTGATGCCTATCCCGCCCGCGAGAAAAACCGCTGGCTTACTTGCATTCTTGTGTAGCGTAAAAGAACCCGTAGGCGAGGCGATATGCATCTCAGTGCCAACCGGTGCGACCTGCAATGACCGTTTGAATGCCGTGTCCCGCATCCGGGTTGCAAACGTGAGTTGATCTTCAAAGGGAGGACTCGCGATTGAGAAGGTTCGGATATTTCCTTCTGAGTCTGTCTCGGGAGGATTGAGCATTGTAAGGTCCGCCGCTTGTCCAGCCTTGAAGCTGAACCCTGAGGGCCTGGCGAAGTGAAAGGCCATGGTGTCTTCAGCAACGCTCGTGCGACTCAACAATTTAGTTCGGAAACCCGCTAAGGGAATCTCTTGAGCAGCCATGAAATCCTCCTTCGTCCTATCGAGCCCGATGATGCCGCAATCAGCTCATCGCGTGTCTCTCCTCCGCACTGCCTCCCGGCCAGGAAACCGTAATGAGGAACGCACTTTCCTCGAGTGCCTTAACCTCGTGATGAATGCCGGATTCCAGGCACATTAATTCTCCGCTGCCGAGTTCGACGGCTTGGTTGGGAAGCTGGAGACGAACTCTGCCTTGGATGGTTTGAATCGAGATCCTTGCGTCCGCGTGATGTTCCTTCATTTCAGAACCGGGCTTCATCAGGACGAGCACGATTCGGAAATCCGGATACTTCGCAAGTGTCTTGGAGCTACGCCCGCTTCCCCGGGTCCACGAGTCCTCTTCACGCAAGCGGCTGAGTTCGTCAGAGAGATTGAAGTGCAACAAGTTGTCCGCCAAATGAGGGAGCCGGTTCAGGGTTGAACTCGATTCAAGGGGCTTGCGTACTGCCGCATTCTTCGCCATTGCGCCTCCTCGGCACGAAGAGAAGTAAATATCGCCTTACGATATAAATAGATGCGCTCGACCCATTCGCGGTAGCAACGAATGTGACGTTTTAAGCGTTGCACTCACAGATCGGGTGCGGAATGCGGGGGATCCTAAAAGAGCGCTTGGCTCAGGTGGAAAAGCGGCATCTAGCAACGCGGCCGAATATGGCCTAATCAGATTGTTCCGTACCTTCGACGGCTCCGGGTGCCACTGTAGAGACAGAATTTTCGGCGACGGACTGCGTTTCAGGAGCCAATCGACCGAGCTCCCATTCGATCCAGTCGTCTCCGAACAACTCAACTGGATGCTGGGTTCGAATGGTTCCATTGCCACATCGAAGATCATCGGCCGAGCAGTATTTATCACACCCCCAGCATGTGCGCTCCGGATGTTTCGGATGGAGTGGAATTTTGGCCTTTGACGTCATTGCCCGTTCTCAGTTGTATTCGAGGAGCCGCCTTTCTCCTTCGAGGGCTCGTAGCGGAGCGATGTCCTGCGTAAGTTCGACTGTCCCCAGATAAGCTCCATCTTTATCCCGTACAGCGAAGTAGCGAACGTGAACGAACTTCCCCTGGAAGTTGATCCAAAACTCGGCGACGTTCTCGCGACCCGCGCGGAAGTCCTCCAGAATCCTGTTCACCGTGTCGACGCTCTTCGGAGGATGGCAGTGCTGAACCTTGCGGCCGATGATGGCCTTACTGCGGGCAAAGATTCGACTCGGACCTTCACTGAAGAAGGCGACACGGTCGTCGGCATCAACGAAGGTCACGTCCAACGGCAGTGTGGACAGAACAGCCGTCAGTTGCTCGACGGTGACATGGCCCGTTGGCATCATGATCATGCCGTCCCTCGGTCCGGCAATGCTCGCCACATTTGTTGCGGCCTCGGGAGTGTAGCCGGACCGGGGTTCAACCAGGCACCAGCCATAGGGAGGAGACGCGGCCCAGATCTCGGCCCACTCACCGTCGGTCAGCGTCTGCAATGACATGGGAAGGAGGATGTTCTCCTCCTTGAAGATCATCTCTTCGACGGCCAGTAGCGCCCGTTCGGCAGATTGCACATAAAACTCGTCTATGTCGGCCGGAGTTGAGCCGCACTCATGCGCCGCTTGATTCATTTGCTTCAGGAGGGCCCGGACCTCGTCATCTTTCGCCCACATTACCTTCGAGGGACCGGCGATACCGTGTCGCTCCAGGAACGAGAACAGTGCGTGTTCCTTCCGTTGATAGTGCTTGTCGATATCCATTAAATCGTTCGCCGATTGACGCAGGCGATACAGCAACTCTGTTGCATCAGCGCCGTCCTCGAGCTTGCCGAGATCTCGGAATGCTGCGCGCATTTTTCCGATTACCTCTCTTAGTGCCGCGTTTTCCCGGCGGAAGGTGTCCACCGGGTGGCCTGCCGGAATGGACTGAGGCGGAGCAAGTTGGACTAAAACGTCTCGCGTGACTTGGGAGTGCAAGTCGCACATCGAACGCACTTCCTCTACCGGCATGCCTTCGGTCATGAGTTGCTGCTCCATGGCCATGATCTCGGTCGCATCGGTCTGACGCACAATCTCGCGGAGTTGTGCCTTCACCTGTTCTGGAGCGGCGCCGGCGTGCAGATGCTGAATGACCTCTTTCAGAACGGAAATGCGCTGCCTGCGGTTGTCGATCAGTTCACTCACAAGTTTCTCCTAGACATAGCGTAGGCATCTCTCCTTCAAGAGGCGATGACTTATGTCACGACGGCGAGAGGCTGACTTGTCGAGTGAGGGCATGAGAGGGGAGAAGACGATTCCGGTCTTTCATTTCCGTCTTGCCTGTGACTTTTGTCATTGCTTGGGTTTCGTTTGCTTCGTACCCTTCGAAGATTTCCGAAAGTCGAAGAAACCGGGTAGAGCAAAAGCACTATTGTGAGCGCGAGCGGGTCATCATAGGTTTTGCTCCAACCTTTTGCTTCATTGGTCGGAGGCGAGGATGCAATCGCAAGATGCTGCCGAGAAACTGCGTCGGACCGGTTGGTCAAGTTTCTTATCGAAGACCGCGGCAGCCATTCTTCTGTTTGAACTTCTGTCCGGGCTCGCCATTACCTTCGGGCCCTTTCACCCCGCCATCGAATGGGACGTGCTTCTGCACACGATCGTGGGTGCCCTCACGCTTGCGCCGCTGGTTTGGTATTCCGTAGCACATTGGAAAGACTATCGCGACCAGGCTCTTTCCGATGTCTTGCTGCTCGGCTATGTGGGTCTCGGCGCACTGGCGGTGTGTTTGCTATCCGGGCTCTTTGTAATGGGACAAGCGCTGGTGAGCGTGCGGACCTCGCCCTGGTTGCGTTACACCCACCTGACCTCGACGTTATTGGTGTTAGCGGCCGGCGGTGCGCACATCCTCATCGCCTGGTGGCGACGGCGCAGAGCAGAAGGGGCGCAGGGGGCGGCGGCATGGTTGGGCACCGGGTTGGTGGCGACTGTAGCCGGAATCGGCGTAGTCGCCGGCGTGACCTTTGCCTATTCGGGAACGAAATATCACAATCAATTTCCCGCGGACTACAACTACGCCTTCGGAAAAAACCGCCCGTTTGCGCCGAGTCTGGCCCACACATCCACCAACGGCGCATTCGATCCCCGGTCGCTAGCCGGATCCGAAAGCTGCGGCACCAGCGGCTGCCACACCGAGATCTATAACGAATGGAAAACGAGCGCCCATCGTTACGCGGCGATGGACCCGATCTTCCAAGGAATTCAAAGCGTCATGGCCAAGCAGAATGGGCCTGAGTCGACGCGGTATTGCGGTGGCTGCCACGACCCGATCTCGCTGTTCTCAGGTTCGAAAAACATCTTCGTAGAGAAACTGACCGGGTCGCTCGGTTATGACGAAGGCATTTCCTGCCTGGCCTGCCACTCCATTCAAAAGACCGACATTCAGGGCAACGCAAATTACACGATGTGGCAGCCAGGGGAGTACCTCTGGCAATGGAGCAAGGATCACACCGTAGGCGCGCTGGCGCGGAATTTCTTAATTCGTGCGTGGCCAGCCCAGCACAATCGCCTGAGCAAACGCATGTACAAGAAGCCCGAGTACTGCGCCGCGTGCCACAAGCAGTTCATCGATCAGGAAGTCAACCGCGTGGGCTGGGTGCAGTTGCAGAACCAGTACGACAACTGGGCGGCAAGCCACTGGAATCACAAAGGCGATGCGCGGGCCACGGTTGAATGTCGCGAGTGTCACATGCCGCTGGTCGCTTCCACCGATCCGGCGGCGGGTGATTCCATGGATTACAACCGCAGCCCGGACGATCACAAACACCGCAGCCACCGCTTCCTGGCGGCAAACAGTTTCGTGCCGGCCTACTTGCATCTGGATGGGGCCGACAAGCAGGTTCAGTTGACGGCCGCGTGGTTACAGGGGCATATCGACATTCCGGAAATTCGCAGCAAGTGGGCGGAAGGGCCGATCGTTAAGGTCCGTATTGAAGCTCCTGCGACGGCGATTCCCGGCAAGGTGATTCCCGTGAGAGTCGTGATGACTTCCAACAAAGTCGGCCATGACTATCCCACTGGGCCGCTCGACATGATCCAGAGTTGGGTCGAGTTGCGAGTCGAGGACGCGAGCGGGCGCACCATCTTTATCTCCGGCCAGCGCAATGAGCGAAACTTCCTGCCACCGGGCACATTTCTATTCAAAGCCGAGCCTGTGGACCAATACGGAAACCTCATCGATCGCCACAATCTCTGGGAAATGGTCGGCGTCCGCTACCGGCGGTCGCTGTTTCCGGGATATTCGGACACAGTCGAGTACAACGTGATGTGTCCGTCGGGTGGGCCGAGTCTCCCGATGGCGCAGATCAATCCAAACACGGATTTCTCCGTGCCAGCGAGGGGGCAAGGCGGCAAGCTGCACATTGAGGCAATCCTGCACTACCGGAAGATCGATCAGTTCCTGCTCAACTACGTCATGGGCGACAAGTCCGGGCTGACTGCCCCAGTAGTAGATATCGCGAGCGCTACGGCAGACGTGTGCGTGTCAAAAGCTGGAGATCAAGCGAAATGTCCGTAGGAGTGCTTGTTCCTGACAAGATCAAAGGCTCACGCCGGATGCGGCGCGTTGCCTGGACGATTTCCGGTTTGCTGGCGCTGGCGCTCATCGGCGCTGTCGTTGCCTGGCGAATTCACAAGGAGAATGAGCCAGAGGAGTACACGCCAGGAGAGGCATCGAAGGATATCACCAGTGTTCTCGAGCGCTCTTCAACGTCCGTCGCGACGCCAAAATCTGAGCCAGTGAACAGAGTCGTACCGTCGCGGAGACTGGAGGTGCGCACGAACGATCCGTTGGTCAAGACCGGCACTTCGCTGCCGCCGGGAGCTCCTGAGCCTCTCTTGACGGATGTGACCAAAACGGCCGGGTTTGGTTCCTTTCGCCAGTTCCAAGGTCCACGATCGTCTCAACTGCCCGAGGATATGGGATCGGGCGTTGCCTGGGGAGACTTTGACAACGATGGCTTCGACGATCTGTTCGTGGTGAGTGGCGGCGGATCGCTGGATTTGCCGGATTCCGAACTTGCGCCATCTGTGCTCTACCGCAACCTTGGAGACGGCCGTTTTGAAAAAGTGAAGGGATTTCCGGAACTCCGCATTCGCGGCATGGGGGCCGCATGGGGCGACTTCGACAACGATGGCCACCTGGATCTCGCGGTCACGAGCTACGACCGCATCTATCTCTTTCACAACAACGGCGACGGAACATTTACCGATGTCTCGCACAAAACCGGTCTCGACCGCTACCGGGGCTTCTGGAGTGGTGCCTCCTGGGGCGACTATAACCGCGATGGCTATCTCGATCTCTACGTTTGCGGGTACGTGAAGTACAAACGTGGGGAGCAAAACGCGACTGCCAGTTCGACGCAATTTGGACTCGAAGTTCCATTCACCCTGAATCCCGCTTCTTTCGAGCCGGAGCGCAACCTGTTGTTTCGCAACAACGGCAACGGCACCTTTACTGAGGTGGCGAAAGAACTCGGCGTGGACAACCCGGATGGACGCAGCCTGAGTGCACTCTGGCACGATTTTGATGGCGATGGCTGGCCTGATCTCTATGTGGCCAATGACATTTCGGAAAACAAGTTGTATCTGAACCGGCATGGGAAATTCGTCGATGCCGGCCGAAGCGCATGGATTGAGGAATATCGGGGCTCGATGGGGCTGGCCGCCGGAGACTTCGATCGCGATGGCGACGACGATCTTTTCATCTCCCATTGGATCGCGCAGGGCTACGCGCTCTATCAGTCGTTGCTCTCAGAACAGAAAGGAATGGCCAACGGATCGGAACCGCACTTTACCGATGTGGCCGCCAACATGGGCATCGGCCAGCCTTCGTTGCAGAAGATCGGCTGGGGAACGAGCTTCGTAGACATTGATTCGGACGGCTGGCCGGATCTGCTTGTCGCGAATGGCAGCACGTTCGAGCAGAAGGAAACTGCACCGCGAAAATTGGAACCGATGCCTTCGTTCCTGTTCTGGAATGCGCAAGGCAATTTTTTCTACGATCTTGCCGCCTGGAATCGCTCGTTCTCCCAGCCTCACGTCAGCCGCGGGCTGGCGGTGGCCGACTACAACAACGACGGAGCGATGGATGTGGCGATCGTCGATCAGGCAGAAGGAGTCCGGCTGCTGCGCAATGATATTCCCCAGCAAAACTGGGCAGAATTCCGGCTGCACAACCGCGTTCCGCCCAGCGGAGCAGCGCTGGGATTTGGCGACGGCGCGACGGTGATCGCGTGGGTCGGTGGAGTTCCCCTACGGCGTACTGTCGGCAGTTCGTCGTATCTGTCCCAGGACAGCCACCGGATCCATATCGGCCTAGGCGCAGCCACGCAGATCGATCGTTTGGAAGTGCGCTGGCTTCGAGGGCGAAGTGAGACCTGGACAAACCTCGCGGCGAACCAGATTTGGGATCTCACGCAAGGCGAGCCCGAGGCCAAACCGTTTGTTCCTCACCATGCGAACGGCAGCCAAGCTGGTACGCCCGTGCAACTGGACAAAACCACATTGGTCAGTTTCTGGGAAAAACAACACGCGGCCATGGATGCCATGAAACGTGAACACGATTACGGCAAGGCCGCTGGACTATTCCGGGAAGTGCTGGCCATGAACCCTGAGCATGAGGATTCCCACTACTACCTGGCGAATTGCCTGGTGGAACTCGGCGACATTCCCGGCGCCGTCGCACAGCTTGACGAACTTGCACGCATCAATCCCCAGAATCATCGCGCATTTCAAAGGAAGGGAGAGTTGCTCGCGGCGTCAGCCTCTTCGCGCAGCCAGCTGGAGCAGGCGCGGCAAGCTCTGACTGCCGCGATCCACCTGAATTCGGAAGAAACTGGAACCCTCGTGCTGTTGGGCGAAGTGTCGCTTGCCATGCGAGACCTCGCTACTGCGGAGCAGGATTTTGCGCACGCCTGCCAGACAAATCCGCGTGCCGCCAATGCATGGTTCCTTCGTGGCTTCATTGCCTGGAAACAAGGGCATGCCCGTGAGGCTTCGGCGGATCTGAGCGCGGCACATAACGCCCTCGGACCTGACTGGAAGCCATCAGGTTCGGTGCTCGAAGGTGACGTACGGCACCGCATGTACAGCGAATCGGGCTTCCTCAACGTGTTTGAGCAGCAATGGGATGGTTCACGAGATCTGGTGCGGGCGTATGCTCCACTGGATGCCTATCTCCGTCGCCTGCGGTGATGCGCACCTTCGGCTGCCATATGCAGCACGGTTCCTCGGCGAACGGATCCCCGGTCAGCGCATAGGCTCGGGCCCGGGATCCTCCGCAAACTTCACGGAACTCGCAAATGCCGCATTTGCCCTTCAAATTTGAACTGTCACGTAGAGCGACGAACAGAGGCGAATTCCGGTAGAGTTCAGCCAGGGACTGCTTGCGCACGTTACCTGCGGAGACCGGCAGGAACCCGCTGGGGAAAACTTCTCCCAAATGCGAGATGAAGACGAAGCCCTTGCCGTCATTGATGCCGCGCGGAGCGCGTCCAATTCCATCCGCGGTGCCCGTTCCGATTGGAGCTTGCAGAGGCTGTCCATTCCTTTTGCGCTTTTCTTCCGTTCGGCGCTGCAGCAGGAACCGGCGGTAATGCTGCGCCTCGGTGCTCTTGATATCGAACGATACCCGGCGGGAAGTCTCGTACAGCTTCTCGAATACTTTCTCGAACTCTTCGGCTGAGATCAAATCTATCGCTGAGCCACGCCCGGTTGGGACCAGGAAGAAAACACTCCACAGCACGATGTCTAGCTGTTCGAGTAGAGCGATCATCGAGTCGAGATGCTGGAGATTGTGACGGGTGATGGTGGTGTTGATCTGCACGGGCAGTCCGATCTCGCGCGCCCAGCGCACGGCCGAGAGTGTCCAGTCATAGGAACCCGGCACGCGGCGGAAAGCGTCATGAAGTGCCGCATTCGGTCCATCCAGGCTGATCGCTAGTCTCGCCAGGCCGCATTGTTTCAGCCTTTTGATAGCTTCCTGAGTAAGGAGAGGGGTAGCGCTCGGCGTGAGAGAGATGCGCACGCCGTGATGGGATGCATATTCAACCAATTCGAAGATATCCGGGCGCTTCAGGGGGTCGCCACCCGTTAGCACAAATACCGGCGCCTCCAGCGCTTTCACTTCGTCGATTAACCGCTTGGCTTCTCCCGTCGAGAGTTCCAAGGCGCTGCGCAAAGGCTGCGCGCAGGCGCGGCAATGAACGCAGGCGAGGTCGCAAGCCTGCGTGGTTTCCCAGATCACGATGAACGGTCGCTCATTGAAATCGAGGCGAGGTTCCATTTCGTCCCCTCCCACATAGTTTCATCCAGGCTGACAGATCGATCACCGCATGCCTATGACTGATGTCACAGTGGACGCCTGTGACTTATGTCATTGGCGCTGAGCCTGCCCGGTTGCAAGATCTGGGAGACGAGGTGAAAACATGCCGGCTCGGGAGATCACCAAAGACACCAGCGTGGCGGAAATCGTGAAGCTCTGTCCCGGTGCTCGACGAATTTTCGATCAGCACGGGCTCAAAGGCTGCGGTGGCGAGCACGGGCCCAGCGAGCCGTTGTCATTCTTTGCGGCCGTCCACCAGGCGAACCTGGAAGAACTGCTCCGAGAGATCAATGCCGAAATGGCAGACCCTTCAAGCAAACCTTACGTTTACAAAGCCAGCCTCGAAGACTACATCTACCGGCGCTTCTTCAAGGCCGGTGTCGCCATCGTATTGACGGTCGGCTGTCTCTGGGGTGCGATCAATTTGCTCCAGATCGCAATGGGCAAGAATTTTCTCAATCTGCACCTGCTGCCCTCGATTCACGCGCATGCCCACGCCATGGTCTTCGGCTGGGTGGGGATGTTTGTGATGGGCTTCGCCTACCAGTCCTTTCCCCGCTTTAAGAACTGCAAACTCTGGCGGTCGGAACTGGCGAACCTGAGTTTTTATCTTCTGGGCACTGGAATCGCTGCGGGCATGATCGCGGACATGATGCCGACGACGCTTGTCTCGCTCGTCCTCGGCGCTCTATCCGGGGCAAGCGAGATCACAGCCGTGGTCCTGTTCATGACAGTGCTGTACCGAACGGCGCGACAATCAGTCGGGCCACCGAATCCCTACGAGAAGTTCATCGCCACGTCCTTCATTTGGTTCCTTCTCGGCACGGTCCTCGAAGCCGTATTTTTCTTTGCCAAGGCTACAGCGCACTCGGAACATTCCCTGATCATGCGGATCGCGCTGATTGACGGCCCGCTTCGCGACATCCAGCTTCTGGGTTTTGCCGCCCTGATCATCGCTGGTGTGAGCCAGCGTTTTGTGCCCCACGTCTTCGGCCTCGGGAAACCGGTGCACGATCGCCAGTCGCTGATCTTTTGGTTGATGAACGGCAGCCTGATTCTGAATATCACCAGCTACGTTCTGCTACTCACCACACACAATCTCTATTCCGCCGTCGGCCTCGAACTCGCGTATCTGGTGATGCCCGTGTGGGCAGTTTTGCTGGCGATTCAGTTGGGCGTCTTCCGCAGTCCTTCGCAACCGGATCGCACCTTCAAGTTCATTCGCGCTGCTTACGTTTGGTTGATCATTGCCTGCGCCATGATGCCGCTCTTTCCGCTCTATGGAGCGCTCACCCATCAGGTGTTCGCGCACACATACATGGGATCTCACCGGCACGCCTTCACTGTGGGTTTTATTAGCATGATGATACTGGGCGTTTCCTCCCGAGTGGTTCCTATCCTGGCTGGCGTCGAGGCCAAACGGATGGACTCTTTGTGGGCGCCGTTTGTCCTGTTCAATGCTGGCTGCGCGGGACGTGTAGTGTTGCAGGTGCTGACCGATTTCATCCCTGGTGTTGCTTACGCGCTCGTCGGGTTCACCGGATTTGTTGAACTTGCCGCTCTCGCGTGGTGGGGTATTGAGCTGTGGCGAACCATGAACCTGGCCGCGAAAGGCGGCAAGGCATCGATGGCGATGCCGTTTCCTCTCCCGGCCCGATAGCCGCGGCACCTCTGCTTCCGCCATGGTTGCGTACAATAAATTCCATGGCGGAAACTAGAGTGAATCATGCCCAGACGCTCGCGAAAGTCCCGATCTTTTCCGGTCTAGCCGAAGACGAACTTGCCTTCCTCACCCAGCGCACGGTTCCACGCCACCATGCTGCGGGCGAGATTGTCTTTTCGGAAGGCGAGCCCTGCGTGGGATTGTACGTTGTGGAATCGGGCCATATCCGCATCTTCAAAAGTTCGTCTGGGGGACGCGAGCACGTGCTCAGTGTGGATGGCCCGGGCAGTTCCGTGGCCGAATTGCCGGTCTTTGACGGGGGCAATTACCCCGCGTCGGTAGCCGCCGTCGATGACGCCACGCTGCTGTTCATCAGCAAGCAGGATTTCCAGGCGCTCTGTCTAACCCATCCGCAAGTTGCGCTCAAAGTCCTGCGGGTGGTTGGAGCACGCCTGCGGCGGCTGGTGGGAATCATCGAGGAGCTCTCGTTCACCACAGTCCACCATCGGCTCGCATCGTTTCTGCTGCGGCAAAGCCGAAAAGAAGGAAGACGCAAGAATGGCGGCGTTGAGTTCACACTGCCTGCAAGCAACCAGGAATTGGCCGCGCAGATCGGAACCGTACGCGAACTTGTCTCAAGAAACCTGAGCCGCCTGCAGGCTGCAGGTGTAATCGAAGTCGACGGTCGCACGGTGCTCATCCGGGACTTAAAAGCCTTGGAAGCGGAGACACAAAACGAAGAATGACCGCTGGCATCATTCATTGCACGATGAGGTATACAGCATTCCCGCTCACACCTTCTCGAAAGCGGGGTGGGTTTCAAATTCCGCGAGCGTCGGAGCCTCGAAGACGATCACATGCCGATAGCGATAGGTTCGGCAACAGCCGCAGTTCCCGCAGCGCACTTCGAATGGGGGAATATGCGGGACATACCACTGGTAGATTCTGGGGCCGGAGATGACTTCGACTAGTGGAATCCTGTTGTCGCACCGGCGGCAGTCCACTCCGAAATACACAGAGGTGCTCAACAAAAACTTCCGCGCCTTTCATTGCCGGCGGCTCAAGGTCAGGCCGCGCAGACCGTTGGTGCGGAGCACAATAGTGCGAACTTCCCGGATCCGCAATGACTTTTGTCACAACCGCGTCCTCGAGTAGTGGGTATCTCTGCCTCCCCTCTATACGTTTCTCGAATCCTCGCGCTTCGCGCTGATTTTTGGAATTTCTGGCCCGCTTGTGACAAAAGTCATCGTTCTTCCTATCGCTCTCCGATACGTTCAGAAGGTAGCGACCTGATGGAAGAAGTGGGTTGCGAGGAGAACAGTGATGAGCGTCAGCACGGCAAGAACAGTACGCGAGCTGGCCGTGGAGATTCCGGAAGCCACGCGCATATTTGAAAAGATCGGCATCGACTACTGCTGCGGCGGTAACAAATCGTTAGAAGAGGCATGCACCACGGCGAATATTTCGGTGGACGAGGTTCTAGATTCCCTGGAACTCGCAGAGCAAACAGCCCGGGCAAAACAGAAGGACCGCAACTGGCAGGCAGAACCCCTAGCTGAGTTGGTCGCCCACATCAACAGCACGCACCACAAATACACGCGGGAAGAGCTTGCCCGGCTCGGGCCACTGTTCGACAAGGTGGTCTCGGTGCATGGCAAGAACCATCCCGAATTACAGAATGTCCGCGCCGCCTTCCGCGGGATGGCGCAAGAACTGACAACGCATATGATGAAAGAGGAAGCTGTCTTGTTTCCCTATATCGTGCGCATGGAGGAAGCCGTAATCCAGAAGGAACCGGTCCTGCCTCCACCGTTCGGCTCGGTGCAGAATCCCGTAGCCATGATGATGCACGAGCATGATTCCGCCGGCGATGCTCTGCGGACCATGCGTCAAGCCAGCGCCGGGTACACACCGCCGGGCGACGCCTGTATCAGCTACCAGACGCTGTACAAGGCGTTAGGAGACTTCGAGAAGGACCTGCACCAGCACATCCATTTGGAAAATAACATCCTCTTCCCTCGCGCGATCGAGATGGAACGAGCGCACTGAAAGAGGAGGACTCTAATTGTCCGCGTTGCCAACCCGCATCGAAGGCCAGGCTGGACGGTCGCTCACGGCCGATGAGATTTTTGAGATTACGCGGGCGCGAGAGAAGAGTCTCTCTCGCCTGCTGATTCTCTACATCACGACCGGTCTGGCTTTCATGCTGTTGCCAGGAACATTCCTGGGTGTCTGGAACCTGCTGGCAATCAGCAGCCATCATGCGGCGAACTCGGTCTCCGCTGGTTGGGTGCAGGCCCACGGGCACGCGCAGATCTTTGGCTGGATCGGCACCTTCATCTTGGGTATCGGCTTCTATTCGATTCCCAAGCTGCGGCGCATGAATCCCTTCGCATTGGGGGCAGCGTGGACGTGCTGGGTTTTGTGGACCACCGGCATCACCTTGCGCTGGCTTACCGGCATATACAACTGGCACTGGCGCGTGCTGCTGCCGATCTCGGCGGCACTTGAACTCGCTGCATTCCTCATTTTCTTTTCGTGTGTATCAGGCCATCGGCCTCAAGACGCCGGCAAGCGAGTGCTGGAAAAATGGGTGCTGGTGGTGATCGCGGCATCGATGGGCCTGCTGGCCACATTGTTCGTCAACCTAGGCGCCAGCCTGTTCTTGGCCGTGCGCGGTGTCTCCCCAGAACTGCCGGCGGCGTTCGAGCAGCGCTTCCTTGTACTCGAGACCTGGGGATTTCTCGTTCCATTCGTGTGGGGCTTTAGCGCCAAGTGGCTGCCAGTTTTCCTCGGGTTGCGTTCGATCCGTGAACGGTGGTTGCTCTTAGCCGTGGGAGTGAACTCGATCGCCGTGCTTGCCGCGCTCGCCGGCTGGATAGAATTTGCGGCCACAGCGCTGTGCGGCGGAATTGTGATTTCAACCTGGGCACTGCGGCTAGCGGAGCCGACCGAACAGCCGGCCAAGGTCAAGGGAATCCATTCGAGCTTTCCTATGTTCGTTCGCCTCGCGTACCTGTGG
>DASYZA010000227.1:0-3959 GCA_035946775.1 Candidatus Sulfotelmatobacter sp. | reverse complement strand
TGTTGGCAGCAACGGGAATAAATCCTGACCACGGTAAGAGCGAAGAAGCGCTCCTGACTGAATTTCAGCGCGCGGGATTTTTCCTCACAGAATGTTGCGAATGTCCTGTGCAAGACGCCGCCACATGGAACTCAGATCTGGCCGTGCGCATGGCTCCGTCCGTGCTGCGCCGCGTGCAATTCTCGTACAAGCCTAAGCACATACTTCTTCTCTCCAGTGAACTGGCTCCGCTGATTCCGTTTTTTCGTGAGTCTGGATTGGGAGAAAATTTGCTCCTGCGCGACGGCAAGCCTATCGATATTCCGGTAGTGGGTCAGTTTGAATTTTCTTGATCGTGACACAAAGAGTCAAAATTCAAACTAACCCAATACTGATATTCCTGTTTTCACCGATCCTTCGGCAACTGTGAGGTTCCGCACAGATTTAAGCGAAGTTTTAAGTAAAGAATTCATTGCGAAGCAGCGCGGCGTCTGACTAACATAGGCTAACGAATGTCCCGCAGATGAAAGTGTCCGAAAACGTTCGCTGATGTGGCCGGAGCAGCCATGGTCGCGAGTATTTTTAAAGTTTCGGATGGGATCCTGATGACGAGTTCTTCTCGGTCACCAAGCTGGCTCAATGGTGTGGTGAAGTTTTTATTTCGAACGGAAGTGGACATCTGCATGACTTCTGCGGATAAGGTGAAGCCATCGAATCGCGGGTACACCGTATAGGTCCAATCACGTGGACTGGCTTCTGCAATGCTTGGAACGCACACCAGCCTGCAGGGGGCAGCAATAAATTTACTACCCTCGATGAGGTTAGAAGCCTCGAGCCGCATCTTAAGTATCCCAAGTTCGTGGGTACTCGGCTGATTTTTCGCCACTTCGATCTCCTGATTGACCTCGTCCAGTTCTAATACTGCGACCCGCAATCCATTGGGAGCGATGATCTCCGCGACGGCGTGTGGGCTTTGGTAGCGGAAGTTTCGGCGCCTCTCGGTCGCGGTCGGCGCCATTAGCTCCTGCTCGGAGCGAAACGCCTCGTGTCCCATAGGGACTACCAGCACGGCGTTTCCCCCAGGTGACCAATGGAGGTGATGAAGCTCGACGTAGGGCTCCCTTGGCGTACTTGAAAACGTAACAACGGGCTTAAGTTCTTTGCGATAATACTCAATCTTATTACGGTTTTCGTCGTCTAATTCGAGCATCCTTGCGATCAGAACGGCAAGGCGACGGTCGGGAAGTCCTGCTCGCCAAAGCACATTTGCACCCGAGAACTGAGAAGGCAGTGGACTGTTCAATGACGTGCCTGCCGCCCCTACGATAAGGTTAACGACTAGAAACTTCCCAGCAGGCACAGGGATTAAGTAAGCCGACTTATTCTTGAGCGATTCTCTTTGTTTCGGCGGGACACCTGCGCCCTCGCTCATTAGGAAGCGGATCTCAAAGGCGTGTAACCAAGGCGAAGAGGCAAACTGCATTATTGGCGCTAGATTCTGCTTATGTTTAGGCCCCAAGCGGTAGTGGATTTGACCACTTGAATGCACACTGAGCTTTGCTATTCCTCCCGAGTTGCGAGTTAACGCGTAAATCTCGTTGCCCTCCGTCCAGACCCTCCAAAACCAGGCAGCAGGTTCTTGCTCCCGGCCAGGAGCAAACCGGATCGCCTTCCCTTCAAGAGGTAAGCTTGCTGTCTTAATCATCACGATTGATGATAACCCGATCACACCCACTATTGCAGAACCGGTTGTACTGGGCGGATGGTTGGCCCTTCGGAAGCTGACGCACCATGAATTTTCGCCCTTTTGTGACGCGTATCACTGAATGTGATAAACTTCGTCGTTATAACATAAATTCTCTGGGAGTCCTCGAATGAGCGCCCGAACGAAGTTTTCTGTCGGAGCCGTTATCATAGTTGGTGCTTTGGTGTGGCTGGGCTGGGTAGGAGCGTCACAAAGCAAGACCTACTACCACACCATTTCTGAATTGTCCGCGCTTCAGGGTTCCGCTCTGCATCAACGCATGCGCGTCAGCGGCAACGTCGTTGATGGATCCATTAAACATTTGCCGGGCCGCATCGATTTCACGCTCACTGAGGAAGGGAAAACGCTGCCCGTCAGCTACGTCGGAGATTCTCCGCTCCCGGATACGTTCAAAGGTGGCGCGCAGGCGCTGGCGGAAGGGAAGTTGATGCCCGACGGCCGCTTCGTTGCCGAACAGGTGCAAGCGAAGTGCGCCTCGAAGTATCAAGCGACACCGGGGCAGGGCGCAGCCATCCCGGCGAAATCAACCACCCAAGCAATGCCACAAAACGCCGCAGGTCCTCGCAGCTAATGGGAGCGAGCTAAGTCAGTGGATATCATCGGGTCCTTTGCGTTAATGCTGGCGCTTCTCGCCGCCGCCTACGCTTTTGTCGCCGGAATCATCGGCATCCGCACGCGCCATCCCCTCCTGATCAAAAGCGCCCGCAATGCGGGCATGGCCATCTTCCCTCTGGTTACCCTGGGCGTCGGCTGTCTCGTCACGCTCTTCTTCCAAAACAATTTTTCCATGGCCTACGTGGCCGAGCACAGCAATCGCGCTTTGCCCGCTTACTATAAATTCTCGGCGCTGTGGGCTGGGCAGGAAGGCTCGCTGCTTTTCTGGAGTTGGCTGCTTTCGATTTACGCTTTCATCGCGCTGTTCATCAATCGCAAGAAGCATCCTGAGTTGATGCCCTATGTCGGCGTGATTCTCGGCGGCATCCAGCTTTTCTTCCTTGTGCTCAATAATTTTGTCGCCAGTCCATTTGCTTTGGTGGGAACTATCGGAGCGGCTGGCGCGATGCACGTGGTCACTTTGCCAGACGGCAGTGGATTAACTCCGCTCTTGCAGTACGCCGAGATGGACATTCACCCGCCGATGCTTTATTTGGGCTACACCGGATGCACGGTGCCGTTCGCGTTTGCGCTGGGAGCGTTGCTCGGCCGTTATCCCGGCGAAAAATGGATTCACATCACGCGCCGATGGATGATGGTCGGCTGGGCGTTTCTTGGCGTGGGCATTCTCCTCGGAGGCCACTGGGCGTATCAAGTGCTCGGCTGGGGCGGCTATTGGGCGTGGGATCCTGTCGAGAACGCATCGCTCTTGCCCTGGATCTCCGCCACGGCTTTTCTGCATTCCGTGATGATGCAGGAAAAGCGCGGCATGATGCGCGTCTGGAACGTCTGGCTCGTCTTCATCACATACATGCTCAGCATTCTGGGCACAACGCTCACGCGCTCCGGAATCGTCAGCTCGGTCCACGCCTTCGCGCAATCCTCCATCGGTTCGTGGTTTGTTTCCTTCCTCGCGCTCATCTTCGTCGTTTGCTTCGTCGCCTACTGGAAGAATCGAGACTATCTGCGCACCGACAATCAGCTCGACTCCGTCATCTCGCGCGAATCCAGTTTCCTCTTCAACAATTTGATTCTGCTCGCCGCGTGCTTCGCCGTGCTTTGGGGAACGCTTTTTCCGGTCTTTTCGGAGTGGTTTCAAGGCAGCAAAATCACCGTCGGCCCGCCCTTTTTTAACAAGGTGAATATACCGATCGCCTTGTTTTTGCTTTTCCTGACGGGAGTAGGCCCGCTGCTCGCCTGGCGGCGAACTTCATTGTCGAGTCTGAAGCGCAATTTTGCGTGGCCGCTGGGAACCGCGCTCGTCGCTGGCGCGATTGCCTTCGCATTCGGCTACCGGCATTTCTACGCGCTCGTTTGTCTGATTCTCGCGGTCTTTGTGTCGCTCACGATATTTTCTGAATTCTTTCGCGGCGCGCGAGTGCTCTCGGCCCGCAGCGGCGACAACATTTTTGCTTCCGTCGGCCAGTTGACCATGCGCAACACGCGCCGCTACGGCGGCTACATTGTCCACTTCGCCATCGTCCTGATTTTCATTGGCATTTCCGGCCAGGCGTTCAATCAAGACATACAGAAGAAAATGTCCGTCGGCTCTCAGTTGGCC
>DASYZA010000226.1:0-9949 GCA_035946775.1 Candidatus Sulfotelmatobacter sp. | reverse complement strand
GGATCGATTTCTGAGTCGATGACGGTAACGGCGGACGCCTACAAAGTGAACACGACCGACGCAACTGTCAGCACGGTAGTTGATCGTAACTTCGCGGAGAACCTGCCGATGAACGGCAGGAGTTTTCAGGCACTGATCAACCTGACGCCCGGTGTTGTTCTTGTCGCCGGAAACTCCGGTGACAGTGGCCAGTTTACAGTTGACGGACAGCGTGCCGCCTCAAACTACTGGACGGTTGACGGAGTTAGCGCGAACGTCGGCGCCAGCACCTTCTTCGGCGGCAATGGGGCTGGAGGGGCATCTGCTTCGTTCAGTGCTCAGGGCGGGACTAATAGTCTGGTTTCGGTTGACGCCTTGCAGGAATTCCGAATTCAAACTTCAACCTATGCGCCGGAATTTGGCAGGACGCCGGGTGGACAAGTTTCTATCGTCACCCGGTCCGGCACCAATCAGCTGCATGGCACAGCGTTCGATTACATACGCAACGGCCGCCTGGACGCCAATAACTGGTTTGCCGACGCAAACGGCTTGTCCAAACCAGAGGAGCGCCAGAATGATTTCGGCGGGACGCTGAGCGGCCCCATCGTGAGAGATCGAACTTTTTTCTTTTTCTCCTACGAAGGCCTTCGGCTGCAGCTGCCGGAAACCAGCCTTACGACCGTTCCAGATCTGTCGGCACGGACGAATGCCTTGCCAGTTCTCCAACCTTATCTGAACGCTTTTCCGCTGCCCAATGGAGGCGACGACCTGGTGACCGGCATAGCCCAGTTCAACGCGAGCTATTCCAATCCAGCCACTCTTGACGCTTTCAGCTTGCGACTGGACCATCGCGCAAACGATAAATTGACCCTCTTCGGCAGGTACAACTACTCGCCCTCGGAAACTGTCCAACGAGGCGCCGGAGGCGTGTATTCGCTGAGCACGCTCGCGTCGTCTCGCGTAACCGTGCAAACCGCAACAGTCGGTGGCACCTGGACGGTTTCTCCCGTGTTGGTCAACGAAGCGCGATTTAACTTCAGCACAACGAAAGCATCCAGTTCTTACGGTCTGGACGGCTTCGGCGACGCCGTTCCGCTGGCTTCCCCGCCGTTTCCCAGCGGCGTCAATGCAGGGAATGGGCTGTTCACTCTCGGTATTCTGACGCTCACTAACGGCCAATATCCAGTTGGCCAGATCTCACTGGGGAAAAGCATCGACAATTCACAGCGACAGTTCAACGTGGTGGACACTTTCTCTGCTCAGGTTGGCCCCCACACTCTTAAGTTCGGAGCCGACTTTCGTCGCCTTTGGCCCACGTTTGCTCCCGATTCTTACTTCCAGGCAGCATACTTCAACGATGTTCCGTCTGCCGAAGAAGGTAATCTCAGTTTTACGATTCTCTCTGCTGGCCGAGCCTCAACCCTGTTGTTTCGAAACCTTGGATTGTTTGCCCAGGATACCTGGCGGGTTCTCCCTCGCCTGACACTGACATATGGTGTCCGGTGGGATGTCGATTTCGTACCCCAGTCCCTAAACGGTTCTGCGTTGGCGGCGGTCACGGGTTTTGATCTGAACAACCTGTCGTCTTTGGCGCTGGCACCACCAGGAACGCCTCCGTACGGTACAACGTACGGCAACCTTGCGCCTCGCTTTGGGTTTGCCTATCAGGTGTCCCGCAGTCAGAACTGGCAGACTGTGCTGCATGCAGGATTTGGCATCTTTTACGACCTGGCCACGTCAGAAGCCGGGAACGCAATCGGTGCGTACTACCCTTTCGGCGCACAGATCTTTGGCACTGGCGGAGCATTTCCTTTGAGCGCCGCAGCCGCCACCCCTCCACCCATAACTCCGGCAAGTCTGGCTGAAGGCGGTGTTCTCTATTCTTTTGATCCCCGCCTCCAACTGCCTTACACCCTGGAATGGAATACGGCTATCGAGCAGTCCTTAGGTAAGGAGCAAACGCTGTCCGTTTCTTATATTGGTTCTGCGGGAAGGCGGCTTTTGCAATCGGCCTTCGTCTCGGCGCCCAATCCGAACTTCTCCAATGTGCAATTGGTAACGAACGCCTCCATATCAGACTATGATGCTCTGCAACTCCAGTTCGAACGGAGACTATCTCGCGGACTACAGGTCCTCGCATCCTATTCGTGGTCTCACTCCATCGATACGGCGTCCGCAGGCTCAGTTGGGGTGTTTTCGAATGCCCTCGCTTCGTTGGCCTTTGGGAGCAATCGAGGTCCGTCCGACTTTGACATTCGAAACGCGTTTTCTGCAGCATTGACCTACCAGATTCCCGCTGTCAAAACGAATGCTCTGGCGAAGGCAATTCTGGGTGGCTGGTCCACTCAAAATTCCCTGCTGGCTCGCTCGGCGCTACCAGTTAACGTCTTCGACGCAAATCTCATTCAATTCAACAACGGATTCAATGTAGCAGTTCGGCCGGACATTGTACCGGGATTGCCACTGTACCTCCACGGCGAACAATGCGACTCTGTGTTTCAATCGCTTGGACAGCTTGGACCCGGAGCAGTCTGCCCTGGCGGAAAGGGTTTCAATCCTGCCGCATTTGTAGATCCCCCGATTGATCCCGGCACGCGAAACCCCACGCGGCAGGGAGACCTGGGCAGAAACTCTCTGAGAGGTTTTGGAGCATTTCAGTGGGACTTTGCAGTGCACCGCGACTTTCCAGTTTACGAATCAATACATCTGCAGTTCCGGGCTGAGATGTTTAACCTTCTAAACCACCCAAATTTCGCTCCTCCCAATGCAGAGCTTGGCGTGGGTGCATTTGGCTTATCCAGTCAAACTCTGGGGCAATACCTCGGAGGCAACGTAGGGGGCGGCGGATTCAGCGCCCTCTACCAGGTCGGCGGCCCTCGTTCGATCCAGCTCGCGCTCAAACTGGTTTTCTGAGTGATTCGCAACTACCACGTCTTCGCCCCGATCTTCGTGCATTGAAGGAGCATGCGAGCTGTCCGCTTTTGATCGATGAATGATTGAGGATCTCGTAAGAGGAGGCATGAGTGAGACCACCGTTATATTTAGCTGCCTTGTGCGTTCTCAGTGGTCAGACAATATCAGCCATCGGCCAGAATCCGATAATGCGAGAGTGCCCACAAACTTCCCACCTGTTACCAGTTTCCGTCGAAGCCAGCGCTCCGGGTCCCTTGACGATCTGCGACCTTGTGGCGATGCGTGAAATAAGTGAAGAAGAAGTGCGAATCTCGCCAGACGGAGAGAACGTGGCATTCGTTGTCAAGCGCGCAGTACCTGAAAGCAACAACTACGAGTCCGGCATCTTTGTAGCCAGTGTTGCCAGTGGAATTCCGTTGCGCCAGATCTCATCCAGCATTAGCCCGAGCGGGAACGAGCCGCGACGGGTCGACTGGTCACCGGATGGCAGGTTTGTTTCCTACTTAACGAGCAAGGGAGGATCTTCCCAGGTCTGGCTTACTGACCCTAGTGGCGGAGACTCGCGGGAACTGACGCACCACGTGGGCGGCGTCCACAACTACAGCTGGGCTCCTGGCGGTCACCAGATTGCTTTTACCGCCGCGGATGTTCCATCTGATATTGAAATACGTCAGGTCGCCGCCCGGGGAATTATCTACGATGGGAGCGTTCGGCTCTCTGAATTGCGGCCGGACACCATGGTTCCGGAGCCCGAACAATTGTGGATCTACGACCTTGGCACGCGAACGGAAAGAAGGCTTTGGGGAGATACGACGGTAGACGTCAAAGCTGCGTGGTTCGGCTTTTATGGCGACGTACATTGGTCACCAGACGGAACAACGATCGCAGTCCTGCGCCGTCCTGTGGGGGAATCCAGCTGGGACAAATATGACCTCGTACTGATCGCCGTTGAAACCGGTGCTGTACGACGGTTGCTGGATGATGTCTTTGTGGGAGACGTAAGCTGGTCTCCGGATGGCAGACAAATAGCCTTCGTCGGTTCGATCGACAGCATTCAAAGGCGCGACTGGGACCGCCTGAACGTAGCCATATTCACGATAGATGTCGCACGGGCGAATATCGTCCAGCGTACTTCTCAGCTGAATTGGCCAGAGCGATTGTGGTGGAGCAATGATGGTGATGGCATCTGTTTTGAACGGCGTTTCGATGGCCACTCTGCTCTCTACAAATTGTCCCTGGCCGACCAGGAGCCCCGAGTCCAGGAGCTGTCACACAGCCAGAACTACCTATCGAGTTGTTCGCCGGATGAAAGACAACAGAAGGTTGCCTGTATCACCGAAAATGTTTCGACGCCACCGGAGGTCGCAGTTGTTGACTTGCGTGACGGTGCCGCCAGGACGCTTACGAATTTCCATCTCGAATTCAAAGATGCGCGCCTTGGAGAAATCACGAAAATTGATTGGACTAATAAATACGGCGACAGTAATTTTGGCTACCTCGTCAAGCCCCTGGACTACGTCGAAGGGAGGCGTTATCCGCTAATCGAGATCCTTTATTACTTCCCAGGTGCATTCCTCAAGGATTTCCTGGGCAACTATCCCATTCAGGTACTCGCAGCAAACGGATATGCAGTGGTATGCGTAAATGTGAGGAACGGACGCCATCCTGACACGCTGCGATGGTACAGTCCGCTCGACACCTTGCAAAGGCTCACGCAGAGGCTTGTTGCGGAAGGCATCGCAGATCCCGCGCGAGTGGGGGTCATGGGGTGGAGTTATGGGGGCGAAATCGTGAACGTAGCTGTGACCCACTCGTCTCTTTTTCGGGCGGCATCTGCCGGCGAAGGAGCCGGAATTCCCGATCCTGACGACTATTTCCTTGAGGACGAGCCATTCCAAAAAGCGTTTCTGGATCATTATGTGGGTGGTTGGCCCGATGGGAGCGCCGCCAGGGTCTGGCGGGAGGTCTCCCCTGCGCTGAATGCTGAGCGGGTCCGAACACCTCTTCTGCTTGAATCAGCAGCGAGTCCGTACGGCGCACTGCACTATTACACGGCATTAAAAAAGAGACAGAAGGCGGTAGAACTCGTGATCTACCCTGAGGAGACCCACGTTTTTCATGAGCCTGATCACAGGCTGTCATCGATGGAGCGAAATCTGGATTGGTTCAACTTTTGGCTAAAGGGCCAGGAGGAGTCAGCACCGGAAAAGAAGGCGCAATATGACCGCTGGCGTAAATTGCGTGACGTGTGGCGCAAGCACAACAACAACTAGCAGCCAGAACTTGAGTGTTGATTCCGTATCTCAAATTGCGTGTACCGATCGCCGCATGATCTCGGCCGGTTTCGACGTGTAATGCTCCCACGCCAAAAAGGCCACCGGCCTCCGACACTTCCTGTGAAAGTCAGATGTGGAAAATCCACGGGAAGCGGAAAGGCCGGTGGGTGTTGAGACCTCTCAAGTGAAAAGTTACTCGTCGACTTCAGCGGCCGTTACGAGGCCCTGATTGTGACCGTCCGACGTTTTGTTCTTGATCGAGCTGCCTTGAATCAGCTGATCGGCATCGCCAAGCAGGAAGATTTCGGGCTTTTCGTACGTCATGGATCTCACCTCCTTTCCTTTTTTTTCTCGTATCGATACGAAAGAGCTCAACCAATTCACCTGGGCACGCACTACGCCACCGAGAGTGAACTGCGGGCAGCGCGTGTTCGGGCTGGCGGTAATGTCGCGCCGCTCTCCCTGGAGTTGAAATCTTGTTCGTAGGCACGAAGCCATAGTTCCAGGTAAATGACCTTCCAGAGCGCATGCGTTGCGCCCTCTCCCCCATGTCTGGCGCTCCGAATGCTTTCAAGAAGTCGCGCATGGACTATCGATTTGCGCTCGGCGAGAATCATTTGACCCTGGAAAAAGCGCCGAATCCTTTCCCAGTCGCGCATGAGTGCCCGGCAGTAGACGCCGTCCCAATTCCGCTTTGTCCTGCGATTCCGGACCCGATCCGGCAAAAGGTGGCGCATGCTTCTGCGCATTAGGGAGCGCCTTTCTCCGGGACGCAAGATCTGCGACGGTGGAATCGCCTGCAGGAATTCAACGACTGGCCGATGGAGAAAAGGATGGGTTCGCTCAACAGGCCTGCCGGGCCACGACCAGCATTGCGAAGGGCTGGCGGTTGCAGTTTCAAACGACTCTGACCTGTCCCTGGCGCTGGGCCGAGTCAGATCAAACGGGTCAATCAGGCCTTGCGCCCGATCCTTAATCCCCATCTCCCGAATGTATGCCGGATTCATCCACCGTTCCAATTGGGTACCCACTCCTGTCGCTCGCCGGAGCCGGTGTCTGTACGCATGCGCGGCTGCCCTCCAAAAAAGCTTGTAGCCTGGGACCGCGAGTGCAGCACTCCACAGCCGGATCTGATTTTGAAGATGATTTCCCTCTCCGTCCCATATGAGATCGGCCAACATTGCGTCCGGGACATTTATGTTGCCGAGAAGCTCATCTCCGCACTCTCCGGTTAAGAGGATTCGGCCTCCAGCGCGATTCATGTGGTCCCACTGAGCTTCCTCGATACCGGCCAGCAGTGCTGAGACCGAAGGATAGTTACAGGAGATCTCACGGGGATCGGGAAACCGCGCCGGATAGTCGTCCTCCAGAATGTCGTAACCGGTCCTGCCAGTTTTCTGCTTGATGATCGTGCTGAATTCCCGCTCGTCTGTTTCGCCGGCGCGCTCGAAGACAAACGAAATGGTCCTAAGGTCGTCCGTCTCAGCTTCTTTTGCCTGCAGGATTTCGTCCGCCAGGCAAACGATGGTTGACGAGTCCAGTCCGCCACTCAACTGCGAGAACACCGGGCGATCTGAACGCAAACGACAGCGCACCGCCTCGCGGAGCAGGAGATAGAAGTGTTCCTCGTAGTCTCGGTCGCTCCTGAGACGAAGCTCTTGACTGCCGTCGATGCTCCAGTACCGGCTGCTCCGAACCGACGAAGACCTGAGAGTGACGTAGTGGCCGGGCGCAACCGGGTGCACTCCGGTGAACGGGGTGCAGTCTTTGGTCGCGTGAAAGGCCAGGTACCCGGCAATGTACTCTTCATCCAGAGCCGGCTTAGAGCCAGTGGCCTTTGCGACCAGCTCCACCGCAGCGGCAAGCTCGGAGCACCAGAGCAGCAGGTTCGGCGCGGTGTAGTAGAAGAGTGGTCGCGCGCCAACATAATCGCGCGCCAGATAAACAGTGCGGTCGTTGCTGTCATAGAGTGCCATTGCCCAGTCGCCGACAAGTCGAGCGAAGCACTCAGGTCCCCATTTCAGCCAGGCAAGCATGACAAGGGCTACGTCCGTTGATTGTTCTTCGGTCAGCGGGTCACTTAGCTGGTGAATCAGCTCCAGGCGATTATCCAGACGACCGCTCCAGGTCAGGACGTGTCCATTCAAAGAACAGAGCGGTTGCAGCTCGACCCTTGAGTTTCGGTCTGTATGGAACGCCCTATGAGCCATCAGCAGCCCGGGCTCTTCCCAGTCCGCTCCACCATCTGGTCCCTGCAGCTCCAAACGGTGACGGATCACATCGACAAACGATTTTTCAATCGGTTTCCCGTCGGGATGCCAGATACCACCTTGTGCACTCAAGCGTTTCCTCCCAACTTGTCTAGCAGGTTTCCAACACTTGAAAGAACTCTCGAACTCTTACACCTTCGTTGACCGCAACGCCGTCTACTTCGACCCAGGCATGAGCCCGGAACGGAATCTTCCGAACACCGATGACCATTCGCGCCGGAACGCCAGCAGAACGCAGCAGGCAGGTTGAAACCGCCGACCGGTGGAGGCACAGTGCTTTGCGCGGATAGAACCTGCACGCCCGATTTACCGCGATCAACACGCGATCGACCGCGTCGGGGGGTGCGCTTCTGGCCGCGGTTGGCCAGCCGCGCACTACGCGGTGAAGCATTCCAAAGCCAACCAAGTGGACCACAGGATCGAAGAGCAGAAGTCCTACAAATGCCTTTAGAGATAGCGATCGCAACGGAGGCCTCCTTCGGATGGTGCCACTGAGGTGCTACGAAGATAGCCCCATTGCGGCGAATTGCTTTGTATGTTCCGAACGCAATGCGAGATTCCGATGACGGGTCTCGGCGGAGGTGCATCTACAGCGTGAGCCATGTGCTTACTCTCCCGAACATGCAGGGCTACGGAGGCAGCAGCTATAGAACCTGGATTCAATCCCACATACTGCGCGGAGCAATGACGGCACACTAAATCCAAATTCAGATTCCGCGACAAAGAAGTTTTTCCTGCTCGAAATGGTGCAGGTGCCTGTCAAGAGTCTCAGGGGTTGCTCTAGTAAAGGCGACCCTTAGTATTGGGGGCCAAAGTGTGCGGCCTCCCAGACACTTAAGAAGCGTATCTCGGCGCAGGTTGGAAGGTGATTCAACTGTTGCGATTTGCAACAGCGAGCCGCTCAGGCTGTCGGATTGTTCCGGCTCCTGCGCAAAATCTTGCAGGAACCAAAACTTTTCTTCTCACGCACGGTTCAAAGCAAAATGATTTCCTGGTCAGGCTGCGACGGCGTCAGACACAGTCTCACCTTCGGAAGGGGAGTCCGTGTTCTTTCTGCACGCGGTTTGGTTGTTCTATTTTCCGAACACGCGAACGATTTGGGTTACTTCGCTCGGCTCTGGCGTTACACTTAGAAGGGAATATGTGCAACATGACGCTGATGATAGATAACGAGGTAAGTCAATTGCACCGCTGCTGAGCTGAACAGATGGCTGCTCCCAGAGAGCGGCATTGAGATGTTTTGCAGGAGCCCTCGGCGGTGTCTTGAGGGGGTCTCGCCGACGTGCTCCCGTCAAATCAGTTACGACGGGAGTAGTACGTGATGACGAATCCGGGAAGTTGGCTACGGGAGCTTCGGGAGGAACTCCACCTCACGCGCATGGGTGTGGAACGTCTCACCGCCGAGTCTGCGAGTAGAGCTTCGAATGAACGTTACAGCATCCGGCGTGGACGCCTGGCCGACATTGAAGACGGCCACAGCGCCCCAGATATTTTTGAGGTAGCAAGTCTTTCTGAGTGCTACAAGGTGCCTTATCCGGCGGTGCTGAGAGCCTTTGGCGTAATATCAGCCGAGCCCCTGGGCGCCTTAGAGCATATTTCCGAATCCCGCATAAGCACACAGCAGTGGTCGTTCCGCGATGCCGAGCGCCCTTTTTCGCTGGCATTTCACACCAGAAGCGTTTTCGACGCGACGCGGCTGGTTACGGAGAGCCCCGAGGAATTGGGAATTCCCGCAGCCGTGCGTCTCGACCTTGATGCGGCTGACCATCGACTGGGCCTCATTGGCCTGAACGATGACACGATGGGCGAACTAATCCCGGCCGGCTCCGTGGTGGTCATCGATAAATCTCATAACACGGTGGAAATGGGAGACTGGAGAAGTATCAGAGAACGGCCGATCTATTTTGTATGGCATGAAAATGGCTACAGTTGCTCTTGGTGCTTCCTGGCGCGCGAGACGCTGTTTATCGTGCCCTATCCGACCTCGCGGCAGCCGGTGATGATTTTCAAGACACCGCGCGCAGCGACCGTCATTGGTCAAGTCATCCACGTGTGGGCCCCTCTCGTAACGCACAAACGGCTTGTCTAAGGAAGTGCACGAAGACGGGGCAATTGCTAGGCGGACAACACCCTTTCTTTGCGCCGGGCCAAGATTCTGGCAAACCAGTGCTTCTTGGGAGGTGTATAGCCAGGCCGTTGGATCAGGTGCTTGGTCTCCAGTGCTTCGATGAATTCAGCAGCGTCGGATCGAAGCTGAGGTCTGGGTAGAGAGAAATCTTGCGCCAGCTCGTCTGCAATCTCGTCCAAGGAACATCGCTTTTTCAACAGTTCCCAGATCCGCAATCCGACCGGGTTGAGACTGAAACAAATTCCCTGTTCGACATCGAGGAGCACAGCTCCATCTTCCGAAGCAGTCTCCCTGACGCCGGGTGCGATGGTGAAGTCTGGGATCGTTGCCGGGTCGCTCATTGTTTGCCGCTTCAGGATTCGACTCTCACCTCTGTCGGCGGA
>DASYZA010000225.1:0-4452 GCA_035946775.1 Candidatus Sulfotelmatobacter sp. | reverse complement strand
CATCAGTTGTCCCGAGAGCCGCCGCAGTTCCTGTTCGTATTGCTTGCGCTCCGTAATGTCGGTATTCAGTTCGAGGATGGTTGGAGGGTCCCCGTCGCGGTGGATGGACCAGCGGCTTTCGACAGTCCTCTGCTGCCCGTCTTTGCGAGTGTGCACAAGTTCGCCTTCCCAATAGCCGCTCTGCTGCATCTGCTTATTGATTTTTGAAACAGGGATCGGGAACACAGTTTTCAGCAACTCCGAGACGTTCTTCCCAATTGCTTCGCTTTTTCTCCACCCATAAATGCGTTCTGCGCCGCGATTCCAGAGCTGAATGGTTCCCTCAAGATCCCTCACGAAGACAGCATCATTTGCCAGTTCGAGCAGGGCCGAGTGCGTCTGCAGGTCTTCGAAGTGACGCTTATAGTCCGTAATGTCTTCGATCGTAAGCATAATGACCGGCTGTCCGCGGCTAGGCTCGATGCGGCGGGCATTGAAGAGCATGGTGCGCGAGCCCAGCTTGGGAAAATCATGCTGCAATTCGATTTCATCCAGACGAACGTCCTGACGTACAACTTCCTGAAGGCGCTCGCGCAGGCCCGGCGGCATCCACTGGCCCCCGCCAATTTCGGAGAGCAACTGGTTCTGCACCTGATCACTGCCCAGTTGAAATAACTTCGAGAATGCCTGATTCCCGACAGAGATGCGGAGATTCGAGTCGAGGATCAAGATGGCTTCGCGGGCATTCTGAATGAGCGCGTCGGAAAAGCTGCGACTTTCGCTCGCTCTTCTCTTTAAGTCGTCGATATCCTGGAAACTGATGACGGCGCCATCGATCTTGTGATCCCAGGTTTTGTAAGGGCGAACCCGCATCATATACCAGGCGCCGTCCTTCTCATGGACTTCCTGTTCCTGGAGACTGGCGGTTTCTATCGTGGCTTGCACCAGGCTCACGATATCGTCCGTGTCGAGATTCGGCCGGATTTCCCGCAGCCGGCGCCCCACATCCCCGGGAATCAGGTTCAGGAGCTTTTGTGCGAGAGGAGTAAAGCGTCGAATGCGTAGATCGTTGCCAACCATGACAACCGAGACGCTGACGTTGCCCAGCAGGTTTACCAGGTCGTTATTCACAACGCTGAGTTCGGTGTTGCGGTTCCCAAGCTCTTCGTTGAGAGTCGTGAGCTCTTCATTGGTCGATTGCAGCTCTTCTTTCGAGGTTTCCAGTTCTTCGTTCGTGCTCTGCAACTCTTCGTTGGAGGAAAGAACCTCTTCGTTGGCGGATTTGAATTCCTCCGTAGTTGTCTCGTGTTCCTCGATGGTCGTCTTCAACTGCTCGCGGAGTTGCGCAATTTCTTCCTTCAGCCGTTCGTTTTCGCGCGAGATGTACGAACGATTCGCTCTGCGCTTCTCTCTGGCTGGGGAAGACTGCTCCGCGCCGGACTGCCCCGATTCCAGAAAAACCACAATATAGAAAGGGTCTGCAGATCCCTGCCCCCGTACGGGGATCACTTCCAGGTCTACCTCCCTCGTGTGGCCGTCAGACCTGACGTGCACCTTCTCGGCGCGAACCATGGCATTCGTCTTTCTGGCCTTGTTTAAAGCGGCCCTCAGATCGACGAGCAGTCCCTCGCGCGCCATCTTGGAAAGGCTGAACGTCGGATGGCCGGGAGCAGGTTCCAGATAGGAACCCGTGCGGCCTCGGAATTGGACAATCTCCATCTGATCGTTTACGACGATGCTGGCCGGGACGAAGCGGTTTACCAGCACGCGTTCGACTTCCTTGTCGACAGTCAGGCCGCCCAGAGGAATGCTTGCCGCGCGCGAACGTTCGGGTTTGCCAATCGGATAATCCGTTCCGGTGAAGTAAGTGATCAGCCGGGCGGCGGTTCGTTTCTTTTGATAGATCTTGTGCTTTTTGTCGATTAGAACAAAGTAATCGGAGAACGCACCTAAACTTTCCGATGCACCCAGTATCAGGTATCCATCGGGCTTCAGCGCGTAATGAAGAGTCGGGATGACCCGCTTCTGGAGTTCCGGGGCCAGATAAATCAGAAGATTGCGGCAGGAAATCAGGTCGAGATTCGAAAACGGAGGATCTTTGGCGACGTTCTGGCGCGCGAAGACACATATCTCGCGGATCGACTTGTTGATCTGGTATCCGCCGTCGAGCCGGACGAAGAAGTTCGACAGCCGTTCAGGAGAGACCTCGGCGACCGCTGCCGCCGTTTACAGGCCCAGACGCGCACGGTCAAGCGCGGACTCGCTGATGTCGGTGGCGAAGATTTGAATCGCTTTGGTTATCATCTGGGCAAGAGATCCAGTTCGCGTCTTCTCCCACAAGAATTCAAGCAGGCGGATGGCAATCGAGTACGCTTCTTCTCCGGTCGAGCAACCGGGAACCCATATTCGGATGGGATTATTCTCTAGCTTCCTCGACTGGATCAGCGCGGGAAAGACATTCTCGGCCAGCGCATCATAAGACTGCTTGTCACGGAAGAAACCGGTCACGTGGATCAGAATGTCCCGGTAGAGTTCATCAATCTCCTCAGGAGTATCCTGCACAAAAGCCAGATAACCTTTGATGTCATCGATGTGTTGAAGCACCATGCGGCGGTGAATCCGGCGTTGCAACGTGCTCTGCTTGTAAAGAGTGAAGTCAACTCCTGAGGCTTCCCGGATGAGGTTCACGATCTTACTCAAATCTCTGCCGGCTATCTCGGTTGAGGGTTCGAGCTTTGCCTTTTTTCTCGCCATGGAGGGATGCTGGCCAATTCTCGTCAATTCTTTGGCTATATCCCTCGGAGGCATAACGAAATCAATAAGACCGGCGCCAGTCGCACTGTGCGGCATGCTCGCGAATTTTGCCGACGCTTCGTCCTGGGCGAAGGTAATTCCGCCAGCCGCCTTGATGGCGCGGCAGCCTTCGGTTCCATCGGAAGCCGTTCCGGAGAGGATCACTCCGATCGCCTGATCGCCGCACTCCTCAGCCAGGGATTGAAAAAAGTAATCGATCGGCAGATGTTGACCACGAACCATTAAGCGTGCGCTCAGCCGGAACTCGCCATCCTGCAGAATCATGGTTGTATTCGCGGGCATTACGTGGATGCGATTCGGAATAACCGTCATTCCGTCGGTGACTTCCACCACGGGCATCTTGGCCGTCCGCGAGAGAATTTCGGTGAGCGCGCTCGAGTGGGAGGGATCCAGATGTTGTACCAGCACGAAAGCCATGCCGGTCTTCTCTGGAAGATGCTTTACCATCACAGTGAATGCTTCGAGGCCGCCGGCCGAAGCTCCGACGCCGACGATAGGAAACGCGTTCGACTCTTCAAGTTCCGGAACCGGCGCGGGACGAGGTGCCGTGGTCCGCGCTTTCTTGCGCGAGATTTTTTTCTTCTTGCTCATAGAAGGGCCTGCGGATCATCTTGCGATGGCCACAAAAGAACAGGACTTTCCTATGGCACAACTGTAGGGCGGGCGCCAGAGCATGTCAATTCGTTGCCGAGGCCGTGGCCAGTTTTCGCTGGTTCTAAGGAGCGGGGGAGATCCACCACAACACGCGGCCCACTATGCGCCAGCCGTTCGCCTTGCTGAGGAGGAGTGGGTCGTGTTCACGATTCTCGCCCTCCAGGACATCAATATCTTCATAGCGGCGCAGACGGGAAACGCACAATCCCTGCTTCTCGCTCGATGCAATGACAATCTTGCCGTAAAGATTCTGCCGTTCGGTCTGGAAAGAATCCACGGCTACGATGTCGCCGTTGCGGATAAGCGGCTCCATCGAGTGTCCGCGCACGCGCAACAAACTTGTATAAGCCGGATTCGGGCACCATGGCGCCGGAGCGCCGATGATTTGCGTCGTGGGGATAGTTCGCAGGCTGGAGTGCCGATCGCCCGGTACTCCGTGGCTCCCCACCACAACCTTCAGCAAGGGGAGGCCCACCACATTCGGGGTTTTCTCCTGGCGAACTGCGGTGGCTCCGGCGTGAGCTCTGTCGAGTGGGGGTACATCCAGCCATCGCCGCTTCTGGCTGTTGCCGCCCAAAGCGTCAAGCATCTTCGAAGCCTGAATGCCCGCCATCTCCCAGAAGAACCAGGCCTCGTTCTTGTTGCCGAGATTGCCGAATTGAATAAAGTGTTCTGCCGAGGGCTTAAGAAGACCGCGTTCCCAGCGGGAAACAGTCATCGCGGAGCATTCCAGTCGTCTCGCCAGCTCCGCCTGGTTGATTCCAAGGCGTTCTCGCAAGGCCGTAATCTGCGTTGCCCATTCCTGAACAACCGTGCCTTTTGATTTTTTTTTCACAAAGTCAATCCTGAAAGCTGTCTCTAATAGATCGTTAGCGCGAGGCCCTAGACGTGCTTTGCGTGCCCAGCAGTTTTTTGCCCTGAAGATTGAGCCTTGAGGCGCCCCTGCTCAATCCGGGTATCTCTGCAGATCTGCGTGCTACTAACCGTATCAACTCGATAACGCGC
>DASYZA010000224.1:0-11011 GCA_035946775.1 Candidatus Sulfotelmatobacter sp. | reverse complement strand
TCATGCCAATGGCACCGCTCGGTAGCGAAGTTCGGTTGTGATAACCGCTGAATGCATATAAGCGGGAAGCACTCCTCAAGATGAGATCTCCCAACCCGTAAGGGATAAGAAGGGCCCAGGAAGACTACCTGGTTGATAGGCGGGAAGTGGAAGTGCAGTAATGCATGTAGCTTACCCGTACTAATCGCCCGTTCGGCTTGACCATAAAATTTACTCGGTGCAGAAAAGCAGTTGTCAGTTCTCAGTTGCCAGTTCTCAGTTAGAACCTGAACTGGAATTAGCAAGTTGTTTGTTGGTCGTTAGAACCTGAATGACTGAGAGCAATTAACTGAAAACTGCTTGCGCCGAAGGTCTTGTAATCGGCTGTGAGCAATGAGCAATGAGCTCTGAGCCAACACAGCAACCAATCTATTCAGTTGTGAGGTTTCGTCCTCACGATCTTTTACAAGTTTGCAGCGTCGAGATGCTGGAGGGATGTGCGCGATGCGCGCACCAGCACGGCAAAGCTGACAGCTAAGAGCTGACAGCTGAAAGCTGCTAAAGACGTCGGTGATCATACCGCGGGGGTTCCACCCGTTCCCATCCCGAACACGGAAGTTAAGCCCCGCTGGGCCGATTGTACTGCACGCGAAAGTGTGTGGGAGAGTAGGTCGTTGCCGGCATAAATAAAGGCCGTTGAGAGAAATCTCGACGGCCTTTTCCTTGTAAGCGGACTCGGTTACCCCTGAAACTTGATCGCCTTATTACTAACTTCCGACGCCTCTTCCCCGGTCCTATAAGTCACTAACACATCTACAAAGTTCCCCCGCCTGCATAGAAGAGCCGGATGTCCATGACACGGTTCCGGAAAAGCTCCGATTCGGCGAGCCTTTGAATCTCTCGCGAATCTGCCTTCCCGCTTTGTACCAAGACCTTGGCGGCTGGGGACTCTGGCAGCCATGACAAACCGTCGTCTAACCCAGTTTGAGTATCCGGTTCCTCGAAGAACCTGAACCAAGCGTCGAAATAAGACCGGTAATCCTTATACTCGGGCGCAGGTCGGAGCTTTCGCAGCCCGCCCCTCGCATTACTGTCGTAGATAACAACCGGGTGCTGTTTCATCATCCAGAGGGCCTTCGTGATAGCGGACAAGAAGCCTCTGCCGTATATGAGTTGCATATCTGCAAGACTCCGCTCAATGATCGCAGGGGTGTTCTGTTTCGTCATCGCCGTGTCTCGGTGGCTATTCAGCATTTCTGCGAATCGTTCGTACTTCCCCGGCCCGTGACCCGGCACAGTTCTGGCAACACCGTATTTCGCCGGAGAACAAAGATCACGCAGCATCTCACAGGTAACAGCCCCGCGCGAAAATTTGCGGACAAGTCGCCTGTCTTGTTCGTTCTGTCCGAACCACATTTTCTGGAGGTAAATTTCTGCAGACCTGCGCCAAATGTCAGTTTCCATCATTGTTTCCCTTGCAAACGCTGCTATCATAACAACGCTATGGCCGACGCAGAATTAAAGCGGCTTCTGTATTACAGAGTGAATGGGGACGGCCGGAGGCTTTACAGGTGCCGAAAATGCGGTGATGGACCCATATCGATAGGGGTCGAATTCGTCTCGTCAGAGCTCTGCCAAAACGAGAGTTGCGGAGCGATTGATTGGCGCGAACTGACGGAAGAGGAATTTGTGTCCGACACTACCCTGTTGAGCGATCTTCGAGCATTGCCCTCAAGCTATCTCGGTGCAAAAATCGGCGATCTCTGTGAGTCTGAAGCCGATTCGGAGGAGTGGAAAAAATCGCTCAGGAACCTGGTCGAAGGCCTTGAAGGCTTCGGGGACAACGCAACGGCCAAATGGCTGCACCTGAATATCGAAAGGCATCCGAAGATCGTCGAGTACCTACTGGACGAGTTCTACACCCGGGACTTTCTAAAGAAAGCACGGAAGATGGTCGACCGCACAATTCAACTTACTGCAATGATTCCAAAGTCGACGCCCGACAAAGGGGTCAATCTCTATTTACGCGAAGCAACACGATGTTATATCGGTGGTTTCTGGGATTCATCGGTAGCGCTCTCTAGGACGACTCTGGAAATAGCATTAAGACACCGCCTGAAGGAGGGGCAAGGATTTCTTCCGACCGACGACAAGTTCGAGACGGTTATAGAGTATGCATACCTGTGCCGGGTCATTGATAGCCTACACCACGAGATGGCCGAAGACGTGCGTAAGAAGGGTAATGATGTGGTGCACGGCTCACCCGCGAATGAGGACATCGCCGGTCGGGTGCTTTCGAACACCCGTGGGGTTCTGGAATACCTCTACTCTCGGTAGGGCGAGATAGGAGCTTTGGGAGATCCTTCTCAAGGAGTGCCGGAATTTCGACAGACGCCTCAAGTTAAGCCCCGCTGGGCCGATTGTACTGCACGCGAAAGTGTGTGGGAGAGTAGGTCGTTGCCGGCATAAATAAAGGCTGTTGAGAGAAATCTCGACGGCCTTTTCCTTGCGCTCAGGTTTCAAGGTTGAAAGTTTCAAAGTTGATGACCCGTGAGAGATCCTTCGGAGAAACGCTCAGGATTTCGGTTGCGGAGTGCCGCGTCGCAAAAACGGGCGGTGCTCACGCCTTCTAAGCGACTGAAGTTGAGAAATCAACTTGGCTCTTTCGTTTTGGGCCTGAGTTACTTCGTGCCTCATTCAGAGGAGGCGTGGTGAGACGCGCGCGGGGGCGCGCGCGCCACATGGGTGGACAGTAGGTCGTTGCCGGCATAAATAAGAGCCAGGTTGAGAAATCGATCTGGCTCTTTCCTCTTGTGCGCAAGTTTCCAAGTATCACCGCATTTGCCGTGAGGAATCCTCAGGTCCTCTTGCGGAGGATAGCTGCGATAACACGCGGATTACGTCTGCCGTGTAGAACGGCGATCACCGCCAACGGTTTTTCGTCGGCAGCATAGGCAATCACATAATTGCGGACGATTTGAAATCGAAGAGAGCGGTTTGTCAGGTCTGGTCGACCGTGGCCCACGTACGGAAAGGGTACAAGCGATTGAATCGCGTAGATCTCTTCGCGAATGCGATCGGCTGCGTCGGGATTGTCGGCGGCAATGTACTCCCAGATTTCTTCCAGGTCTTTGACGGCATCTGGATGAAGGACAAACTCGCTCATGAACCAGAGCGACGTTCGTGGCTTTTGCGCCGAAGGGCTTTGAATGCAGTCTCGCCGTCGATGGCTTTCACGCGACCGCTCTTTAGATCATCGTAGCGCCCATCTAGCATGTCGCGGACCCCGCCGAGTTCTTTGAGGTATCCCGCGACCGCATCCTCAATCAAATCGGCAGGCGCGCGGCCAGTTTTTTCGGCGAGCTCCTGCAGGCGGGATTCGGTTTCGGGATGGAAGGGGATTTCCATGAGTCAGAGTTTAACAGGCGGAACAGCCGTGTCAACGCTGACCGCTGCGCGCGGCGCAGATCACAACCAGCTCAGAAATGAACGTGCCGTTTTCCCTTTTTGGGACAGATGTCATCAATAACGCGGTATCGACTCTCATTTGTCGAGTGTGGAAGAAGGCGATCGGCTTATATTAGCCGCTAGGGGAAGCCCGTGGTGAAGAATTTGGTCGCACGGGAAATTAACGGGAGGGGTTATGTGCATCATCTGTGAACGCGAACTATGGGGCGAGCACCGGGCCATCGAGCGCGAATTCTTTGAGCCTTGCAAGACATGCAAGAAGTTCCCGGGTACCAGTTCCGAAGGAACCTGCTATCACTGTTTCGCTGTCGGCAACACGATTTCCGAGTGCCCCGAGTGTGTGGGCAAACCTTGGAGCGATGAATTTCTTGAGGCCAAGGAGGAAATAGAAGGGCCGGACGAGGTGCTGCTCCCCTTCTAGCCGTTCTCCTGCAGGCAGGAATGTCCGGTACTCACCCTTTCATCTGCCTCTTCCAATATCCGGGTTTGTGGCTTGTGCGCCATGGCTACGATTTGTATATCGACTTCTCGATCGCGATAAACCAACATGTAAGGGAAGCGAGCAAGTAGCGACGGGTGGAGTGTGGGCCTTCTGCCCAGGGTTGTGGCGCTGACGTGATGTCGGCAAGAGCGCGATTCACTTCGGCGTCGAAGTTCGACGCGGCGTCGAGGCTGCGCTCCAAGTACCAGTCGAAGGCAGCATCGTATTCGGCGCTGGCCTCCTCGTGAAACTCGATACGTTTAGTGGGCACGCGGGAGCTTCGCTAAATTGCGCTTTCGTACTTCTTCCCAAGGGATGGTTTTGACTGTGCCGGAATCGAGCTCCTGGATGCGACGGGCGATTTCCTCGTCCCACGCCGCCACGACCCCGTCATCGATTTTGCCGCCGAGATTGGAGATCAACGAGTCGGCCAACGCCTTCTGCTCTTCAATGGATAGCGCCAGCGCACGCTCGAGAAGCTTCGAGACTTCCGGGGTCATCTGTGACATAGGAACGTACATTTTAGTCGTGGCGGGTTTCGACTGCCAAGAGTTCCCGGCGTGTGGCGCCGATTTGCGCCGTCCTGCAAAGGTGCAATTCCAGAGGTGGATAGTGCCGGGGTTTGATTCGCCGGATCGGTGGTATAATTCCCCCAGGCCGTTGAGAGAAATCTCGACGGCCTTTTCCTTTGCGCTGAGGTTTCAAAGTTTCAGCGTTTCAAAGTTTCCAAGTGATCCAAATTCGTATTGTTCCCCGCGCCTCCCCTGAGGCTGCGGGGATTTTTTATTGCATACAAGAAAGGATGGGTTATGAATTCGTTCAAAGCTTGTCGTGTTGCGCATGAATACATTCAGACCAACTGTGCTTCTCCGGATCGCGTGTTTCCGCTGCTTTGTCCGGTGCGAGAGGCCGACTGGATTCCTGGTTGGCGATACAAACTGATTTACTCCGATTCGGGCGTGGCCGAACTTGGATGCATTTTTACGACGCAGGATCCGGTGGTCGAGTCGGAGAAGTATTCATCACGGTCTGCAGTTCGCGATGCCGGCTCGCTCGAGACCACCTGGATTTGTACCGACTACGATCCGGCTGCGTTTCGGATTGCTTACGTATGGATCAAGCCAGGGCACGTCGCGACCGAGTTGTGGATACAGCTCACGGCCGCTGGAAATGGCGCAACTTCTTCTCACATTCGATTCCGATACACCGGGCTCTCGCCGGAAGGCAATCGGGAGGTGGAGAGTTACGATCGAAAATGGTTTGAGGCGAAGATGCGCGGATGGGAAACGGCGATCAATCATTACCTGAGCCGCGGGAAGACGATCGCGGTGCGGTGAAAATGAGACCTTACCCACGGCCTGCGCCGTTGGCTGCATTCTTCTGCCGATTCGCGGCTGATTTTCTTTGCACTTCCTTTGCGCGAATGCGTCGGAGGGATAAAGTCAAAATCTCCACTTCTGCCGTAAAAGAAATGGAGAACCCAAGAACCTTGCCTCTCGCGCGAATCGCGCGGGAAATGGACCCATTTCCGTACTCATTCTGAACAACTCAGGAACGCAGAAACGCACCTACCTTTCCATGGCTGCCGTCAAGTTGCCCGTGCTGGGAGTGCTTGCCGGATGCGGCTAAAACCGCATGCGATGGACGCAAATCGTGTGGCGAGGAGTGGGAGAAGGAGTCAGCAAGTTTCTTCGTGGCGAGACGCGCGCGGGGGCGCGCGCGCCACACGCAGGCCCAAGTCGAAGCGGAATGCGGCGGCGTGAGTGGGTTGATATTCTGATAACTGAGTTCTCGGAGTCTACATGTCCAAGGTGAAAGTTGCGGCATTCTCTATTTCCATTGATGGCTTTGGCGCCGGACCGCGCCAGGACCTGCAAAATCCGCTGGGCGTGCGCGGGACTGAGTTGCATACCTGGTTCTTCCATACGGAAGTGTTTAACAAAATGACGGGCCACGCCGAGTTGGTCGGCCAAAACGAGCAGGGGCGCGGCATCGACAACGAATTCGGAGTGAAGTCATTCGAGAATGTTGGTGCGTGGATACTGGGCCGCAACATGTTTGGGCCAGTGCGCGGACCTTGGCCGGATGACTCGTGGAAGGGATGGTGGGGCGAGGAGCCTCCATATCACGTGCCGGTATTTGTATTAACGCATCATGCACGCGCTCCGCTTGAAATGAAGGGGGGCACGACGTTCCACTTCGTCACTGACGGGGCGGAGTCCGCGTTGAAACGTGCGAAGGCGGCCGCCAGCGGCAAAGATGTTCGCATCGGGGGAGGAACGGCGACGATTCGGCAGTACCTGCTTGCGGGGGCCGTCGACGAGATGCATCTGGCCGTTTCTCCTGTGTTGTTGGGCGAAGGCGAGAATTTATTTGCCGGGATCAATCTGCATCAGCTGGGATTTAAGGTGGAGCGGAGCGTTGCAGGGGAAAGAGCTACGCACGTTGTGATCAAAAAGAAATAAAGTCGAAATCCCCAACCGTGTCTTTCAAAGGGCGAAGCGAGGATGGGTCTCCTCCAGACGCGCGCACCACAAACATCAGGCGGCTTTTTCTCCAGGGGCTTTGGCTTCGATGTGGCCGTGCTCGGCGGCGGCGTGCTCGATGGTGGCGTTGACCTGGCTGCCGAGAAGGAAAGACAATCCCGTCACATAAAACCACAACATCAAGATGATGACCGCGCCCAGGGAGCCGTAGGTTTTGCTGTAGGAGTTGAAAAAATGCAGGTAGAGACGAAGGACCACGGAGGCGATCGCCCAGAAGACAACGCCGAGCACGGATCCGGGAGTGAGCCAGTACCAGTGCTGCTCGTGCACGTTGGGAGCGAAGTAATAGATGACGGCGAAGGCGAAGACCACAAATGTGAGGGCAAAGACCCATTGCAAAATTTTCGCGAGGATATAGGCGGGCGTGCTCAATCCCGTGTCTTGGCCGATCGAGGCGATCATGTGTCCGCCGGCCAGAACCAAAAACAACGCCAGAATCAGCAGAGCGGACATGGCTAAGGTGAGCGCGAGCGAGACGAGATGAACTCTTATCCAGGAGCGGCTCTCATGGACTTCATACGCGGCGTTCAGAGTGGACATCAGTTGGGTCATGCCGGCGGATCCGGCATAGAGGGCGAAAAGCAATCCGAACGTCAACTTGCCGCCAGTGGTGGTGGGAGTGACTTGCACCAGAGTACGACTCAGCAGGTGGTAAGCGTCTGGCGGGAGAACGAGATTCACGTAATAGAAAAGATTGCTGCGCAGCTGGCTGCCCTCAGAAGCTAGAAGACCTAGCAGGCCGAGCAGGAACAGCAGCATGGGGAATACGGCGAGCAGGAAGTTGTAGGCGAGTTCATAGGCGCGGTTGATGAGGTCATTGCGATCGATTCCTCCCCAGACGCGGTGAAGGAGTTCGCGCCAGGTCAGTCCACCCAGAGACCACAGGGACTTCATTTGCTGACCGGTAGTGAGTTTCGAGTCTGTCATGGCTGAGGGGCCGCGACTTTGCGATGCGGGAAACGCAGAGACGGTTGGAACGAAGAAGGGCGATCGCGGATTCAGTGTAGTGGCGATACCGAATGTCTTAGGCCCGCGGCTGCTAGAAAATCCCATCCTGTCTCGCAAGGAACGCGAAACGAGGATGGGGCAACTGGTGATTCCTTTCTGGACAGACGCGCGCGAGGGCGCGCGCGCCACACATGCTTCAGGCGGCGGCTTGCTGCTGGTACGCCTGAAGGAAAACTTCGTTCACGAACGTTTCGTAACTGGTTGGTGTAGTGTTCTGGGCAGTGCGCGGCTCCAGGGCACGCATCTTGCCGGAGTTGAGTGCTTGCGTCATTTCCGCCAGCAGTTTGGCTACCGGGTCTGACATACCCATCTCAACCAGCACCGCGCGGAACTTATCGTCGGATACCTGGATGTATTTGAGATCGGGCTTGCCGATCGACTTGCCGATGATCGACGCAACTTCGGTATAGGAGAGGTCGCGCTGTCCGTGCAATTCGCGGACTTGTTTACCGCGGATCGTCGGATGAAGGAGAACGTCAGCGGCCACGTTTCCGATGTCGCGGGTGGCGATCATGGGGAGCTTTAAGTCCGGACGAACCGGTCCGACGGCGCTGTCCATCTGACGGATCGCATTCGCCTGGGGAAGCGTGTTCTCCATGAAATAGCCCGCGCGAAGGAAGAGCACATTTGCGCTGCTGATCTGTTTGAGTTTTTCTTCGAGATTGTGCAGGCCGGCAACAGGACCGGTTCCGCTGGGCAGTTCGGCTCCAATACTGCTGAGCGCGACCACGTTCTTCGTGCCTGCGCTTTGCACGGCGGCGGCGATGGCATTGCTCACGTGGCTTGAGTATCCGAGAGGATCTTTGCTGCTCGGGTTGGGTGGAATCATTACGTAAGCCGAATCGGCTTCGTGAAACGCTTTGACGAGAGCACTGGCGTCTGAGACGTCAGCGATAAAGGGTTCAGCACCTTTCGACGTGAGTGGCTGCAGGTGAATTGAGTTTCTGCCGAGCACGCGAACTTTCTCGCCGCGGGCAAGAAGATTGTTGGCCACAATGTGTCCGGTGTTGCCGCTTGCTCCCATGACTACAAACATATCTACCTCCTTTCCCGCTTGGATGACGCTCGGGAGAGGATGGACTCGGAAGTTGGCGGGAAGAATGGAGGGCTGCAAACCTGTGAGTTGTGGTGGCTTGCGGCGCAATTGATCTTCCAGTTCAGACGCGCGCGGGGGCGCGCGCGCCACACAGGTCGTCTACTGATTCGGCGGAGGAGGCAGCAGGTCGCAGTGGTCGACGCACTTCACGGTCTCGACTTCGACGGTGGCTTTCTTGTGTCCGGGATCGGTGTCGGGCAAGATCAGCAAGGTCTGCGTGCCGTTCGCGACATTGAATGTGCAGTGGAAGCTCATCGACTGGACACCGCGCTCCTTGCATCCGGTTTGGCCAAGGGCGTCGGCGAGCGTCACGGATTTGTCATAGACCTGGTCCGCGAGGTGCGATGGAAGCAGCGCGACGGTAAGCGGAATGGATGACTTGATCTTTACGTTGAGTTCCTGGCCATCGTGGTCGGGAGTCATCAGGCTGTACACCTTGGGCACGGTGGTGATCTGGTATTTCTCGTCGAGAATGCGGCGCCATTGGAATTCCGGCTGAACGCAGTTATTCACGCAAGTCCAGGCGTAGTACTGGATGTGGAGATCATTTGGCGACATGAATGGCCGGGCGCTGGGCCCGAGGATGGCACCGATGGTCGCGACGGCGGGCTTCTGCGGCCTGCGCTCGTCGTGGAAGGTGATGATCATAGGGCGCTCGGACGGAAGATGGCACTCGTAAAGAGCGGTGGTGACATGCTCCTTGACGCAGAGGAAATTGAAATTCGGCGGAGCATCGGGATGCTGCATCGCGGCGCTCCATTCATCGGCCCAGGCCATGGCGACGGTGACCGGATATCTGGAGTCGATCTGCACGTGCATGTTGCCGCCTCCGGCAGCCGGATGATAGATGCGGCCGGCGTGCAGGCTGGCGGGTTCGAGCGGGATCGTCTCGGCGTTGGCGGCAGTCCAGTCGAAAACAGGGTCGTAGCCTTGCGCAACCGCAACAGGGGCGAGGGCGCAGACGAGCAGCGCGGTGAAAATAGAAAAGTTCCTCATAGTACAAGTATTTGTCGGAGAGATAGGCGGGCCTAGGGAATTCGGGGGGCGGAGATTACGGAAGTACTTCAAACTCGGCGGGCGGATTCATGTCGTTAGGGGCTGTTGTGCGTCAAAGGATCTGTCCACATTCCTTATCCCGTTACGATTGTAGGGATCCTTCGACTCCGCCGTGACTTCGCGTTGCTTCGTCACGGCTCCGCTCAGGATGACATCTTCTTAACTTGCCGTACTACTCAACTCACTTCCCCTTCACCACGAACATATCCCCTTCCGTAAGTCCGCATTTCTGGGCCATTTGGTAGCAGTAATTGAAGTGGGCGGCGTTTTGGTTGCGGCTGTCTGTGCCGAAGGTGAATTTCAGGCCGGCTTGCTTCGCTCTGCGTATGAACTTCTCGTCGGGGACGTGCGCTAATTCGTTAATTTCGATCGCGATCTTTTTGGCGCGGGATCCTTTTGGAGGATTGGCGCACATGTCGATGATGTGGTCGATGCGCTGACTCGTCCAGAGTTCGGCGTAGTGCCGCGCGATCGGAACGGGAAGGAACGTTGGCCATCCGAAGATGTCGATGGTTTCGGTCGTGAGGATTTGCTCGATGAATTGCATGTAACGCGTCATGAAAGTTTCGGCATCGTCGATCATGGTGTCGATTTGCCAGATGGCGAGGAACGTGCCGTCGGGCTTGGGGAGCGTGAGCGCGTCCATGAGGATGTAGTCGAGCTGATCGAGCACTGGCTTCGAAAAAGCCTTGGACCATCCGGGATAGACGGGCTGCAGTCCGATGCGGACGGGATAAGGGCGGAGCCTTTCGATGTAGCGCTGGAGGTCGGCGTCGGTGTTGATGGGGTATCCGGGGCCGGGATGCTCGAGGATACCGATGTGGACTCCGCGGTCTTTCGCGAGCTGAAGCACCTGCTCGATGCTCAGCATGTTGCTAAGGTGCACGTGATAATCGTGAACCTGGAATGGGGGATGGGGCGGCAGGTGCGCTTCGTTTGAAAACCGGGAGGCATCGGATACCTTCGGTTCCGATTCGGGGGACCGGAAGTCAAAACCCCCACCCTTCGACAAGCTGAGGGCGGGGGTTCTCGCGCCAAGAACGCGCGAGAAATGGGGCACCCATAGAGCTGCGGCTGTCGTTTGTAGGAATGATCTGCGGGAATGAGTCACGATGAGTTCTCCGGCAAACAGGTGAGGATAGAGACGGGCGGGGATAGTGGCAGTGATACGAATCACGCGAGCGACGGCGCGCGAAACCTTCTTTCGCCCCTCCGGGGCTTCCTTCGCGCTTTGCATTGTCCAGCCGGGAAGATAGTTGACAGTTTAGACCGGGGACATAGTTGACAGATTTTGGTCCGATTTTGGGGATGGGGTTGCAGGGGAAGGGGGCAGTTCCCCTTCCCCTGCTCCCAGCTCTGTAGAAGCCCAGTCTCGGC
>DASYZA010000223.1:0-9991 GCA_035946775.1 Candidatus Sulfotelmatobacter sp. | reverse complement strand
CATCTCGCTTGCGAATGCGAGACTCCCACTGAAAGAAAGTGTCTCGTGCAAGAGATGCGCGCCATCATAGACGAAGCAAAGAGCGTTACGGTCGAATATCGTAAAGCCATCGCACGTAAGCAGTAAACCTGTGACTGGAACAAATAAATGTGAGCGGCTTGCTGCACGTAGTAAAGGACATCTAAGACAGCCGCAGACTCGTCAGCGAGGCACGGGCGAGTCCGCCGCTGATACTGGGGACGAGGGCCAGTTCGAGAATAGCGACATTTGTGAGATCGACCTGATATTCCTCGACATCGCGCATGTTCGACGGAAGAGACAGAGACAGACACCATCCCTAAGCCTTCGGCTTAGGTTGGTACGATACGCCCGAGCTGATTCGGATGTTCATCGCACAAGCTCGAACAGGGTTCGATCTCGTTCGGTCGGTGTCTGATTACCGTTCGAATGCGGAAATGACAAAGGTCGCTGCTACCGTTTAAGGGGTTCTGTTCCTTCACTCAGGATCTTCAGATAACGTGAGTACCCAAAGACGCGGGCCCGGCGTTTTCCGGTGACCTCCTTGGCTATGCCGAGGCGAATCAGGTGATCGAAGGCAACCGTCACCGTTGGGATGGACAGTTTAAGCGCCTCGGCAACAACACCAATACCGACCAGTGGTTTCTTTTGCATGTACTCATGAACACGCAGGGCGGAAGCGGCCGCGCGTCCGATTGCCCCAATGCGATCTCGATCTTTTGCAAAGAGAGTCAGAATCTGTTTTGCAGCCTCAGCGGCGGAACGCGCCGTGATCTCCGTCCCTTCGAGAAAAAAAGCCAGCCAGTCTTCCCAGGCACCGTCTGTTCGGACCCGCTGAAGCAGATCGTAGTATCGGTCGCGGTTCGTTTTGAAGTACAGGCTGAGGTACAAAAGAGGCTCTCGCAACGCGCCCTTGGAGCAAAGCAAGAGTGTGATCAACAGACGCCCGAGTCTGCCATTACCATCCAAGAAGGGGTGAATGGTCTCAAACTGCACGTGAACCAATCCGGCCTCGACCAAAATGGGTAACTTGTGCTCTTCGTTGTGGAGAAAGCGCTCAAGGCTGTCGAGACACTCCATCAACCGCTCTGGCGGAGGAGGAACAAACGCAGCATTGCCGGGACGCGTTCCGCCGACCCAGTTTTGCGACCGGCGGAATTCGCCGGGGGTTCTGTTGGCCCCACGTCCGCCACGCAACAGGATGGCGTGAATTTCGCGGATGAGTCGGAGCGACAGCGGAAAGCCGCCCGCGATCCGACGAAGCCCATGTTGCATCGCAGCGACGTAGTTTGAGACTTCCTCGACATCGTCAATCGGAACACTTGGTTCAGCGTCACTTTCAAACAGCAATAGATCCGAAAACGACGACTGCGTTCCTTCAATCTGGGACGACAGTAGTGCTTCTTTTTGGATATACAGGTACAGGAAGAACTTCGTGTCCGGAAGCAACGTGGTGAGGCCATCGAGTCTGCCTAGCGCCTGGTTAGCACGGTCAAGATGCTGATACAGCCCCGCCAATTCCACAGGCGGATTGGGCGGCAGCCCTGGTGGGATAAAGGCTCGCACTGGTTCTCCAGTGACCGTCGTTGGCACGTAGGTTCCCAGCCTCGACTTGTTTTCAGTGACCACTCGCGTTATGAAGGGTTCCTTTAATAAGCCCCTCACTGTTAAAGGATAATGCGTTATGTCTTAATAAGCAAGCGGGCCTGCTAGACCCGACTGGACCTCGCATTATTCGCAGGTGCCCGTCTAGCTATGAGGGGGCCACATTCCCAAAATTGCACCTCCGATACTGTCGTGGCGCGGGATTCTAAATGAACGACGGGCACTGATGAGAAATCTAAACTGACGCTTTAGGTTTCTCAAACCTAGCATCAGTTATCGTGCGCCAACACTCGATCCTTGCGTCGGATAAAACGGTACTGCCAGACCAAAATACAGCGAGCGGTTTTGGGCACCGTCACCTGTTTTGGTTGGTTTCCGGATTGCCCATTATGCGGACTCTGGCGACCACTGGTGGATTGTTCTCGCCTGCTTGCATCGGCACCCTTTCACACACAGCCAAGGAATCGAGATAAAGGGCTTTGGCGATTTCCACCGGGGACATTACCGAGGCAAGAGTCCAATGCGACGCTCCAAGTCAGCAAAGCGCGCATCTGATCGGAGCACGTCGAACTGCGGCTCAATGGCCAGCTCGGTTATCTGTGTGTCCCGTTCCGCTAGGGCGTTCTCCAGGTTCTCGAAAGCTTTAGCCTTCTCTCCGAGGTGGGCATAAATGATGGCGAGACCGTAAGGACGGACATAAGCTTCGGGGGGATTTTGGTGGTCCCGTGCAAACTCGAGTTGCTCTTGCCAGTAGCCACGCTCACCTTTCGTGGTGAGTTCCCGTTGCAGCGTGTTCATTTTCGTTAGCACATCTTGTGGTTTCTCGCCGGCCAGCAGGCGCGCCTTCGTTTCCTCAGTGATAGCCTCATCGTATCTTCCAAGGATGGCGCATAGCTGAGCCAAACGCTCGTGGTTCAAAGGGAAATTGGGGTCTATCTGATTGACTTTCTGGAATTGGGTGAGGGAGTCGTTGTAGCGCCGTGCCCACTTGAAGGTCACTCCTGCGAAGGATTGAATGTGGGGGGAAAGTGGATCCAACGCCATCGCTCTTCCGATCTCTGCAATGGCCTCCTCGTGGCGGCCAAGCGGTGAAAAGTAGCTGTTGGAGTAAAAAAGATGAGCGTACGCGTTGTTCGGTTCGAGTTCGATCGCGCGATGAAACTCACGCTCCGCAGCTGGCCAGTCATATTCGTAGTGCCCTTTAACAAATCCCAGAGCGCAATGAGCATCGGCCAGCGTTTCGTCAAGGCTCAAGGCCTTACTGGCAGCCTCCAGGGCTTTGGGCGCTGCTTCTCCGGCAGGCATGCCCGCGAAAATCGGGGCAAGCGAGTAGACACGCGAAAGACCGGCAAAGGCAGGCGCATAGCCGGGATCTAATTCTGTGGCTCGGGTGAAGTTCGTGATTGCCTGTTGGAATCCATCGCGTGTTCGCAGGTTCCAGCCTTGCAGGCCTCGCAGATATGCGTCGTGGGCCTCGACATTCGTTCGGCCCGCAGCAGCCAGGCGTTGATGGATCTGCTGCGAAAGCGTGAGCCGGATTTCACTCGCCACTGAACCGGCAATATCGCTCTCAATCTTCAGAACATCACTGAGTTCCCGATCGTAGCTGTCGGCCCAGAGGTGCGACTGGTCGGACGACTGAATCAGTTGCGCGGTTACGCGGATTCGGTCCCCGGAGTGACGGATGCTCCCTTCGAGCAAGTAATTGGCGCCGACCTCGCGAGAGATTTGAGCAGCGCTCTTCTGTGTGTGTTTGTATCGCATAGCCGACGTGCGAGCGATCACCCCGAGATGTTGCGGGTCAAGGCTCCCCAATTGGGCAATGATTTCCTCCGTGATTCCGTCCGCCAAATAGTCCTGTTGGGAGTCGCCGGTGAAGTTTTCCAGGGGAAGAACGACCAGCATGATCTTGCCAAGGGGTGGTTTGCGGTTTACCGCGGTTCGTAAGAAAAACGTCAGTGCGAAGACGGCGAAGACAACGATGGCGAGCCCCATCCAATAGGTTTTGAGAGAAATGGGCCGTGGCTTCGCACCAACGTCTGTTGTAGGAGGAGAAGGCGAACGGATCTGTTCCGTCTCGACCGGCGCTATGAAGCGATACCCCCGACGGGAAACGGTCTCGATGAATCGTGGGTTCTCCGCGGAGTCGCCGAAGGCGACCCGCAGTTTCCGGATGGCCGTGTTCAGCCCCTCATCGAATCCCACATACGTGTCGGCCGACCACAGCCTTTCCTGCAACTGCTCACGGGTGACCACTTCCCCCGGACACTCCAGCAGGATCGCCAGAACTCGAAAGGGCTGCTCCTGCAGTTGCACTTTTCGTCCGTCTTTGTGGATTTCGCCGGAGCCGAAGTCAATTTCGAACAGTCCAGTACGAACGCGGCGGCGCGAACTGACGGGCGTTTCCATTAACCTCCACCCAAGGAACTTGATTCTACCCCCAGAACTTAGTTCAGGGAACGTGATAACTCCTTCGGCAACCTTGCCTTAGCAAGTCAGGGAGGCTTTAGGCCGGATCAATTGACTGGGTTCGGGCGGCGCGGTTAGGAGTACACACGCTTCAGCAGGTTGCTTCGCCATGAAGAAGCGACGCGCTGAGGAAGACAAGACTCAACCAGGAGGGTTTATGAACAAGAAGCTGTTTGCAAATGTGGTGGCGTTAGCTCTGCTAGTGCTGGGGACGTTGGGGTCAGGATACGCGCAGAGTGAACCTCTTGCTGCCTGCAACAACAGATTCATCGCCGGCAACTACGGATTCACCATCCAGGGCAACAAATTGGGAGGCCAAGGGCCCACCGGCCCGCAAGTGGGAGTAGCGATGACTGAGTTTGATGGCAAGGGTGGACTCACCCAGATCGACACGGTCACGGTTAACGGCGAGGTCGTCGCCGATTTCACCCACACCCCGGCAACGGGTACTTACACGGTGAACTCCGATTGCACTGGCACCTTCACAATCAACTTCACTGACGGCCGGCCGCCCGTCAGCGCAAACTTCGTCGTGGTGGAAAGTGGCTCGGAGATCGACACCGTAGTGACCAGTGCGGGTGGAAGCCAGGGAATAATCGCCACCGGCAGCATTGGAAAAAGGCGGTTCTGCAAACACTGATACCTCGGCTCGCTGACTGAGGGCAGAGGGATCGTCGGATGGAGGGAGGACGACCGAGAACTCCATTCCGACATCTCGCGGCCCTCGGAGCCAGCCAGCGCGTCATGTTCAGTTTCGGCGAAAATCAAGTAAACAGGGCGGAAATCCGGCCAAGACCGCAATGCGCAAGCCGCAAACTCCCGGTTAGTCGCTAGCCTTGATCGGAAACGCCTCGGCCGGACACTTCGAGTTCGAAGAAAAAGTCGAGCCGAGGCGTTTTCGATAAGGAGACTAGGAGGAAGCCGCTGGCGTTTGCGGCGGACGCGGTGCGCTATGGGATTTGAACGGCAGTTTGTGTCGCGAGTGCTTTGTGAGTGGGTGAGAGGAAGTCGGATTAGCACTGCGTGCGGTGCTGCAAAGAGCCGCAAGATTGTGGGCGCGAGATCGGGAGAGAGGTCGGCGACGCTCAATGAGCACACGAATGCGACATCGTGCCTCGGCACATGCAAGGTCCGCCACTGAGGTTGGAGTTAGGAAGAATCGAAGTACGTGCATGCTGAAAACTCCTCAGCAGTAAATCTCTGAATCACGATCATCGATACACCACAGCGTGGGCAGTGCCACAGAGAACCATTGTCGGAGCGCACGTTGTAGCTTCCACCGCGCTGGTCTGCTGCGCTGCTCGAAGCCAGCAGTTGTCGACTCAATGCCAGGCGGGAAGCCCGAAAGCGATTCGCCAGGAAGCCGAAGTGACGGATGCGGACAAAGCCTTTGGGCAGCACGTGAAGAAAGAAGCGGCGCAAAAACTCGGTTGCTGTCAGTGTCATCTGGCCTTGCTTGCCGCCATGGGCATAATCCTTCCAGCGAAAAGTGACGCGTTCTTGATCGCAGGCCAACAAGCGGTGGTTGGAAATGGCCACACGATGCGTGTAGCGACCCAGATAACGCAACACCTGCACAGGGCCGCCGAAGGCAGGCTTGGCGTAGACCACCCAGTCGTGGCGATGGAGTGAGCGGAGCAGTTTCGCGAACTGTCGTGGCTCGGCGAGCGGCGCACTCGGACCCGCACACTGTAGCTTCTTGCTGCGGCGGAGGCGTTTGAGGCCAGCGAGGAACTTGCCACGAAAGACGCGACTCAGAACTCTGACGGGTAAGAAAAAAGGATAGCGCGGGCGGATCCATCGAAGATGGTTCGGCGAGAGCCCGCCGGCGGGAATGACACAGTGAATGTGGGGATGCAGGAGCAAGTTCTGTCCCCAGGTGTGCAGGATCGCGATCACCCCGATCTCAGCTCCCAAGTGTTTCGGATCGGATGCGATTTGCAGCAAAGTTTGCGCAGCGGCAGTGAACAACAGATCGTAAAACAAACGCGGGTTCTCCAAAGCCAGGACGTTCAGTTCGTGAGGTACGGTGAAGACGACATGGAAGTAGCTGGTGTCGAGAAGTTCTGCTTCCCGAGCCGCCAGCCAGCGCTCACGCGCTTGCGCCTGACACTTAGGACAGTGCCGATTGCGACACGAGTTGTAGGAGATGGCCTGATAACCGCAGCTCGGGCAAGCATCGCGATGCCCGCCCAGGGCAGCAGTGCGACAGCGCTGAATGGCACGAAAGGCCTTGAGCTGCTGAAAGCCAAAGCTTGATCGATACCGCTCCAGGAAGCGATTACCATGCGCACGCAGAATGTCGGCCACCTCAAGGGTGGGCCGAGTCATTCGTTATCTTTTCGTCTAAAGCGTCGGCTGATGTTCTCGCTGCTGGACAGAGCGAGGCCATCCAGCGGGTTGACAACCGACTGCAAGTGCCGCTGCGACAGGTGCAAATACTGAGCGGTGGTCTCCAGATCGCCATGCCCGAGCAGAACCTGGATCGTGCGCAAATCGGTTCCGGCTTCCAACAAGTGGGTGGCCCAACTGTGACGCAGCGTATGCGGCGTAACATGCTTCTTGATGCCTGCCCGACGCGCAGCGTCGCTACATGCGATCCAGACAGTCTTGTCGGAAATCGGCTGATCGAGCTGGCGGCGAAGGGTGCGTGCCGGAAACATGTAGAGTTTCGGCTTACGCCAGCGCCAGTACTCTCGCAGGGTTTCGAGTAAGGCCGGACTCAGAGGCAAATCGCGATCCTTGCTACGCTTGCCTGCGACCACACGGATGATCATCCGCTGGCTGTCAATGTCGCCGACCTTTAGATGGGCCAGTTCGGAGCGTCGCATGCCGGTGCCATAGAGCGTCATCAGCAACGTCCGTCGAAACAAGGTTCCGGCGGCGTTGATCAGACGCGATACTTCCTCCCGGCTCAACACCGTTGGTAGTCGACGCCCGTCCTGTGGATAAGGCAAGAAATCGCGGAACTGATGACGCTTGAGCGTCTTGACGAAAAAGAAGCGCAGTGCCGCAACCTGGTTGATCACCGTCCCGGGGGTCAGCTTCCGTTCTCGCAGCAGATAGGCTTGGTAGGTTCGAAGTTCGTTGAGGCCGAGTTTGTCGGGCGACTTGCCGAAATGCTTGGCGAAGTCAGTCACCACCCGCAGGTAGTTGCGCGTGGTGATGGCAGAATAGTTGCGGCGCTGGAGTTCCTCCAGCATCATCTTGCGTAAACGGGTCACAGGAGTCTCCTTTCTCCGTGACCCAAACTACGTCAGCCGTGCCGGAAATGTCCGGGCTCACCACGCGGTAGCGTCCGCCGCGCCAGCGGCTTAGTCCTGGTCGGCAATCCGAAAGTAAGATCTTCACTTCGTGACAAAATCACAACACCGTTCAAGACCGAGATCAGATCAAACACGTTGTTGGAACGTTGCAGCCCCGACTCCCTGTATTGGGCGACTAGTGCGACGTAAGGGTAGCTGGCGTTGCCGACGCTATTTGAATGCACCGGCAAACCACGTTCCCAAGAAGAACCCCAGCGCCAATGCAGCACTCGCCACAACGGGCAGCCATATTGCCCAGATCTGTTTTTCCAACCTGACGAGGAAGTCCTCCATCCTCTGAGCACGGATCGTCATGCTCTGCAGGAGTGAGTCATTGGCACTTCTGGTTCTAGCAACTACTCCGATGTCAGGGTGCGCCACTTCACGGAGCACGTTCAGCAATTGCTTCTGAACGGAGTTCAATTCAGCGCAGGATTGCGAAAGAGCTGAGCAGGTAGCTGGTAGGCCTGATCTCTGAAATGACTGCCGCAGACTTTCGGCCAACAGCTTTGCAATTCTCAGTGGGTCCAAGCCTGTTTCTAATTCCTTCGGCAATTGAGCAAGGCGCGATTCGAGTCGCGTTGTGTATGCTTCCATTCGTTTCTCGACTGCAATGGCTTGCGACGCCGACGTTTCCAGAATCTCTTGGAACAGCTTGCGCTCCGCGACTATTGCTGTGGGCGTCTCTCGCGTGAGGAGCGCGAGGACGCCCATTGCTTCGAGTATCCGGAGCATTTCATCGTTTGGGCTGAGGGTGCGCGTGTGCGCGATGACTCTGTAGTACTCTGCCTGGCGCTCCTTCGGCACAAGACCTGCCAGTTCATCGAAAAGGGTCTGTGGTTCGCTCTCCGTTTCGACGGTTACCAGAATTTCCTGATCATTCATGGCAGGAACATCTCCTTTGCCCGGTCAAATTCGGAAAAGAGACGCCGGCGGTAGCTTTCCGCGCGCATGACGATCGAGGCACGCTTCAGTTCATCGACTGAGTTCTGCCGCGAGGCAACCTGCCCGAGTCGTACTCCGTACTGCCGCGCGGGGTTCTCCAACTCTGCCAAACGAAATTCCATCCGAACCACTGTTGGTGACAGCGATTCCCGAAATCGAATCGCCTGCTCGGCCGAATCCCAGTAGCTGAAGTTTGCCTGTGGGCCTGTCGCATTCTGGACGACAATGTACTGGACACGATCCTGCAGGCGGTTTGCCCACGCCAGCACGCTTTCGACACTGGCCGGGTCTGGCGTGATAACGCCGACAGCAGTGAACCGCGCGCCTGTGGCGGAAATGTCCTCGTACATGGCGTCGAACCAATCGCTTGCCACCTGGCCAGAGCCCGCTCCCATGTCAGCAAGGACAATCGAAGCGCCAGATTCAAGATGGTCGATGAAGGTATCGAGGCCAGCTGGTGTGTGGATGTTTACCTTGGTCACCGATCCATTGAAGAAGTGCCTCAGCGATCCGCGAGCTTTGTTCTCGGTATCGAGGTCGAGCAGCGTAAACGGGATCTCGTGCGCATCGAACCACTCCGCCAATGCGACCATTAATCCAGTCTTGCCGACTCCGCCTTTGCCGCCCATGGTGAAAACGACGCGTTTGTTTCTGTTTTCGGTTTTCATCGCGATCCTCCCTGGGTAACGAGCTTCAACGGTTCGGTCTCTTCGAAGTGAAAGTGCTTTGGTTTCGCCTTCTGCTCAATTGGCTTTGCCCTCAGTGCAGCAATTCGGAAAGCTACATCGTCGGAGCTGAGCGAGATCGGCTTCGACTCGGATTCGAGCGGCGGAAGTTCATACTGCGTTTGTTTTCGGTGTTTGGCGCGAACCTTCACGAAAGAGTGAATCGTGCTGACTGCCACTTCAAGTCCGACCCGCTCGTGGAGGATGTGCACGATGTCGCGGTACGTGCAACCCTTGCGCCGTAGTTGGCGGATCAGTTCGCGGTGGGTTTCGAGTTTGGAGCGAGGCGGTTTCTGCGGGATCGAATCCAGCATGCAAAGAAGGGTCGAGTCCATGATTTTCAGGCTCCTTAGCACCTGGCCATCACAGTCCGTTAACAGTCCGATAACCCGTCTTCACAGTCCGATAAGGGCCCTAGAGCGCTATCCGTACCGTTTAATTTCAATCAGTTACGAACTCTAGGACGACTTTCACGGCGGTAACACGGGTTCAAATCCCGTCGGGGACGCCAACAAAACAAAAGATTTATGGGAGTCGGGCCATTTCGCCGTGGGTTTGAAAGGGTTCGATAACAGAAAGTCACTTCTTGAAAGCATGTTCTCCCGCCAGTTCTTATCTCGGCAGCAGAATCATTTTCACCAACTTCGTCTGTGCAGCACGCTTGGTTGAAGTGACTGCCTGAGTATAGGTATCCGCCGTCACTTTGTAGTTCGAATGGCGCAACAACTCCTGAATCGTCTTGATATCTTCGCCATTCGCCTTCATCAGAGTGCCGAACGTGTGTCGCAGCGTATGCCACCCCACGTTGCCCGGAATCGCTGCCGCTTCGAGCGCCGGCTTTAGATGGGCGCGAAAAAGCGACCCCGGCCAATACGGTTGTCTGCCCTTCTTGTGTGGACTGGCAAACACCCAATCGCCCGGTTG
>DASYZA010000222.1:0-5279 GCA_035946775.1 Candidatus Sulfotelmatobacter sp. | reverse complement strand
CCCGAAACTAGCCGACCAGCTCAATCGCGGCATGATGCAGGTCGAACGCAACTGGCTCAACCCCGACGGCATCCCCGGACGCCCCTGGTTCAAGCACATCCTCTACGGCGCCCGCTACACCTACGCCCACCTCGAACTCCCGGGCCTAACCGAAGCCGTAGAAAAGAAAGACTGGCCCACAGCCAGGCAGCAAGCCGACATCCTCCAGCACGCCCTCGAGAAAAACACAAAACTGCTCAACGATCTGATCTCGTCCGATCAGTAACGCTCACCGTCCCGACCCGGAGCATGACAAACGAAGCGTTCGCTAACTTTTCAGGGCGTTGCGCTCCCTCTCCGTCACCTGAGAAATGGGGTCAGTTCCGTCTGTCCCCGAACCTCTGTCCCTGAACCTCTGTCCCTGAACCTCCCCGCTGACAGGCGAGAGATTTCGTTTGTTGCTCGTTGGGTGAGGCTTTCCACCCGAGGATCTCACCTCCGGCGGTTTTGTCCGCCTTTCACCAAGACGCCCAGAAGCGCGACTGCCAGCAAAGCCACGACTAAAACCATCTCGAGTGTGGAGTGAAAGAGCGGTAGGTTCTGCCGTCTTGATCGCAGGAACATGATTAGCTGAAGCGCGGCAATTAGGAGGAGCATCACGTACCACAAGACTCTCACGGTTTTCTTGCGCATGAAACGCGTGGTCCGAGATGCCTGCTGATCGAAGTGCTTGGGCTTGTCGAACATCCTTCATTTCCTTGGTTTGGGCCATACTACTTGCAAATCGGAATTGATATGGAAGGGGAGGCACCGATTCCGCCACCGGCCCGTGCACCTACTCCATAACCGACCTGCAGACTGGCACTATCAGACTGAACATCAAATCCTAGCGGACCGAGGGAGCCATTTACATCCCATACACTTCCCCCAAGAGTAACTTGGGTTGGCACGAGGCTACTACTCGCCGTGATTTGCACCCCCGCGTTCGCGGCACCGCCAACATTGTCCATTACTTCGCTCATCGCCCCTAGCGGGACGGGTGGCCCGCCCTTTCGAATCCTATTTTTCTGTTTCCCGTTTCGAAACTGTGGGTGCCCCGTCCTCGCGTATTTTGCGAGGGCGGGTACGATGCTGCGGATATCATGAGATTTTCATGCCCAGCGGTCTGCACCGTACGTACGGCGCTCATCACCTGCACTTTATCACCTGTTCCTGTTATCGGCGATTGCCACTCTTGAGGTCGCCGCGAAGCCGCGACATTTTTCTGTCTATTCTGGAGCAGACGCTGTCAACGCGAACTATTTGGAGGACAACCCCGGCGCGCCTTCTGGCAGGCGCGCTTCTATGAGTTCAACGTTTGGACGACAAGGAAGCGAATCGAGAAGCTGCGCTACATGCAAACACTTCTGCCCTAAAGCGCTTCCCTTAAACCAGATATATCGGTTTATTCAGTTAATACAGAAAGATATTACCCCAGACTTCGCAAAAACCTGCACAGCAGACGAACTCCCCGCCTTCCGATACAATTCCCGCCTGTTTTTTGTTGTGTCTGAGGGGGAATTCACTTCTGGGGAGTACCACCATATGTTTTGCCGTCGCCGTTTCGTCGTCCCAGCCTTGGTGTGCCTGTTTGCGTTAAGCCTGGCACAAGCGTCCGTCGTCCCATCCGCTGCCAATCCTTCTGATTCCACGAACTCCGCCCGGACCTCGTCGAATCCGAACTCAACCCGCAATGCAGTCAACACGCCGAACAATCCTATTCCTGTCCTGACTTCCATCTCTCCCGCCACGGCTTATGTGAACAGTGCCGGCTTCACACTCACTGCGATCGGCTCTGGCTTCGTTAACACGTCTTCGATCAACTGGAATAACGTTGCCCTCCCCACCACCTACGTCAGTTCCACGAAGCTGACCGCGGTCATCCCTTCTTCAGATTTGAGCTACACCGGCACGGACTACGTGACTGTGTACAACCCAGCTCCCGGCGGCGGATACTCTACAACGCTGTACTTCTACGTCATCTCGCTCGACCCGTCCATCAATAGCATCACGCCTACTTCGGTCCTTGCAGGCAGTGCGCCGACAGTCGTAACAGTTTACGGTTATAACTTCATGTCCACGGCAAAAGTCCAATGGAACGGCAAGTCCGTGCCGACAACTTACGTCAACACGGGTGAGCTGCAATTCACGCCGAGCAAGGCTGAGATCTCCTCCGCCAGCATTGCTCAGTTAAGTGTCGTGAATCCCCCGCCAGGTGGAGTCTCGCCTTCGATGAATTTCAATGTTACCTATCCGTATAAGTCGATCGTCCTGGATCTCCCTGCCAACGATCTGGTCTGGGATCCTTATGCCCAGCGGATCTACGCGTCCCTGCCCAGCAGCTACGGATCGAAAGGCAACACGATCGCCGTCATCAATCCCAACACCGGAGCGATTACCGGATACTACTTCGCCGGCAGCGAACCGTATTACCTCGCTCTCTCCAACAACTCGAGTTATCTTTATGCTTCTCTGAACGGCAATGGCTCTGTGCAGCGCCTGATCCTGCCCGGTTTTACTCCCGACATCGACATCAGCCTCGGTGACGGTTACAACGGACCGAACATCGCGGGCGCTCTGCAAGTCTCGCCTTCCGATCCTCACACCTTTGCTGTTTCTGTGGAGAGCGGCTGTTGCTACCCGAACGGACTTTACTTCTACAAAGACTCGACCCAGCTTCCCGACAACATTACTTATCCTTCGATGAGCAGCCTTGCTTTTGTCAGTTCCGGCACGCTCTACGGCTACTACAGCGGAACGGTGAGCCAGGTCAATGTTGATTCGAACGGTGGCACGCTGGGCCAACAATGGAATGGCTTGATTCAGGGCTCCGAAATTGCCTATTCCGCAGGACTGATCTACGGCAACGACGGTCAGGTGCTGAATCCAACAACTGGATTGCTCGTAGGCACCTATGACATGGGCAATTCCTGCTGCTCCTATGGCATCCAAGTCGTCCCTAACTCCGCCGTCGATCGCGTCTTTGCCTTGGGACAGACTCCTTTTTCTCCGAACGCGCTGGCCATCACTTCCTATGACCTCGCGAAGTTCACACCGATCGCCATCGCAAACCTTTCGCAGCTCAGCGGCAACACCATGCCGACCTTCATCTCATGGGGGAACAATGGGCTGGCGTTCACTCTTCAAACCGGTTGCTGCGGAAATACAAGTGCGCAAACGGTGATCCTCCAGAGCACTTCTCTGGTCGCTCCGAGTTCTGGCACGAATCCGGTGCCGGTAGCGCAGTCTCTCGCGCCATCAAGCGCAACTCACGGCGGCGGAAATTTCCCGCTCACACTCACAGGATCGGGATTCGTTCCGTCCACCTCTGTGACATGGAACGGGACCTCGTTGGCAACCGCCTACGTCAGCCCAACTCAGCTGACGGTCTACGTGCCGGCTAGCTCCATCGCCAGCGCGGGAACGGCCAAAGTCGTAGCCACCAATCCCGCTCCCGGCGGAGGCAAATCCGCAACCCTCAACTTCACCATCAACTAGCAAGCAGAACACGCGCGCCCCATCATGGTCTCGGACTTTTGAGGCAAGATGGGGCGTTCGCTTTTTCGCCAAAATGCGCAGAGTTCAGCGCACCGCATACAAATTCCCATCCGTGCTGCCGAAATAGACGGTGTTCCCATCGACCGCCGGCGATGAAACTACCCAACTCCCAGTCTCGAATTTCCACTTCAACATGCCCGATGCCACGTCGACCGCATATAGAAAGCTATCGGTGCTGCCGACATAAGCAACGCCCTTCATAACCGCAGGCGACGAAATCACGCGGCCGCCTGTATGGAATTTCCACTTAACCCCGTTCAGCTTGGAAACTCCCGCGCCGTTGTAGACGCCGGTATGCTCAAGACTCCCGCGAAACATTGGCGCATTCTGAGCCAGACTTGAGAACGGAATAAGAATAACGGCAAGACACAGAACCCACTGCGGAACAAGTTTCATGATGATGGCTCCCGCAGAATGGCTAATTGATTTGAGGGAGAATGTCAGTGAGCCAAAACACAAAGAAGTGGAACTCCGGAAAGTAGAGATGCGGTTGAGGAAAGTCTTATGATACGACGCGGCGGTTATGCCCAACCTCCGAACAACGCGAAGTCTGCGGCAGCGCTTTGGTCGAGATTCATTCGGAGTAAGCTTGGGCCAGCCCCAAAGTCAAAAGCCCACGCCACCCGTACCCCGAACCTCTCCAAGGAATGTCGAGTTGGTTCCCGGCCATTAACTCTTGTCACTCCCGAGCAGCAGATAGAAGATCGCCCCGAACAATCCACCCTCAGCTATCATAATTGGCCAGAACCAGATTCCGCGCCACTGAGGGTAAGCCCTCAGAACCTCAATAGATCCCAATAAGTGAACGATTAGAAGACCTGTAATTGCCAGCTAGAAGCTTGAATGTTGCCAATACTGCCTTGATTGTCTTATGACGACCCAGAAAAGACCGACAGTGTATACGGCAAGTGCTATCCAGTCCCCTGAAACCTTCGCGCCTTTACCTAGCACAATGACTACAGCAAAGGCTCCTAAGACGACCACCGCTATCCCGACATACAGAAACAATCGGAGAACGAGCTTTCCGAAGGTCAATTCGCTCACTGGCATTCTCCGTTGTACGCTGCGGAACCAGCATTGTACAAAGCGCTGCCGGTAGCGTACCCCACCTGCATGTATGGCGTTGCCTCTTCAACTGCCGACGCTAAGCTGTAAGTGCTGGATTGGGCGGGTGGACCGCCCTTTCGATTTTGTTTTCTGTTTCCCGTTTTGAAACTGATGGTGCCCCGTCCTCGCTTTTTTGCGAGGGCGAGTACGATGCTGCCGATATCATGAGATTTTCATGCCCAGCGGCCTGCATCGTACGTACGGCGCGCGTCACCTGCACTTTATCACCTGTTCCTATTATCGGCGATTGCCACTCTTGAGCACGCCGCGGAGCCCTTCTTTCGATTCTCGAACAAACGCGCCAGCGCTACCGCTTTGTGGTTGCTGCCTGAATGTTGATCCCCGCCTTCGCCGCTAATTCCCCAATTCGCATAAGAAATCTTCAACCCTGTACCTAAGTATAGGGTCAATCGCAAAGTAGGCGCACTGTTCAAGTGCTTCCTCCTTCAGCTTGTTTTTTTTGTTTGATCATATTCATAATTTCGAATATACTAATTCTCACTAATGAGTGACGCCTTACGACAGTTCAAGAGTCAGATCTTCCAGGGACTCGCAAATCCCACCCGGATCGCCATTGTCGAGTTCTTGCGCGAGGG
>DASYZA010000221.1:0-3349 GCA_035946775.1 Candidatus Sulfotelmatobacter sp. | reverse complement strand
CGCAAAGCCGCCGAGCACTTGTTCCTCACGCAACCCGCCGTCACGCTCCAGATCAAGGCCCTCGAAAACGATCTCGGCGCCCGTCTCTTCGATCGCTCCAACAACCGCGTCTCTCTGACCTCCCAGGGTGCGACGCTTCTTCGTTATGCCGACAAGATGGCCAAACTCGCAGCCGAAGCGGAGCGAAGTCTCGGGTCGACAGATGGACAATTCGCCGGCGAACTCGCTCTCGGGGTTTCCACCACCATCGCTCAGTACGTTCTTCCGCGGCTGATTGGAGCCTTTCTCAACGAGCATCCACGCGTCCAACTCTCGCTCCAGAGCGGAAACACCGAACAGGTCGTGCACGCGCTGGTTGAAGGCAAGGTTTCCATCGGACTCATCGAAGGCCCGGCCCGCCATCGCGGCATCCATACACAACCATTCATGCGGGATGAACTCGTTCCCATTGCGCCCGCGAATTTCGCGCCCATTCATCTCTCTGCACCGCAATTCCTGAACTCCACGCTGCTTATGCGCGAACAAGGCTCCGGCTCGCGCCGGGTAGTTGAATCTGCTCTTGCCAAAGCCGGATTCAAACTCAAATCGTTCAAAAACGTGATGAACCTCGATTCCACCGAATCCATCAAATCCGCCGTTGAGGCCGGACTTGGTATCGGCTTCGTCTCCCGTCTTGCCGTCGTGAAAGAACTCGAACTCGGCGCCATCAAAGTAGTCTCGATCCACGGCCTCTCCATCTCGCGCCATTTCTCGCTCGTCACCCGCACCGGCCCGGAACTGACCGGCCCGCCCGAAGCCTTCCGCCTTTTCGCCCTCACCCGCGGCAAACTCCTCTCCAGCAAGTCCAATCGCCGCACATCAATAACTATTCCCAAACAATGGATCCTGGGTGCCCCATCCTAAACTCGCGTCTTTTGCGAGTTTAGGGTGGGGATTTTGACTTCAGTGTTGATTCACCGCGCTCAAATGCGCGATAAGAAAAACTTATCACCAATTGAAATTCCTGCTTGGACGCGCTTTCCGCTTCACGTCACACTTTCCGGATGAACAAGAAAGTGTTCTTCGTGGGCTTGATCCTTGCCGCGAGCGGCATCGTCTCTCCACCGTTCGCGCTTCTCGGAGGCCTGATCTACGGCCTCGCCCTCTCCCATCCCTATCACGTCGAGAGCAAGCAGCTCTCGAAATTCCTCCTTCAGGCCTCCGTCGTCGGGCTCGGCTTTGGCATGAATCTTCATCAAGTCGTCCACGCCGGCCGCTCCGGCTTTGTCTATACAGCTATCAGCATCACCGTCGTCATGCTTCTCGGGATCTCTCTCGGCTATCTCATCCGTGTCGACAAAAAAGCCTCGTTCCTCATCGCGGCCGGAACCGCCATCTGCGGAGGCAGTGCAATCGCGGCGGTCGGACCTATTGCAGACGCAAACGAGGAAGAAATGGCCGTCTCCCTGGGTGCAGTTTTCATCCTCAACTCCGTCGCCCTGTTTCTTTTCCCTGTGATCGGTTTGGCGCTCCACATGACCCAGTCGCAGTTCGGGCTCTGGTCCGCCCTCGCCATCCACGACACCAGTTCGGTCGTAGGAGCAACCGCCAAGTACGGAGCCATCGCTCTCGCCGTTGGCACAACTGTGAAGCTTGCCCGCGCTCTCTGGATCGTACCCTTGTCCGTCGCAACTGCCGCCACGCTCAAGAGCAAGGCTCGCATTCAGTGGCCCTGGTTCATCTTGCTCTTCTGCCTCGCCGCTCTTTTGAACACGGTTCTTCCGGCGTTTAATCCGGCTTTTTCCACGCTGAGCCGGCTAGGCAAAATCGGATTGACCGTCACCCTCTTCCTGATCGGAACCGGCCTGAGCAAGCAAACTCTGAAAAAGGTCGGCGTTCGTCCCCTCCTGCAAGGACTCACCCTCTGGATCATCGTCGGCATCGCGACCCTCGCCCTGATCCTTCTAAACTGGATTCACATCTAGGGAGTTTCTTAACGCATTGTCATCCCGACCGGAGCGTGCCTCTCCAAACGGAACGGCACGCGGAGTGGAGGGACCCGTGTTCGCAACTCTCTCAGCGAGATCTACAAGAACCGCTGGAACCACCTCATAACTGGTTTGGGGAAGGCCTGGCTTAGGCCGGGCCGGCAAGGTGCCGCGGCCTGACGGCAGCGTGCCGGATCTGACTCTCTAAAAAAACTAGTTAACTATGGTTTACTTCCTGCTATATACTTACGCTAACTGCTTGATCCCGTCGTTCCCCCGGCGACGCTGAGTTTTACTGCATGAGTGATTCGACTCCACACACGAAACCGCTTCGGGGATTCCTGCATAACGTCTTCAACGGACACCTCACGACCGACAGCGGTGTCGAAATCACCCACGAAGATATCGACCGCGCCCATGATCGCGAGCGCGTCTGGGAAATGCGCGCCAAGCGCGGATTCTGGTCTCGCACACGCCTGCTCTGGCTCCTGATCGGCCCTGGCATTTTGGTCATGCTTGGCGAAAACGACGGCCCGAGCATGCTCTCGTATGCCGCCACCGGCGCCCGCTACGGCATTGGTTTTTTCCTCCCCTTCGTTGTCCTCACCTTCCTTATGGCTTGCGTCGTTCAGGAAATGACCGTTCGTCTCGGCGCAGCCACGCACCGCGGCCATGCCGAACTCATCTTCGACCGCTTCGGTCCATTCTGGGGATGGTTCTCGATGATCGACCTGATGATCGGCAACTTTCTCACCCTGGTCACAGAGTTCATCGCGATCCGGGCTGGCCTGGGATTCTTCGGCATTCCTCCCTTCGTCTCCGTTTTGGCCGCATGGCTCATTCTGTTCGCCGCCCTCATGGCGCACCGCTATTGGACGTGGGAGCGCGTCACGCTCTTCGCTGCCGTATTCAACCTGGTATTCGTGCCTGTTGCTTTGCTGAGCCATCCTCACTGGCACGCGATCGGTTCCGCGTTGTTCACTTGGAAGCCACTTCCCGGAGGCATCAACCAGCAAACCGTTTTGATTCTCCTCGCCGACATCGGAGCGACGGTTACTCCCTGGATGCTCTTTTTCCAGCAGAGCGCCATTGCCGACAAGGGTCTAACCACGCACGACATTCGTTACGGCCGCGTCGATACAGTGCTCGGAGCCGCATTGGCCGCCTTGGCTGCCCTCGCCACAATCGTGGCCGCCGCACCGCTGTTTGCCCACGGCATGTCGACCGCGAACTTCGAGGCCGCTGAATTCGCGCAGGCCCTGAAGCCATTCGTCGGACAGTGGGGCGCGGCTCTTTTTGCCTTGGGAATGTTTGAAGCAGGAATGGTCGCTGCGGTTACGATTTCAACTTCATCCGCCTACGCCTTCGGAGAAGTCGCGCAC
>DASYZA010000220.1:0-4631 GCA_035946775.1 Candidatus Sulfotelmatobacter sp. | reverse complement strand
CCCGACGTCGGCGCACGACCCGCTCAGCAAAGCCTTGCCGGGATCAGAAGTGTAGGTAACTTGTCCGGCGTATGGTCCCTGATTGCATACGATCTCGAACACGGGCAGATCCGGCATTGACAGTTGGCTCACCGCCGCCTGAATCGTCGAATCTGTTTCGTAGTTCACAGTGCGGCTCGTGCCAATTTCCAGCGGCACCGGAAGCGAATGATTCCCGACGTTTGGCGTATCGTGACATGTTGTGCACGTTCCGGGAATTGCCGCTACGTTGAGTGCGTCATTAAGCCCTCGCACGCTCGTGATTGTCAGAGCGTGCGTGTTGAAAATCTGCTCGCCCCGCGCGATCGAACGCCGCTGCGCATTTCCCGAGTACCGCCATTTCGCGTAAATCGTGAACGCGTTCGGAGTGAACTGTGCCGGCGGCCCCAGCGAATCGTTGATCCCCGGGAAGAATGACACTGTCGACAAGAAGCGCGCGCCGCCGTTCGCCTCATCATCCGTCAAATCGCCGGCCTCGAAATCAAACGCCTGCGCGGAATTCAGCGCCAGCTCGAAATTGACGATCTGCGTCTGTACCGCGTCCGAAGGCCCCGGAAGCGGCGCTTGCGCGTGGCCTGTGGTTGCGTCGACCGACTGATGCTTCAAATCCGTTATCAAGTTCGCCGAAAACGTCGCCGGGCTATTCAGCGGTACAATGTTCTCCCGTCCGTCGAACATCACCGAGCTCAAAAATCCCAGATTGGTCGAGGGCAACGGCCTTCGGTACACCGAGACCGTTCGCACTCCGCTCACTGGATCGGTGACCAGCGCGCATCCATAGGGATCGTGCACCGCCGTAATCGTGAATTGCAAACTCGCCGGCAGCTGGAGTCCAATCCGAATCAATCCGTTGTTCCGCAGCAAACTGAAATTCAGCGGCTGCCCCGGCGCCGCCGTCGGACACACGGCCCCGTCCACTGCCGAAAACAGCGGATCCGTTCCATTCGTTTGCTCATAAACGTGTTCCGCGTGCGCCGCGCTCAACCCCATCCCATTCCCTACAATGTGGCAGCTTGCGCACGTCCGCCCGTTCGTCCCCAGGCTCTGAAAAAATGGCCCGCTCTCGTCGAACTTACCTGCCGACGTAAACGTAGCGACCGCTCCCGTTGAATCCAGAAATGGGAAAAGGTTCGGAATCGTCGCCGCAGCCACGGCCGTCGCCGCACCGACGAGCGTTACCATTCCCAGCCACACTTGGGATCTCCTTAAAAAACTCCTCACCCGCGCTCTTACATTCTTCAACATCCCCGTCCTCCTGGGCTCCATAGGAAACTTCAAAAAGCCGCGCTAAGCATGACTATTCAAGTAGCATCCATCAGCTACCTGTTCCGCTCCTGGGCAAACTCTCTGTGTGTTTGCAGAACGCACACCCGCTAAATTGCGCAACCTTACCGGCCAAGCCTCCTTAGAGGCAATGGAAGCAGGGTGATTTGTTGAGAACTAGAAGGTGACCCTCCAATCCACTCATTGTACATGACTTAGATTTAGCCTATTGCCTTCTGGTCTCCTGCCAGTGTACACTTCCGCACAATCTTGGAGTTTTGTTTACCGACAATGCCTCAGGCCAAAGACCTGCCCCTGTTCAACTTCCGTGACTTTACAGTGAATCCACGCGCCCACAGCATCCACAAGCACGGAATTCGCATTAAACTTCACGGCCAGCCTTTTGAAATCCTGCTCTTGTTGCTGGAGCATCCCGGTGAGGTGGTCACTCGCGAAGAATTGCAAGCGAAGCTCTGGCCTGCGAACACCTTCGTCGATTTCGAACACGGCGTAAACACCGCAATCAAAAAACTCCGTCGCACTCTGGGGGATTCCGCCGATGAACAGCGATTCATCGAAACCGTGCCACGCGTCGGCTATCGCTTCATCGCCCCGGTGGACGTCGTCGAGCCTCCTGCGAACGCGCCCATTTCTGCTCCGCAAATCGCTCCCGAAAATTCAGGCGACACAAGCATTTCGGTGCACGATACTCGGCGAAACTGGGCTCTTCGCTTTTGGCCGATTTTCGCGGCCATCGCTGTTGTCTTGATCGTTTCGACCGGTGCCTATCTTCTGCGCTCGCGTTCCCCGATTCCTCTTCGGTCGCCCACAGGCCACGTAATGCTGGCCGTCCTTCCTTTCGAAAACCTTACAGGAGACACTTCTCAGGATTATTTCAGCGATGGTCTCACAGAGGAAATGATCGCCCAACTCGGACAACTCGATCCCCAACGCCTCGGGGTCATCGGGCGCGCGTCTGTGATGCATTATCGCCACAATCAAAATCTGCAACAAATCGCTCGCGATCTGGGAATCCAATACGTCCTCGAAGGCAGCGTCCGCCGCGATCCCGAAAAGGTGCGCATCACAGCCCAGTTGATTCGAATCAGCGATCAAAGGACGGTCTGGTCGCGCGAATATGATCGCGAACTTACCAGCATCCTCGCTCTCCAACAGGAAATCGCGCAAGAAATCGCCGGTGAGATACAGCTCACTCTCGGCGACAGCCCCAGACGCATCGTTCCCGCCCGTGGCCCTGTCACCTCCCCGACTTCATACGAAGCCTATGACCTCTATCTCAAAGGCCGCTACTTCCTGAACGAGAGAACACCACTGGGATTCCAGCAGGCAATTGACTATTTTCAGCAGGCCATCGCCAAGGATCCCCGTTATGCCCTGGCTTATGCTGGCCTGGCTGACTCCTATGCGCTCACCAGCAGCTACAATTTGGACCCGGGCGGGAAGTTTCCCCCCAAGGCGCATGCCGCGGCGTTGCGTGCCCTGCAAATTGACGAAAACTTGGCGGAAGCCCACACAGCGCTCGCTCTGATTGCCGAGAATTACGATTGGGACTGGCAAACAGCCGGAAAAGAATTCCGCCGAGCCATCCAGTTGAATCCCAACTACCCCACAGCTCACCAGTGGTATGCCGAGTACCTTGCCTGGCAAGGGCGCTTCGATGAAGCATTTGCGGAGAGCGAACGCGCACGCCAGCTTGATCCTTTGTCACTGATCATAACCACCGATCACGCTGCCATTCTCTATTACTCCCGGCAGTACGACCGCGCGATTGAACAACTTCACACCGTCCTTGATATGGAACCAACTTTCCCCCGGGCCAACGGCCTTCTTATTCAGACCTACGTTCAGAAGGGTCGGTTCGCACAGGCCTTGGCCGACACTGAGAAATGGCGCCGCATGAACGGTTCGCCCGGACTCTGGGCCATGGAGTCCTACGTGTACGGCCGCGCCGGTCGGTTGGCACAGGCTCGGCGCGCGTTGGCAAGATTCCAACAGTCGAATCGACGCGGACAAGTGGATTTTCCCGTCGCGCTTGCCCTCGCTTATGCGGGCATGGGCGACAAGGAAAAACTCTTCGATTGCTTGCAGGAGGCATTCGCAGAACGCTCCAATTCTCTCGTCGCTCTCAAAGTTGACCCCATGTACGATCCTTTTCGCACCGACCCGCGCTTCCAAGCCTTCCTCCGTCGCGTCGGATTAGCGCAGTAATTCCCCCTCTCATCATTGGATCGCCAAACCCCGAATCATCCCGTCTTGCCGGTTATCCCAACCAAACCATCCTTCCCATTCCCCGTCTAAGAAGTGGTTCTTTTCAACCACCGCAAATATGCTCTATGTTGCTTTTATACATGCAGTTACATTGGCGTCCCCTCGCCATGAATCTGCATCTAACGTAATGAAAGATAGATTAGAGACAACGGACTTGGGGAATCACAGCAAAGACGGGAGGATGGATTATGAACCTCACGAATCGACTTACGAAATGGGCTGGGATGGCCGCTTTGGCCTCCGCCACGTTGCTGATGGCGGCTCCCGGGGGTTTTGCCACTTCAGGCACCGTGCCGCAGCAGGACCGTACGGCCAGCAGTGCCAAGTACAGCAGTTACTTGAACAAGGAAGTGCATCACCGCCTCGCCATGCTGCCGTGGTATGGCGTGTTCGACAACCTCGCGTACAGCATCAATGGAACCGAAGTGACGCTTACCGGACAGGTCGTCAGGCCAGTGACGAAGAGCGATGCACTCGGCTCCGTAAAACGGATCGAAGGCGTCACCAAAGTCGTGGACCACATCACCGTGTTGCCGCCGTCGGCGTTTGACAATCAAATCCGCCGCGCCGAGTATCGCGCGATCTTTTCGGAAGCGTCGCTAAGCTACTACTCGATGGGCGTGAATCCCTCGATTCACATCATCGTGAATAACGGCCATGTGACGCTGGTCGGTTACGTGGACAATGAGGCCGACGTCCATCTGGCCACGCTCCGCGCCAATTCCGTGCCGAACGTCTTCTCCGTAACCAACAATTTGCAAGTTGCGCGCAGAGGTTAATTTTCCTCTGCAAAACCGGCGCCTCATTTTCTTCAATAACGAATTGAGGCGCTCCGGTACATAGCAAAATACCCTGTGCGAAATTCTCTCTTGTGGCCGCATCATCGTGGTTGACAGATACTCCGCTCATCTGTAGTATTGGGGTTTGTCTGTACTCCTTCCTGCTGGACAGGAAGTTCCTGCTCTTTGACAATCGGATAAAACAAGCCAGAACCCGTTCGGTTTTTTTGAGAAACCGAGCGATCAACAGTTCGCTTTTCA
>DASYZA010000219.1:0-3016 GCA_035946775.1 Candidatus Sulfotelmatobacter sp. | reverse complement strand
ATATGTAGTGCGGGAGTATGAAGCACCGCAGGGTGAGACAGAGGAGTTGCTGGCGGGGATTTGGGCGGAGCTTTTGGGCGTGCAGCGAGTGGGGCGATCGGATAACTTTTTTGAACTGGGCGGACACTCGCTCTTGGCCCTGGAAGCTGTATCAAAGCTACGTGCTCAGCTTGGTATAAATTTCCCGATCAAGGATTTTCACGCTGCGCCGACCATCGCGACGTACGCACAACAGCTTGCTATTTCCGATGGTGAACGTCTGAGCACCTCCAATCTAAAGTGGGACGATCGGCCGTTGACAATTCCGCTGTCCCACTCGCAGAGGCGCGTGTGGTTCATGTGTAATCTTGATCCTTACAGTACTGCGTACCATACTGTGGCCACAATAACCTTAACGGGGGTTTTGCATGTCGACGCTTTCGACAAAAGTCTAAATGACCTTGTTTTAAGGCACGAAATACTACGAACCACTTTCGAAGCCACCGAAGGGGAACCCGTCCAACGGGTACATCCTTTCCAGTACACCCCACTGCCCATTCACGACCTGAGTGATCTGCCCGAAGAAAGCCGCGAAGCCAGGTTGCAGATTCTCATCGATCACCTCAGCAAAAAAAGGTTTTCTCTTCATCAACTTCCGCTAATTCGATGGTCTCTTGTTAAGCTGTCACCGAAACATCATGTTCTAATCCAGGTCGAGCATCACCTGATCCACGATGGATTCTCCTTCAATATACTATTATCTGAGTTAACTCAACTCTATGCTCTCCATTCGAAGACCCCCGACGTATTCTTGGATTTGCCGCGACCTGAGTTTCAGTATGCTGACTTCGTGTCCTGGGAGCGGTCGTGGATGACCGGCCACTCGGCGGAAGAACAGATGAAATACTGGATCGGCCGTCTATCCAACTGTCCACCGTGCCTTCAACTGCCCTTTATTTCCGCGCATGGCAATAAGAACCTTGGTTCAGGCGCAGTGGTGAGGTTCAATCTCCCCCTAGCTTTGTGTAGGAAGCTGCGGCGCTTCAGCGCCAGAAAAGGTACAACCCTATTTGTCACAATGCTCACTTCGTTTGTCGCATTGCTGAGGCGCTACAGCGGGCAGACTGACATCGTTGTCGGTACGGCTTTCGCCAATCGTCGATACCCGAATAGCGAACGAATCGCGGGTATGTTAGTGAATAGCGTGGCTCTTCGCTGCGATGTTTCGGGGGATCCGACGATCAGTGAGCTGTTAAATCGAGTTCATGGCGTTGTCTCTGGAGCATCTGAAAACCAAGAATATCCGTTTGAGAAACTCGTTGAGATTCTTCAGCCAGACCGTTCTGTTGGTACCAATCCTCTCTTTCAAACGATGTTCAGCTTCCACGATTCGCGATTCCATGGCGTGGCGATGGCAGGGCTAGACGTCACGGTCCAAGAAGGATTGAGCAACGGTGCCGCTAAGCTAGACATCGACATTGTGATAATTCCTGGCAGTAACGCTAGGCGCAGCATAGATGCCGAAGCGCCTTCCGATAGCCTGACTGTTCTCTGGGAATACAACACCGGCCGGCTAGACGAACCGACAGTCCAGCAAATGATCTCGCATTATATTCGGGCGCTAGAAGCGATGGTAGTCGACGCGAGCCAGAAAGTGGACTCTTTGTCGCTACTCAGTGACATCGAACGACACCAGGTGCTTTACAAGTGGAACGCGACGGCGAAGGAGTATCCGGCAGAGAAGTGCGTCCACGAGTTGTTCGAGGAACAGGTAGAGAGGACACCGGAGGCTATCGCGGTGGTGTTTGGAGATGCCTCACTAAGCTATGCAGAGTTGAATCGCCGCGCGAATCTACTGGCGCATTACCTCCGAGGGTTGGGCGTGAAGTCAGATACACGGGTGGCGCTCTGTGTGGATCGCGGGTTTGAAATGATTGTGGGGTTGCTAGCAGTGTTAAAGGCGGGGGGAGCCTACATGCCGCTGGATCCCGGCTATCCGGCAGAGCGGTTGCGTTTCATGTTGGAAGACAGCGAACCTCAGGTGGTTTTGACGCAGGAGCATCTGCGTGACCAATTCGACGGGATCAATGCAAAGGTGCCGATTGTGGATCTAATGATGGCAGAGGCATGGAACAATCATCCGGAGAGCAACCCGGGCACTGCGCCCATCGGACTAACCTCTCGAAATCTGGCCTGCATGATTTATACCTCCGGCTCCACCGGTACCCCTAAAGGTGTCATGGTCGAACACCGAAGTATTGTGAACCTGATGCACGCCGAGCGTAACATTTACAGCATGCAGCCCGAGGATCGTGTCTACCAAGGTGCTTCACTCTCGTTTGATACCTCCGTAGAAGAAATTTGGCTCACACTTTGTGCGGGAGCAACAGTCGTTGTCGCGACGCCCGAAATGTTGCACGCGGGACCCGACCTTTGCCGACTGTTGATGGAATACCGCGTCACTGTGCTTTCCTGCGTGCCAACTCTACTCTCGACATTGCAACGAGATATACCCACCATTCGACTCTTAATTCTCGGAGGGGAAACTTGCTCTGACTTGTCAGTGAGTCAATGGATGCGCTCGCCGCGGCGCATCGTGAATAGCTATGGACCTACGGAGACTACTGTAGGTGTCACGCTGTATGAATTTCGTCCCGAGGATTCGGGAAGTCTACCCATTGGGAAACCGATCGCGAACGCGCGGGTCTATATTTTGGATGGGGACCGGCAACCAGTGCCAGTGGGCGTGGCTGGAGAGATCTACATCGGCGGAGTTGCGGTGACTCGGGGTTATTGGAAGCGAGCCCAGCTGACCGCAGAGCGATTTATCGCAGATCCGTTTGTAACGGAACCCCAAGCGCGGATGTACCAAACGGGGGATATGGGCCGATGGTTGCCGGACGGGAACATCGAATTTCTGGGGCGGAACGATTATCAGGTGAAGATTCGCGGTTTTCGAATCGAATTGGGGGAAATCGAGGCACGGCTGGCGGAGCACGCGGGTGTGAAGGAAGTCGTGGTCATACTGCGGGAGGAT
>DASYZA010000218.1:0-11652 GCA_035946775.1 Candidatus Sulfotelmatobacter sp. | reverse complement strand
TTCGATCCCCACCGCCCCTACCAAAACCCAATAAAAACGGCCCTTTTACGCTGCCGAATCAGCAATTCGAGGCCGAGTCAGCAATTGAAGGCCGGTTCTTCTCCTTGTATTCGCCACGCGGGCGGCCAAGCTTCCCAAAGCATCGCGCTGGGATTGAGGAATTACATGCCCGTACAGGCCCAGCGTGATGCGCGGGTCACTGTGCCGCAACTGTGCTTGCACCACCGTAATCGGCGCGCCGCTGTCAATCAGTTCGCTGGCTACCGCATGGCGAAACGCATGAAATCCGGCCAACGGTATTCGCAAACTGGTGAGCAGCGGTCGCAGCTTCTTCTCGCGTAGTTTGTTCGCAGAATAAGGACGGCCTCGACGATTTGCGAACAACAAGCCGAGGTCGTTCTCACGATAGTGGCGCGACGATAGGTATTTCTTGAGACGCGATTCGAGCGCGGGCGGCATCGGCAAATCTGCAATGCTCGCCTTGCTCTTTGGCGTCCCAATTTGCCCAGCGTAGGTGGAACAGCGGACCTTTATCAGCTTGCGATGAAAGTCCAAGTCTTGCCTTCGGAGCGCGAGTACCTCGCCGATCCGCATTCCGGTTACGGCCAACAGAAAACAGATCGTACTGAGCGGCTCGTCCGCAGCTCGGACAATGCGCTGCAGATCACGCAGCACAAAGAAGCGAGGCTGCCGTGGCGAGTCTTGGGGCAAACGCAACTCCGATAGGGAGACCTTGGGAATCGCGTAGCCCCAAGCGCGAGCCGTGGAAACAATCGAGGAAAGAGTGAGGAGGATGTTCTCGATCGTTTTACGCGACCTCTTTCGCCCCTTCGCAGCATGCGCGGCGGAAAGCACAGTCACGAACGATTGCAACCGCTTGGTGGTGAGTTCTTGCAAGGCGCAATCGCCCAGCATCGGTTCGATGTGCCGTCGCAAGTGCGATTCTGCCGTTTTCCGGGTACTGGGTTTCAAGGTGCCCGCTACCTGTTCGCGCCATTCGCGAATTACAGCGCTGAGCGTAGCCGCGTGCTTGGGAACGGGCGGCGTCGCTCGGTTCGCAGCATTCACGGAATCCAGGATAGGTTGAAACGCGGCTCGCGCCGCTCGTTCGGATAGGCCCACAAAAATCTTGCTGCGCTGCTCCCGTTTGATGGTGCCGTCCGGCTGCAGCACGTCCACGCGCCACATCCCCATCCAGTGTCCGTTTCGTTCAACAAACGTACCCTTCTGAAACCGTCTTTTTGGCACGATGCGAGTTCCTTTCGCGCCCGTGAAAGACGGCGTTGCGACCTGAAATGTACTATTGGGGGCAGGATGAGGCAAGCTCTCGAATTTCTCAAGTCGGTTCGACATTCTCGGCACTCCAGGGACAAAGGAATTGGAGTGGATAAGGGGAATGGGTAAGGGGCGGAAGGGGCAAGGGAATGGATTCCGCCTTGTCGTGGTTCAAAGGGAAAGGAACCGCCCGGACGCGGCGGCAAGCTTGCCGCCGCGTCACGGCGCGAACGTTTTCGCGTTTTGCAGTTCCTCTGGTTCATTGTGTTTGTCGCAGAAACTCGCGGAACAGCGGGTGGTAGAGCTTGTAGCGTCCACGTTTTGTGCGGATCAGCAATCGCTTCTCGACTAGGCGTGCAAAGTATTCTCTCTTTGGAATTTGCCGGCGAATTGGCTGGCTCGAAACTCGCCTGTGCCTAAACTCGCGAATCCGATGGATGAGGGCGAGTTCCTTGGCGCTCAGTTGCGAAATGTCAGGCCGTCGTAGTTGGTCGAATATCACGAGCCAAATCGTTTCCAGCTTATCGAGCTGAATCTCGCTTTCGACCTCCGCTAAATGTCTGCACACGAATGCAATGAAGTAGGGATGTCCGAGCGTCTTTCCGTGAAGCCAAGCAGCGATAACGAGCAGGGTCTCGGCCAAGCGCAAGTAGTTGTGAATGTCGCTGGGAGTTGAAATGAAAAACTGGGAGCATTGCAAATTCCGGTTCAGCGCAGAGGGCCGCAAATTTCAATAACAGGCTAGTTTTCCCAATTCCCCACTCGCCCAGAACAGCGAACGAACTCGTTCTGCCGGCAATCAGGCCTTGCTGTAAGGCTTGACGGAAAGCGTCCATTTGCTGCTTTCGGCCAACAAAGTCGTCGGGCGGGACCGGCAAATCGGGCTGTGGAATCACGTCGCCCCTCCAAAGTCAAAGAAGTCACTATCGTCAATTTACGCTTGTGAGTTTTGTTACTTTGGTGTGTTGCGCGGCGGTCGGCATGTGCCCATGCCATCCGCCGCAGAGCGCTGGCACGGCTTCAACTCCATGTGAATTTTGCTCTTGGGTGGAGGCCGCGCGGCGCGCTTTCAGTTCGCGGTTTTGGAAACGAAGGTTCTCAAGGGAGGCTTTTCGCGTTCGCCCCGTCTGGGCCTGTTTCGGGCCTTGTGTACTTTGAGAGATTCCGCTCGCAGAATGGCAGGCGGAAGAAGCTGTTGTCCGACAGAGTCGAGTCCCGTCGCAGTGGGACCGCTTCGCGGCGCGCCGTATGAGCCGTTACGGATAACGTCGGCGCGTTTCGCACCGCGTCCGAGGTCGACTCGGGCCATATTGAATTGGCGACGGGTGTGTTTATGCCGTTTCTCCGCATGCCCTACTCCTCCGCGACAGCGCCGTTTTCGGGTGTAGTCAGGATTTCGAAGCGAGCCGGGAAGCAATGTGGGCCGAATCAGGCTGGGTACGACGTTATCGATTCGAAACACCAGCACGCTTAGCGGGGTGCTCTTACTCTGCCTCTCCTGCACGCCCGGGTTCGGCGTGGCGTGGCGCGGCGCTGGCCGGCAGGTCGCCACTGTTACGGCAAACCTCTCAAGCACCCTTTCAGCCAGCGCCTGCACCTGCACGTCCAGCGACGGCCAGTAAGGAATCCGTTCCGACATTGCTTCAACTGAATGCATGACTGTCTGTCTCATCCCCATTGGGGATGCGTGACCCATCCCGGTTGACATCCCTGATCACTCATCCCTGGGGATGGGTGGTAACGGAATGGATAAAGGAGATTTCCATTTCAGCCTTGCACCGGAAATCTGAGCAAAGATTCACGGTTTTCACTTTTGCCAGCGGCAGCGGTAACCACCTACGCCGCAGCCCGAGTTTCCGCGCGGTGGGAGGTTTCGCCACTGGCTTCCGACGGCTGCGCCGCCATGACGCCCTCATCGTGGGTGGCTCACCCACCCTCAAGACCCACCCTCAAGAGCCACCCGCAAGGGTGGGTCGTAAACTGAATGGTAAAAGGGGGGAGTTCGCCTCGCCCTCTGGTGCCGAATCTCGTCGAAGATTCGGCGCCAACTTCGATCGATCAACAGGCCTGAACTTGTCCCCAATCGGGACGGGTGACCCGTCCCGGCTCCCGTCCCCATTGACCCGTCCTTCAGGACGGGTGGTAACGGAATGGTTAAAGGAATCTCTGCCGTGACTCGTTGGGCCGGGAATCTCGGCGGAGATTCACCGTTTTTCTCTTTCTCCTGCGGCGGCGGTAACCCAGCATGATACCGCATCGGACGCCATGTGGGTTGGAGGGGGTAACTCCAAGGAAGCGCCCTGGCGCTGCCTGCTCTCTTCCTAATGCCCATCTCCGCTGAAAAATCGACCCTCACTCTTTCTAGTGCACATCGTTGCGGCAAAACCGACCGCGCCACCTGCCGAATTTTCGCCTCGATAGCACTGGGCTGATTCCCCCTCGTTCTCTCTAATGCCCATGTCCGCGCCAAAATCGAGCGCCGCCTTCTGGAAAATTGCATTTAACCCAGGCTGCGGTTTGGCAGGGAATCGCAGAGGACTGAAAAACCTTCACACCCTTCCTAGTGCACATTTGGCCGGAGAAAGTTTGCGTCCGGTGGTTTCACAAATCGCCGTTTTGATCCATGCGCCGTTTCACCGGAACGTTCCACTAAAAACACACCACTTAGCCGCGCTAAAGTATCGCCATATTCCCAACAGCCGGTCCCTCGTTCCCTCCATGCCGAGATGCTGGGCTTGAACCGCCGCGTATCGTGAACCTAGCTTCCGCGAAAATAGCGCTGGAGGAGACCTCTGAGCCTTGATAATGCCTCCGCGACATCCAGATCGTTCCTGTGCTGATCTTGCGCCCAGTCTGTCAGGTGGTTTTACTTTGAGAGCCAACGGCGGGCAATCGCCAGATTGTTGGTGATGTGCGGCAGGAAACGACGGGAAATTTTCAAATTGCGGGTCTTTTCGGCTGAATCGGCACCGCTCGGTTGAGAGCGCTGAGCCTGGTTGCCCTTGAACTCGCGCAATTCACTGCGCAGCAATCTGGATGTCGAGCTAGCGTACGGCAAAGGGGGAGGTTCGCTCAGCGAGCTTAGATCTATGACCGCGATGCCATTTCCGGTCTGACCGGTAATTGCGACAAGGACGTTATCCTTGCCGTCGGCCACGAGCGCGTCGTAGTTCTGAGAGAGCATGAACGGCAGAGCGATGCGCGTGCGCAGTACGCCGGTTCGGCCGTCATAGATGTCGAGAGAGTTCGTGAGCGGCGCGAACAGCAATGCGCCGTCCGGACTCAGTTTTTCTCCGTAAACCGCACTCTGGTTCAACGTTTCGCGGTCATTTAAGACTGTAGACGATTCAGGATTCAGATTTGTGTCCATGAGGTATTCTGTCGCGGTCATCCAAGTCTGATTGCTAGACAGTGCCAGTTCGTAATCGCCTTCTCCCCCACCGGGTAACGTTGGATTGAAGAACAGGGTATCAGTAGCAGTGTCGATGGCAATTACCCCTCCGGCGATGTTCAGATAGACGCGAGTGCCGTCATTCGACAGCAGCACCTTGGTGTACGCGTCGCCCCCGAGGTTCCCGTCCTGCAACTGGTAATCAGTGACCTTGCCCGAGGACACATCCAATTTGTGCAGGGCGTATCCACCGGTGCTGTAAAGGTAAAAACTCGAGTAATACACAATACCGGAATCCGAGATTGCCAAACCACCTGGCTCGCCGCCCTGGTCGAAGGCTGTGTTGGGCAGGGCGAACGTGGAAATTGCGGTTGGAGTGTCGGGATCGAAAACGTAAATGACATCAGCTCCGGCGTCTGAAACAGCCATTTTGCTTCCGCTGGGAGTGAGCGAAATTCCCCAAAGGCGAACTGAATTCGGGATGACAATGGGCGTGAGCCATTGCCCCTGCGTCCTGGAGAAAACGTCGATTTGCGTCTGATCCGTGAAGAAGTAGAGGTCGCGGGTCGGATCATAGATGCCCTGAACCAAGCTGGCATTGGGAAGAGGAAATTGCTGGGTGGCAGGTAGGTATTGCATCGCGCCCGCGCTGGTGATTGAGCCGACTGAATCGGACACGGAAATGTCTGCGGAGCCCGCGCTACCAGCTGGGATCGCATATTGGAGGGTTTCAATCGGGAATGGATAGGCGCTGGGGGAGAAAGGCAGCCCAGAATATTGCGTGACCGTCGCGGACTGCCCGCCGACGGTTACCTGAAGCCCCGGTGCAGGACCTCCCGCGGCTGTAGGAGTTCCAAAACCGTAGCCAAAAATTGTTCCAGTTGCTCCTCCCTCGGCTGTTGACGCGGTTGGTATCGCCTCCACAATCGTAGGCCCGTATGTATAGTCCTCGGGAGCCATCAGAATGCTTCCGTCTTTGAAAGTCACGGCGACGTCAACAGGGCCGGGTGAACTCGGAGGAGTGGTTAAGGTGAGGCCAAGCGCGCCGGGAGACAATCCCGTCGCCAATTGGTTGCCGAAGTAGGCGTTCACGATATTTGTTTGGGGAGCACCGGAAACCAAGACTTGCGTGCCGACGCCTGGTGGTCCAAAGCTAGGCTGAGCGATGTTGCTGAAGCCATATGGATAAGAGGCAGGAGCAGCGGGCAGAAGATTCGCTCCATCCAGGAAAGCAGCGCCATGTCCGATGGCGCCCATAATGAGGCCAGTTCCATCGATGGCCATGGGAGTCATTGCGGCGGGCAAATCGTTGATGCTGATGTTGGCAATCCAGCCGAGCTGCTGATGAGTCCTCCAGTCAAATGCCCGTCCGGCGCCGCCTAATTCTGGCAACGCATAGAGAGTATTGCCGTCGGAACTCAAAATATAATCGTAGAAAGCTCCGGGAGTGTTATCGACGGAAAACTGATCGGTCTGGAATAAAGCCGCTGAATCGTAGACAGTTACCTCAGAGCCAGTGGCAATCAGGATCTCTTTGCCGTCCGGAGGGATCAGAATCGGACTCGTTCCCAGGGTCGTGGTAACAATTTGCGCGCCCGTATTCGGGTCATAGAGGCACAAATCGGCGCCGCTGACACCGCTACCGGTCAAAATCTTGGTTCGATCCGCGGTAACCGCAAATTCACTGATGTGATTGGTGAGCGCACATCCCGAAAGAAGACCCGAGCTGCCGGCAATCGTTAACGAGTTGTTGGTCGGGTTCCAGATTCCAATGCTGGAGTATCCATCGACTGCAGGTATGCCTCCCTGGCCGCTCAGCAAGGCAAGATTCCCATTGGCGAGCACGCGCACTTCGTAGGTTGGGAAACCTTGAGGCCCAATTTGTACCGCAGGAATCCGTTTGGTCACGGCCATAGCAACGGGATCGATTTCATACAAGTCTCCGACTTGTGTACCAAGGTAGATTGTCTTGTGGTCCGGAGTTTCGTCGCCCACGAATGCACCTGGAACAGTAATTTGCGCGATCTGTGTTTCCGTGGCCGCATCGAAGACATCGACGCGGTTCAAGTACGTGTCGCTAACAAAGAAGCGGTTGGTGCCGGGATCATAGAGAATTAAGTCCTGCGGAAAAAAATTCAGAAAACTCGTATCCCATAGAGTGTCGGTGCGAACATAGCGAGTGCGGAATGGCGGATGCATCTGCGACTGCACAATGGTGCTGATGGTAAGGCCAATCTGTTGGTCATGGGCGAGCGAGCCGGACGTTCCTGCAACGGTTAACGTAACGCTGCCCGTTGCCGCAGTTGAGGAGGCACTGATTGAGACGCTCTGCTGCATTCCGGGCGACAATGTGAATTGCTGTGGCGAAGCAGATACACCGGAGGGCGCGCCATTGACGGCTAGGTTCACCTGGCCACTGAAATTATTTACGCCAGTTATGCTGACTTGGACGGAGGTAGAGGCTCCCTGCGATAGCAGGATGCTTTCCGGCTGAACGGTGAGTACGAAGTCCGGCGAAGGTGGAGGAGGGGGCGGTGGGGGTCCTCCTGACGTGGAACCACCTCCGCAACCCACTAGCAACAATGGGGCGCACAGCAGAACGATTTGCGCAGATAGACCAATAGCGGCCAGAGACCAGAAGGGTCGTCCCATAGCGCTAAGCCACCGATTCCCAGAAGGTTGCCTTCACCTTACGAAGGCGGTATAGTATGCGGCTAAGTAACTGATTTAGTCAATAAGGACCGCGCCTTTGGGCAAATGAAAACTCGTGTGTGTGGCTCTACTGAGTTTGAGCCTCTTCGGGGCGTCTGCATGCGCGTTCGAACAATTGTTTTGCTAAGCACGTGGTTCACACTTCTCTTCGTCGCGGTGATCGCTGCGACAACCTCCTCGCACGCGGAAACTTTCAAAAATCCGCGGCTGATCAGGACAGGGTCTGATCCCACGGAACTAGCCGAAGGAGACTTCAACCGCGATGGGAAGCAGGACCTCGTCTACGAGGATGGTTCAGGCCTCCATGTTCTTCTTGGAAATGGCGACGGAACGTTTGCAAAAGGGCAGAATATTGCCCTTCCCTCAGGGTTCAGCGGGAAAATAACTGTCGCTGATGTTAACGCCGACGGTAATCCGGACCTGATTATCGGCGGAAGCAGCCCGCAGGCCCAAATCGGAGTTTTGCTGGGAAATGGCGATGGAACGTTCAAGCCCATGATTGTTTCGCAGTTTGCCGCGCGAGGGAGCGCATGGCCTGATTTGCGTTTCACGTTTGGAGTCGCGGACGTGAATGGCGATGGCGCAACGGATCTGATCGTCGGCGACCCTGCAAACAATTATCTTTATGTGTTGTTGGGAGACAACAGTGGAAGCTTTACGCTGAAGACTACGATCTCCAGTGGAAGTCCAGGGGATGTCATCACCGGCGACTTTAATGGCGATGGTCATCAGGATTTTCTGGTTCACGACATACTTGGAGCAGGCGTAACGGTCTACTTGGGCAACGGAGATGGAACGTTCCAAACCGGCGTAGGCTACACTGGACCGCATAACATCACGAGCGTCTTGTTAGCGGACATGGATGGCGACGGCCATCCCGACATGGTGGTTACGGGCTTCAACAACACCATTGATATCCTCCATGGAAACGCCGATGGAACGTTCGCTACAACGTCTTCCGGCGGCAGCAGCAATGGCGGTCCCGCGCCGTCGTTAATTGCTGTCGCAGACTTGAACGGAGATGGCACGCTGGATATTGCGACGGCCTGCGGCAACGGTATCTGCATTCTCCTTGGAAAAGGCAATCTTACTTACGGAAACCCGGTTCCGTTTTCAGCTGGGCCTGCATCCACTGCTGCGGTCGCGGCGGATTTCAACAGCGATGGCCACATGGATTTCGCTATAACCGCGCCAGACGGTATCGCATTGTTGCTTGGGAACGGCGACGGAACGCTCCAAACGGCCGACAACTACGATCTGGGCGAGGCGGTTTCCGGCGTTGCGGTCGCTGATTTCAATAGCGACAAGATTTCGGACATTGGCGTTAGTGTTTCGGAGCCAAACCCGCGGATTCTGCTGGGGACCGGCGGAGGAAGATTCACTGTAACCGCAGATACCAATCAAAGCTCAAACGGGAACGGTGCACAGTCAATTTTGACCGGAGATTTTAACGGCGACGGTAAGCCCGATATTTTCCTTGGCGGAAACGGAACAAGCGGGACGGTTTCTTTTGGAAATGGCAACGGAACATTTTCCGCGCCCGTGCCGCTCAGCGAATTTACTGCGATTGGCTTCGACTCGCCCACCGTGGCAGATTTCAACAAAGACGGCAAGAGCGATCTAGCAGTGGCAAACTATCAATCTGTCGACGTCCTTCTGGGACAATCGAATAACAGCTTTTCGCTGATGTCCAGCATTCCTGATGTCTATTTAACCGCGACTGCAGTACCTGCTACCGGTGACTTCAATAATGATGGGAAACTGGACATGGTTGTCGGGAATGTTGGATACGAAAACGGGCTGCAAATCCTGTTGGGCAACGGCGATGGTACTTTCCAGTTGGGGCGCTTCCTTTCCACGGAGTTGCTGAACTATACGAACCTGAATGCGCCGACGGCGATTGCGACCGCAGATCTGGACGGCGACGGAAATGTGGATATCGTAGCGCTGATCAGTTTTCCACAAGTCGCTGAAATCTTCTACGGAAATGGAGATGGGACATTTCAATCGCCGGTCGTTCTTCCTTTAGCGAGAAGTTACACGCAGATGGCAATTGCCGATATGAACGGTGATGGACGGCCGGATCTGGTTCTGTCGGATGGCAGTGTCATATGCATCATCCACAACAATGGAAGCCGGACTTTCGGGCCCGAAGTACATTATCTGGCGGGAGGCATCCGTAGTTTCGTAGTTCAAGATGTGAATGGCGACGGACTGCCAGACATTGTTGTAGCCAACAGTGGGGTGTTCTCCGGCGGAGCCGCGACGACCGTCACGGTTCTGCTGAGCCAAGCCGGCGGCGCGGCCGTGAGTGGAACCCTTGCCGTGTCGCCACAGCCGGATACGATTGGCTCTCCTTTCACAATGACTCTAACGCTGGCTGCCGGTCCCGGAGGCTCAGGAATTCCAACTGGCACAGTGCAGTTTTCGATTGACGGGAATCCAATCACAACGGTACCTGTCAGTGGGTCTACGGTCTCCTTTACAGAAACTGGAACGTCTGCGCTCGGATTGGGGCAACACGCAATTTCAGCAGATTATAGCGGAGACTTGCAATTTCTGCCGAGTGAGTTCACGGCACAGGAAAATATTGTGCCTGTGATTCACAGCACAACGATTGCTTTGACGGCTAAGCCAACGAGTGTTACAGCGAGCCAGACTGTATCGTTCCACGCGATGGTTACGTCGGCTGGGCTGATGCCGACAGGCACGGTTGGATTTTACGATGGGAGCACTACAATCGGCTCGAGCCGACTGAATGGCAGCGGGTTAGCGGTGTTCGACACGGCATTGCTGAGTCCGGGCACGCATAGCGTGACCGCAGCATATTTCGGAGACACAAATTCCGGGCCAAGCACGTCTTCGCCGGTAACAATAACAGTCAACGCATTCAGCACAACGACGACGGTCTCGGCGATGCCAAGCACGATACAAACAGGAGCTATTAGCGCGCTTTCCGCGACGGTCATATCTTCAAGCGGCACGCCGAGCGGCGGTGTTACATTTTTCGACGGAACAGGAGCGCTTGCGACGCAGCCGCTCGATGCCAATGGCAACGCGGTGTATGGCGCGGTGTTTTCGACGCCAGGAACTCACACAATCACTGCATCGTATAACGCGAATGCAGAGTATGCCTCAAGCACATCTCAAGTTGTCAATGTGACTGTTACTGGCACGAGCGCAGCGATTTCGACAACCAACGTCCTGGTAATTACCGCCCAACCCCACGGAGAAACGGGCCCAACGTTCAGCGCTACTGTGAAGGCGCTTAAGGGTATGCCTAGCGGCAAAGTTCTCTTCCTAGATGGCACTATGCAAATTGGCGAAGCGGTGATAGGTCCGACCGGCGTCGCCACTTTTGTAAGCCCCCTGCTGTCGCCAGGCATGCACTACGTCACCGGTTTTTATCCCGGCAACTCGGAATTCGGCCCCAGTATGTCTTCAGCCGTCAACGCCGATATGCCGACGAGTCTGCCGGATTTCAGTTTGACACTGTCACCCGCGGAGGCGACCATCGTTCGCGGCCAGTCGGCCGTTGTGGGAATCTCGCTGAGCGCCGTGAACAAGTTTAGCGCGCAGGTATCTCTTTCCTGCTCCAGCGATGTACACAATCTTCCTTGCAGCGTTCAGCCAGAATCGATTTCCGGGAACGGAGGGACCGCAAGGCTGGTCCTGCAAACGCACGGGCGAAACAGTGCTTCGTCATTCTGGGATGTTGGAGAGATCGCCCAGAAAGGCAGCAGTGGGCTCAGGCTCATTTTGCTTTTTGTATGCGCATTGATTATTGCGCGACGTTTCGCCGGGACCAGAAGCTTACGTGCACGGCAAATGCTTTGCTTTGTTTGCTTGATTGGCGCTGGAATCCTGGGAGGTTGCGCGCTAGCACGGCCAAGTCTTCCCCCGAGCGCGGCGGGTACCTACATCGTCACTGTGACGGCGACTTCCAGGTACGCGGGTGCTTTTGTGACTCACTCAGCACAAGTGAAAGCTACCATTACGCCAGATTAAGGTCGACCCTCGCGACGTTTTTCTTTCCGCGTGCGCTGATGAACCAGTCAGCAGAATCAGCAATTGGATTTGGCGGGCGGTTGCAACGCCGTGATTCCACGGGACTTTGTAGTTCGGGGGTCGTGTTCGATCCCCACCGCCCCTACCAAAACCCAATAAAAACGGCCCTTTTACGCTGCCGAATCAGCAATTCGAGGCCGAGTCAGCAATTGAAGGCCGGTTCTTCTCCTTGTATTCGCCACGCGGGCGGCCAAGCTTCCCAAAGC
>DASYZA010000217.1:0-56966 GCA_035946775.1 Candidatus Sulfotelmatobacter sp. | reverse complement strand
CGCTTGGAAATCCCGCCAACCCCGCGGGATTCCCACTTTCCCACAGCTTCGGCTCCGGCCGCTCCCGGTTACATCGTTGATGTCTCGACAGCTCGCGGTTACTTTTTCAAATGGCTTGACACGGGTCAGATGTCACAATGCGCGCTGTGGAAAACTCGCGGCGTGAGGATAGAGGCTCCATCAACTAGGTATACTCATCCGGATTTCGAATCGAGGTTTCACTCGCATGACCCTTCGCAGCCGATCTGCAATCGTTGCCCAAACCATTCTGATGTTCGGCTTGTTTACAATGCCAACGATTACTTCGGCGGCGGATGAGGCGGTGCGGACGACCGAGATCACTCCGAGCGTTCTGGTGTTTTCAACCAGCACCGGGAACGTGGTCGCCTCGGTCGGGGACGACGGCGTGCTGCTTGTCGGTACACCGTCAGCCGCGAGCACGGAGGCGATTCGACAAACGTTGGCGAAGCGGACGAGTTCTGTGAAGTGCTACGTGGTTATTGGGACGCAACCGATCGAGCATTCCCAAGGAGACGCCGGGTGGGGCAAGCATGGATGCTTCATCGCGATGCAGGAGAACGCACTTGGCAGACTGGGCGGAGGGAAGATGGGCGATGCCGACCCGGCGGCGGCCCAGTTCACCCGTTTGGGGGTCGCGCGCCCTGCTGTTGGATTTTCGGAAGTCATCAAGTTCGACATGAATGGCGACGCCATTCACGTGGTTCATCAAAAACCGAGCTACAGTGATGCCGATCTGCTCGCACATTTTCACAAGGCCAAGCTTGTGTACTTTGGCGAAGTATTTCCGGGCGACGGTTATCCCGAAGTCGATGCCGCGCAGCATGGATCGCTGAATGGCTTCATCAGCACGCTGGAGGGCTGGGGCGATGAGTCGATGCGCTTTGTGCCCGCCCGCGGAGAGGTAACGAATGGTGCAACGGTGAAGGAATTTCACGACATGATCGTGACGGTTCGTGACAGAGTCAAGAAGATGGCTGACTCTGGGAAAACTGAGAGCGAGATCGTGGCGTCCCACCCCACGGCAGAGTTTGACTCACGATGGGGACATGGGCGTGTCAAGGCAGACGACTTCGTGCATGAGGTATATGTGTCGCAGAAAGAGAAGATGCAGAAGAGCAGAAGTGAGAGAAGTCAGAAGTAAGAAGTGAGAATGCAGCAGGACGTTATCACTACGCAGGCAGCGGGAAAAGTTTCAAAGTTTCAAGGTTTCAAAGTTTCGAAATCTAAAGCCTGCGGCTGAAAGTAAGAACGTACAGTGCAGAGGTGAGAAGCAAGAATGCAGAAGTAAACCCGTTTTGGTTCTTTACTTCTGCATTCTGACTTGTAGTTTCTCAACTCTGCATTCGCTAGTTCTTGTCTCCGAAGCCGTGTTTCTGGCGGCAGATGCGGCAATAGGTTGGCGGTTCAGAGTTGTCGACGACGTGTTGTACGGGCTTGACGGTTTGAATATAGGCAAAAATCGCTTTCAGGTCTTCATCTGTCATGTTGCGGAAGTAGCTGAACGGCATTAGAGGATTCAAGTCACGTACGCCGCCGGAGGCCCGCCCGGTTCGAATGGTCTTGATGAACATCGCCTCGTCGTAATGGCTGATTCCTGAGGGGTCGGTGGTGATGTTTGGACTGACGATGTCTCCCCAGGGGCCGGTGAAGCGGAAGCCGCCACCGAACATCATGTTCGTTGCTGCGTTGCCGTTCTCATCTGCCGGGGTGTGACAGTCGTTGCATCCCGCGATTCGCACGAGATACCAGCCGTGCTTCACTTGTTCACTGGCATCCGGGGGCAAAGCTGGTTCCAACTCCGGATGCAGATTCACCTTAATCGGGAATGGAAGGTTCCTTTTCGGAAGTGGATTGTGCACAGCAGGCAGAGAACGCACGTAGACGATGACCGATGCCACATCCTCATCGGTCATGCTGCGGAAGAATGCGTAAGGCATGAAGTCGCTGAGTTCGCGGCCATCATGGCCGATGCCGTGACGGATCGCTCTCTCGAACTGAGCGTCCGTCCAGGTGCCGGCTCCCGTTTCTTTGTCGGGAGTGATGTTGGGATGCGCCAATCCGTCGGGAAACGGGACGCCGTCGAACGACATATCCTTGACGATGTCGCCGGCTCCCTTGGTTCCGGGGGTCGGTTGTCCGAGACCGTTCTGGAAATCGGGGTGGCTATGGCACTCGAAACAGTGTGCGACGCCCTCAACAACGTATTTCCCGCGCGCGAGCCGCTCTGGCGTGGGTGGAGCGTGGAACTCAGCCGCGCTGTCGCTTTGAGTTTTTGATTGTTGCCCCACCAGGGAACCGCAGATGGCGAGTGTACACAGGGTCAGGAGAGAAGCAGGCAGACATAGAGGTACAAGGAACGCCCCGAAACGTTTCATGTGACAGCCCCCGCACTAAGGATGTCTAATGCCCCAGGTTCCGAGGAGTATACACCGGGAACGATGAGAGGCAACTTCTTTGCCGCGGATTCACGCCGAGGGACGCGGATCTAAAAGAGGAAAGACTCTTCAAATCGAGAGCGAGATGTGAATCGCTCCCGTGTGGGGAAATTTTCCGCTTGACATATTCCGATATAGGAATATATTGAGAAGCATGGCAAGGGCAGCGACGACCTCCGATGCTTTCAATGCTGTGGCGGAACCGCGGCGGCGCGAGATTCTGGAGCACCTGGCGGTCGCGGAGCTTCCGGTAGGCGATCTGGTTGTGAAGATGAGGCTGGAGCAGCCTTCGGTATCGAAGCATTTGAAGGTGCTGCGAGATGTGGGGCTTGTCCGGGTGAGGAGGAATGGGCGGCACATGATGTACCGGACGAACGCCGAGGCGATCCGGCCTCTATATGAGTGGACGAAGACATTTGAGCGGCTGTGGGCGCATCAGTTGTTGAAGATCAAGGAAAGGGCGGAGGCGAAGGACGCGACAGCGGCTAAGGGCTCCGCGGATCGATGAGTGTCGCTGCGCATTTTCGTGTGCAATTACCCGGCGTTAAGGATGCGATCCGGGGTTGCATCGATCCTTCGCGGCAAGAGGCGCCGCTCAGGATGACAGTGGTTATTAGTGGGCGGGCGAATCCCTCAGGGGCTAAAGCCCCGACATGGTTCGGCAGTGGAATCGGCACGGCTGAAGCCGTGCCCTTCGCAAAACCATTCGGAGGCTGAGACGTGCATTGCCAAAAACATTAGGGAAGGATGAAAGCCCTTCCAGGAGATTCCAAGGAGGAAGCATGAGTAGCACAGCGATGATGGGGATTGAGAGCTTGACAGTGACAATTAATCAGGAGATTCGAGTGCGGGCAAGCCTGGAGAATACGTTTGCGGCATTGCTCGAACAGATTGGTCCGGAGAATGAGTCCGAACGAGGCAAGATGCCGATGACCCTTGAGGCGTGGCCGGGCGGACGGTGGTTTCGCGATCTTGGGGATGGCAACGGGCATTTGTGGGGACACGTGCAGGCGATCAAGCGTCCGACGCTGCTCGAGATTACGGGGCCGCTCTTCATGTCGTACGCCGTCGTTTCGAATCTGCAGTACCGGCTGAGCGAAGAGGGCGGCGAGACGGTGATCCGGTTCCATCACAAAGCGTTTGGAGTGATTCAGGAAGAGCATCGGCGGGGCATGGTGCAGGGGTGGAACAACATGAACGAGCGGGTGAAGGCGCGGGCTGAACGGAACTGAAGGGGACGCATTCGAGGCCGGGGACAGGCAAGCAGATTCCTCGCCGGCTGCGCCGGTTCGGAAGGGCAACGGAGCGGAGCTGAGAGAGGAGGAAATATGTGTCCGGCATGTGCGGCAATGGCGGCAGTAGTGGTGGGCGGCGTGGTTTCAACCGGAGGGTTGACCGCGCTCGTCGTAAAAGTTCTGCGCAAGAAAAAGAGCAAGGATGATTCAAAAGACAAGGAGTAAAGGTATGACGACGGCGACGATGGAGAAGACGACTGCGAAAGTAGTAAATCGGACGGAATGGCTTGCGGCGCGCAAGGAACTGCTCGCGAAAGAGAAAGAATTTACGCGTCTGCGCGATGAGTTGAGCCGAGAGCGGCGCGAGATGCCTTGGGAGAAAGTCGAAAAGAAGTACGTGTTTGAGGGACCGAATGGGAAGCAGACGCTGGCTGATCTGTTTGACGGTCGGAGCCAGTTGATTGTGTATCACTTCATGCTGGGCCCGGGATGGAAAGAGGGATGTCCGAGTTGCTCGTTCCTAGCGGATGCATTCGACAGCGCCGTGATTCATCTGGCGCAGCGGGATACGACGTTCGTGGCGATTTCAAGAGCGCCGCTGCGGGAGATCGAGGCGTTCCAGAAGCGCATGGGATGGAAGTTCAAGTGGCTGTCGTCGAATGGCACGGATTTTAATTACGACTACCGGGTGTCCTTCACGAAAGAGGAGATCGCGAGCGGCAAGCCGTTCTACAACTACGGAACAATTTTCTTCCCGTCGGAAGAAGGGCCGGGGCTGAGCGTGTTCTATAAGAAAGATGGAGAGGTGTTTCACACGTACTCGACGTATGCGCGTGGGCTGGACATTCTGCTGCCGACTTATAACTTTCTGGATATGACGGCAAAAGGGCGTGACGAAGCGGAGATGAAGCCGCATGCAATGGCGTGGGTGCGGCATCACGACCGGTATGGAGACGCTAAGGCGAAATAACAGAGTGTCCGGATGCGGGGGCGAGACGCCCCCGCGACAGCCGGCGAGACGCCAGCGCTACGAGTGCCGTTCTAAGATCTCACCTTGAAGAAAGTTGCGTAGTTTGTGGGGGTGACGTGCGCGTAATGTGCAAAAGGCTGCAGCAGATTGGGACGCCGACGCGTTTTCGATTGCGTTGGCGAGATAAACGGGGGATACTCGAACGAGCCTAAACGGGCCGCGGTTGGCCTTCTCCCGCCCTCCCCGATTTTCCTTCCAAAAAATCCCGAGAATTAATTCAGATCACCCATGGAGCAGGCGCCGGGGCCGCGAGGATCTCCACAGGATCCGCATGGACCTGCGGGTCGCGGTGAGGAACTCGACGATGATTTCGCGGAAACGGCGAAGACGGAGAGTTGGGGTTCGAGCTTTTTCGTGTGGCATTTCGGGCATTCGGCTTTTTCCTTGCCGTAGACCAGGGCTTCGAAATGGTGGTTGCATTCTTTGCAGATATATTCGTAGATGGGCATGCGCGGCTCCGCTTCCTATTAGAATCAATTTGTGGGGAGTTCGCAAATTTCAAAGGGGCCGGGTTCTCCGGTTGATTCCAACGCACCGAAGAAGTGGCAAAGCCGCGAGCCATTTCGCGCACGGCGCGGGCTGAGTGGCGGGCACATGCAGACGATTGCCAGCTTTCTGCTGCCGCGGCAAATTGATCTGCCGCAGGCGGAGGAACGGCTGGTCGAGGTAGCTCCGGGGATCAAGTTGCGCGTGTGGTGCTACTGGCAGGAAAAACATCGAGCGCAAGCGATGACGATGATTGTCGTCCACGGGCTTGAGGGATCGTCGGAGTCGCAGTACATGCAGGGGGTTGCGCGGAATGCGCTGGCTGCCGGGATGAATGCGGTGCTGATGAATCAGCGGAACTGCGGCGGCATGGATCACTGTGCACCCACCCTGTACAACTCCAGCCTGTCGGGGGATGTGGCGGCGGTGGCCCGGAGCGTTGTCGAGAATGATAAGGTCTCGCAGTTCGCACTGGCCGGATTTTCGATGGGCGGGAATCTTGTCCTGAAGTGTGCTGGGGAGTGGGGCAGCAATGCTCCGCGGGAATTTCGGGCGGTGGCCGCGGTGTGTCCAGCGATGGATTTAGCGGCTTCCGCTGACGCGTTGCACGAGCCAGCCAACCGGATATACGAATGGTATTTCCTGGTGCAGTTGTTCCGGCGCTTTCGAGGAAAGGCGAAACACTTCCCCAACGATTTTGATCCGCAGCGGCTGCGGGGGGTTACGAGCTTGCGTTTATTCGATGACCGCATTACGGCACACTACTGCGGATTCACCGGGGCGGATGACTACTATGCGCGAGCGGCGGCGGCGAATGTTGTCGACAAGATCGCGGTGCCGGCTTTGATTATTCACGCGGCGAATGATCCGTTCATTCGTATGCAGCCGGAGACGCTGGAGCGGATCGCGCGCAATCCGAACATCACCTATATCGAGACCGCCGATGGCGGACATTGCGCATTCATGGGCGAGCCGGATGGCGACGGGTACGACGGGCGATGGGCCGAGCGGGAGATCGTGGAATTCGTGAAGAACGTGAAGTAGTCCCGAGTCGCCAGTCCCGAGCAAGGCAGTCCTGGGTTGTGGTCGCAATTGAGGGCTTCCCGCCAGTAAGTTGAATCACCGTCCGCTGAACACGTTCGCCACGGGTGGGATGGAGGGCGCTGAGGATTCCGTTTGTGCGGTGTGCTTCTGCATCCATCCTTTGAAATGCGTGCGAATGTAGGCCAAGGCGAGCATGGCGAGACAAATGATCAGCAGGCCGATGGAGGCTCCGCCGATGGCTTGCGCGTGCTTTTTCAGGATCGAGACGCGGCCGTAGACGAACTCGATGTGCACCCAATAGACGAGCAGCGAGGCTTGGCCTAATTGGATCAGCGGGCTGAATCCCCATTGGCCGGCGCCCCAGCGGCACCAGGCATAGCTTCCAGTCAGGATGACCAGCAGCATTCCCACGCGAACCAGGAAGAACTCGGGACTGGTGTGCCAGTAATCGTAGACGGGATAAAGTTGGCGCGGCAGGGCGTCGAGCCAGCGGGAGAGTTCGATCAGTATCAGGCCTGCGGCGCCGAGCGAGAGAAAGACCTGTACCTGGCGGGTGCGCGTCCATTCACTTTGCAGGACGAATCCGACGGCGAGGCCTGCGAAGGCGAAGGCCGACCAGGGGAATAGAGGGAAGAGTCCGGCTTGCGGCGTGCCGAGGTTGTGAACTCCGTTGATGTAGGACTCGAGCGGCCAGGGAAGCCAGTCGGGGCGCCAGGTGGTCCAGAGGAGAGGGGTGAGGAGGGAGATCAGGAGGGAAGTGCAGAGAGCCGCCGCGATGAGCACCATCTTTTCCCACCTGTGCCGCAGAGAACGCGGCAAGGATGGGCCACCCGGGCTCTTGCTGATGAGCGACAGGCAGATCCAGCAGAGGACGCCCATGAGCATCATCGAGAGGCCGATGGTATTGAGGATGTCGACGCGGAGGAGGTCACTTTTGGGCGCCCATCCCCAGGCGACGACGTATTCCTGCAGGCGAAAGAGGATGCCGAAGCCCAGGATTTCGGCGCCGCGACGGATGGTGCTGCGGCCAATTTGCGGCGGCGAGAAATTCTTCTGCCGCAGCTTTTCCGTCACCAGAGCGAACGAGATTCCTGCCAGGAATAAGAAGAGCGGGGCGGGGAATGTGCCGCCCAGTTGCGAGTACATGAAGAAGCGGCCCTGGCGGGCCGTGCCTCCGAGCCAGGAGTCGTAGCAGTGGGTCTGGAACATCAGAACGCAGGCGAGGCCACGCATCCAGTCGATGTAGGAGAGACGCGACTTTGGGGCGGCGGTCGGGTTCATGGGTAAAGTCGGCAGTATACGGCAGGACTCCGGAAATCGCCCTGGGTGTGCCTGTGTGATGCAGATCACATCAGTTGGAGCCTGGATTTCCGGCTTTCATAGGCCAGTTTCCGCAATTCGTGGGCGAACTCCAGTGTTTCAACACTCTTGCATTGTCAAGTTTCTGTAGCTCATACAACCTTCGAGAGTACGTACTTGATCGAAGAAGGGATAAGCCGTTATAAGCTTAGTCTCAGGCAAAAAGTGGTACATGGGAGCGTTTATGTCGAAGAGCAGGGCCCTCGTGTGTCTCGCGGTCGTCACTTTGGGCTTTTCCATATTTAGCCAAGCTGTAGTCGCGGACCGGATTACAGCTCCTCTGAGCGGCGGGCCCATGGTTGCCATACCGGGCAATGTGCACCCAATGGTGAAGCCTGAGAACGATCTGGGACGCGCCGACACGAGCCGGCTGATCCAAGGCATTTCGCTGGCGTTCCGGCCGTCGGCAGCACAGCAGCAGGATCTCGACAATTTTCTGAAGCAGCTGGCGGATCCCACCTCTCCCAATTACCACAAATATCTGACACCGAAACAGTTCGGGGCGCGGTTCGGCATGAGCCCCAACGATCTCGACAAGGTCGAGACGTGGCTGCAGTCCGAGGGATTCGCGAACTTCAAGATATCGAACAGCCGGAATTACATTTCATTCGATGGAACCGTTGGGCAGATCGAGTCAGTTTTCAAGCTCGAGATGCACAACTATCTGGTCAACGGCGTAGTGCATCTGGCGAATGCGCAGCCCCCGTCAGTTCCGGCGGCATTGTCGGGGATCGTGATTTCGGTAGGACACCTGCAAGATTTCGCTCCCAGGCCACGGGCTGTGGTGAAATCGAACTTCACTTCTTATGTCAGCGGGAACCACTTTCTGACGCCTGGAGATTTTGCCACAATTTATGACATTACGCCGCTCTACAACGCAGGAATCACCGGGGCTGGGCAGAAGATTGCAATCGTGGGGCAGAGTACGGTGAGCGCGACGGACCTGAGCAATTTCCGCAGCAGGGCAGGTCTGCCGGCGAGTACGGTGACGATGACGTTGCAAGGCGGTACTGCGACGAGGTGTTCAGGGGACGAAGGCGAATCCGATCTGGACCTTGAGTGGGCAGGCGGCGTTGCCAAGGGCGCGCAGATTATTTTTGTATATGCCGGCCTCGGTACCGGCGACACCTGCACGGGCACGGGTGGTCGGACGAATAGCGTTTGGGAGGCTCTGCAGTACGCGATAGACAACAAAGTCGCACCATTTATCAGTACCAGTTATGGATATTGTGAATCGGGTCTCCAGACTAATGGCTTCCTGACCACACTGCAAACCTGGGCGCAGCAGGCGGTGAGCCAAGGCCAGACAATTACTTCGGCGTCGGGTGACGCAGGAGCCGCGGATTGCGAGTCAGGCACGAGTACGACTGCGACAACAGGGTATGCTGTCGATGGCCCGGCATCAGTTCCAGAAGTCACCGGGGCAGGCGGGAACGAATTCACGGGCGATACTGCCGGGACCGTCACCGGGAACCAGGCGGCCGGTGATCCTCCGTACTGGGGTGCATCCGGCGCCGGCAGCGATGGAATATCGACTGCGCTGGAATACATTCCGGAAATGGCCTGGAATGACACGCAGACCAATGGAACGCTTTCCGCTTCAGGGGGCGGAGCCAGCATTCAGTTCGCAAAGCCTTCATGGCAGAACGTGACCGGTGTGCCGAATGATAGTTGGCGCCACGTGCCGGATCTTTCCGTCTCGGCCTCGGCCGATCACGACGGTTATCTGGTTTGCTCGGAAGACGGTCCCAACAATACCATTGTGCAGACCTGCGTGTCCGGATTCCGCGAGAGTGCCGGAGGCAATCTTGATGTTGTGGGCGGAACTTCGGCAGCGGCTCCAACGATTTCGGCGATCTTCGCTTTGATTAATCAATATCTCGGCAATGTTCCTCCCACCGGGCTTGCGCCGATCAATCCAACGCTCTACTCGTTGTATGCCAACAACTCGAGCACCAACGCGTTCCACGATGTAACGACGGGCAACAACATCGTTCCCTGTACACAAGGAACCACAAGCTGCCCCTCGTCAAAACCCTTCCAGTTCGGTTTCAGCGCGGGCGTTGGTTATGACCAAGTCACCGGTCTTGGTTCAATTGACGCAAACAAGTTTGCGCAAGCGTGGGCGGCCACGCGAGCCGCGACCAGCATCACGGTCACGCCTTCCACACCGACGTCATGGGTGGGCGCAAGCGTCACGTTCACGGCCACGGTGACTCCATCGACGACCACCGGAGTGGTGAATTTCTACAACAACGGGTCTTCGTCTGCTCTGGGGCAGGCGACGCTGTCCGCGTCTGGGGTTGCGGCGTTCGCGACATCAGCGCTGCCGGTGGGTACCAACAACGTGACGGCGACGTTTGCCGGGAATACAACGAGCGGAAATTCCACGACAGCAACGGCGGCTGTGGTTGCGGTGAGTGTGCCATTCACGCTGTCTTCGAATCCAAGTTCGGTCTCGGTTGTCGCCGGGCACAATACCACCTCGACGATTACGGTGACTCCACAGAACGGGTTCGCGCAGCCCTTGACCTTCAGTTGCGCCAATGTGACTGGGGTGACGTGCACGTTTGCGCCAAACACGACGACGCAAACGACGGTCGCACTCAGTATCGCGACGGCTCCATCGATGGCGGCCGCCAGCACGCCGGTCACGATTACCGCCACGACGGGTGGAAGCAATGCGGCCACGAACACGACCCAGGTCACAATGGCGGTCAGCAAAACGGATCAGTCGTTCACTCTGTCGCCCAGCGCGACCACCTATCAGGTGGTGCAAGGAGCTAACGCCACAGCAATCATCACGTTGGCGCCGACAAAGGGCTTCAACGCGAATGTGACTTATACATGCTCGGATACAGCATCGGAGTCGACCTGTACGGGGCCTCCGGGGCCGGTCAGCAGTTCGACGCCGGCAAGTTTTTTGATTACGACCACGGCGCCGACGGCGCAGCTGCATCGTCCGATGGATCACAATCGCGGCATCTTCTTCGCGATGCTCTTCCCGGCATTTCTGGGGATTATGTTCACGATGGGACCGGTGCGGCGGCGGAGTGTGCGGTTGTTGGCGCTGGTCATGGCGCTGGGCTTCTCAACCTTGTGGATTGCATCCTGCGGCGGGAGTTCGGGCAGCGGGACCAAGAATCCCGGAACCCCCGTGGGCTCGTACACGATCACGGTTAACGCTACGACCGGCGGGGCGAGCCCGGTTACCGGACAAACTACCTTCACCTTGAACGTGCAGTAAGAAGGCATCGGCAAGAAAGCGCTCAGCTTCGGCGGAGCGCTTTTTCTATGCACGTTATCTCCATCTACCTTCGAGATTTTCTTTTTGCGACGGCATCTGCGAAACTGACCACTGGCTGCGGGAAGCAGTCTCATTTTCTACGGCCGAAAGAGGGTGAGTGAGAACCGGTACCGTCCCTCCGGGACTCGATCCAGTTTCGCACCATACCCAGGACTTACGTGCTGGGCTAACGTATTCCGCCGCTGCTGCGGCTGCATTTTCTGGCACTTGCGGCGTGGTATTTGCAGGTTCGGTTCTCACCCACGCACTAAAGGCGGCGAGTTCCGATCCTGAGCAGGCTGCGAGCAGTGCACATTCAAGGCCCGATTTTATGAAAACGTCTAATACCGATTATCGCAATTGATTTTCTATGGGACGCATCCACGTACTTTCGGAGAATGTTGCGAACCAGATCGCCGCGGGCGAGGTGGTGGAGCGGCCTGCGTCAGTGGTGAAGGAGATGCTGGAGAATTCGCTGGATGCGGGAGCGACGCGGATCAAGGTCAGCGTGGAGGCGGGCGGAAAGAAGTTCATACAGATCATCGACAACGGATGCGGCATGGTGCGCGACGATGCCATGCTGGCATTTGAGCGGCACGCCACTTCAAAAATCAAAAAAGCTGAGGATCTGCTAAGCGTGGCGACTCTCGGATTTCGGGGCGAGGCGTTGCCATCGATCGCGTCGGTTTCACGATTGCGGATGGAGACCCGAGCTGCAGAAGAGCCGGCGGGGACGGTGATCGAGATCAACGGCGGGAAGATTGCTCGCGTGGACGAAGCTGGGCTGCCGTTGGGGACTTCGATTACGGTTCGCGATCTCTTCTTTAATGTTCCGGCGCGAAAGAAGTTTCTGAAATCGGAATCGACCGAGTTGTCGCACATTGCGTCGCTGGTGACGCATTACGCCCTGGCGCATCCCGACAAACATTTCGAGCTGCATTCGGCGGCGAATGCCATGCTGGTGGCGCCTCCGGTGGCGGGACACAGCGAGCGCGTGTATCAGGTGTTTGGCAGGGAGACACTCGATCAGTTGATTCCGGTGGCGGCGCGGCAGGCGCTCGCGCATGTGGGATTGCCACAGCCTCCGCCTTGGCGGCGGAAAGACGAGGACGAGGAAGAGGATGGCGACCAGACGCTGCCCAAGAATCCGGGCGAGATGCGGATGCACGGTTTTGTCTCGAAGCCGGAGATCCAGAAGCTGAATCGCAATTCAATTTTCATCTTCGTGAATGGGCGGTTGATTCGCGACCGCTTGGTGCAGCACGCCTTGACGGAGGCTTACCGGAACATCATTCCGCCGACGGTTTATCCCGTGGTCTTGCTGTTTCTAGAGTTGCCGGCCGCCGAGGTCGATGTGAACGTGCATCCGTCGAAGACTGAGGTGCGCTTCCGGCAGCAGACGGCGATGCATGATTTTGTGCGCGACTCGGTGCGGGCGGCGTTGATGAAGGCGCGTCCGGTACCGCAGTTCGTGGCCGAGATTCGGGCGCATGCTACGGCTGGCCAGGCGCTGACGCCGGGAGCTGAGGTTGGGGCGGGGCCCGAGAAATCCCCACTTTTCCCAACTGCGGGGAGAAATGGGGCACCCGACGGTGACTCGATTCAAGGATTCGAGTTACAGACTCCGGCGCTACCGGCGGTTTCTTCACGATTCCAATTTGAGGGCGGAATCGCGGTTGAGGCGAATGCTGCTATCCCGGTTGCGCGTGGGCTCGAATCTGTTCCGCTGACGGAGAATTTTGGTCCGACACTTCCGCGGCAGCAATTCGATGCTGTCCCGGATCATGGATGCTCTCCGGCGCTCGACGTCAGCGAGGAAGAGCCGACGCTTTCCGCTTTGGGAACGCTGCGGCCGCTGGGGCAGATTCGGAATTCTTTCATTCTCGCGGTGAATGAAGACGGGTTGTGGATCATCGATCAGCACGTCGCGCATGAGCGAGTGTTATTCGAACGCGTGCTGAAGCAGCGGGCGGCGATGAGAGTCGAGAGTCAGCGGTTGCTGATGCCGATCGTGCTGGAGTTGTCTCCGGCACAGCAGGCGGTGTTTCAGGAAATTTCCGATGAGCTGGCGCGCAATGGATTCGACGCGGAACCGTTCGGTGCCCGCAGTGTTGCGGTGAAAGTCGCGCCGGCGGGGATTGAGGCGAGCGCGGTCGAGCACATGCTGCACGAACTGCTGGATCAGTTTTCCAGTGAAGAGCAGTCGCTGAATCTGGAGAAGATTCGCACGAGGATTGCGGCGTCGATTGCGTGCCATGCTGCGATCAAGGTGAACATGCCACTGGAGCAGAACAAGATGGAGTGGCTGCTGGCGGAGCTGGCGAAGACGGAGCATCCGATGTCTTGTCCGCATGGAAGGCCCGTGGTGTTGCGTTATTCTGTGAAGGACATTCAGAAGGCCTTTAAGAGGATCTAGCTGTCAGCTATCAGCTCTCAGCTGTCAGGAAAGCGGCACTTGCTTAAAGCCGATGGCTGATAGCTGACAGCTTCTTTATGACTGATCTCGAACTGCAACAGATGCGGCAGGCGAAGTGGCGGCTGGATGGGAAGGCCCTCCGGACGATCGAGGCGGCGCGCGCATTTTTGGAGGACGTGGGATTTTGCCTCATGTATCCGCAGCGCCCGGCATTGCTGGTGCCGACATTTATTGGTGCGTTTGTGGGATCGGAAGACCGCTTGCCGGAGTGGCAACATGCGTTCAAGGATCCGCGGGCGGCGCAGGCGACGGAGTTGATGGTTCGCCTGCTGCGCGAGAAAACGGCGTTTGAGGCGAATTTGTTCGAGGAGAATAACGGGTTCCTTGTGGCCGGGTCGGTGTTTCCTTATTTTTATGCGCTGATGGGGGAGCGGAATCCGAAGCTGGCGCCGAAGGCAGGGACGCGGTCTCCGTATTCGCAGCTGGCGAGCGACGTGTTCTCGCTCATCCAGCGCGAGGGAGCGCTTTCGAAGCAGAAACTTCTGGAAAAGCTTGGAGGCGGAACTTCAACGGCGGCGCTCGACAAGTCGCTCTCCGAGTTGTGGTCGAAGCTTCGTATCACGCGCGTGGACTACAGTGCGAGCGAGGGATCGGTGTGGGACCTGCTCTACCGGTGGGATCCCGACGCGGTGAAAGAAGGCGTGGGGCTTTCGGTCCCGGAGGCACTTTCGGCGCTGTTATCGAAATATCTGGACTGCGTGATCGCGGTGGAGCAGGCGGAGCTGGAAACATTCTTCGGAAAGTTTGTGGCGCGGTCGAAGGTGAAGGAAGCGGTGAACGCGTTGCTGGCCGCACGCGAATTGAGCTTTGTGCATGTCGGCGGGAAATCGATGCTGCAGATTACGCCAGAGAAGATTCCTGTTTCCGCTCCGCGGAGTGCGGCGCGGTGAACGCGGATTAGAATTCCATCCTTGATGCAAAATCATCAACCTTATCGCGGGAGGGTTGCGCCTTCGCCGACTGGGCTGCTGCATGTGGGACATGCGCGGACGTTTTGGATTGCTGCGCAGCGGGCCGCGGATCATGGTGGAACTCTGATTTTGCGCAATGAAGATCTGGATCCACAGCGGTGCCGGGCTGAGTTTGTCGATGCCATGATCGATGATCTGCGATGGCTGGGGATTTCGTGGCAGGAGGGGCCGGATTGCGGTGGACCGGTTGGTCCTTACGTACAGAGTGAGCGGCGATCATTTTACTTGGAAGCCTGGAGGCAGCTGCACGATTTAGGGGCGATTTATCCGTGCACGTGTTCGAGAAAGGATGTGGCGATGGCGGTGGGGGCTCCGAATGATGGGGATGATGAGCCGATGTATTCGGGGAAGTGTAGACCAGTGGCTTCGGTGCCTGGAGCCGTTCGGCGAGAGGAGCCGGGCGACTTCAATTGGAGGTTTCGCGTTCCTGATGGGGAGGCGATCTCGTTTGCAGATCGATATTTGGGGCTACAAACGTTTGTTGCGGGCCGGGATTTCGGGGATTTTATCGTGTGGCGGCGGGATGATGTGCCCGCATATCAGACAGCCGTGGTTGTGGACGATATGGCGATGGGCATCACGGAGGTGGTGCGCGGGGCGGATCTGTTGAAGTCGACCGCACGCCAGATTCTTCTTTATCGCGCGATGGGAATGCCGATTCCAGATTTCTACCATTGCGATCTGGTCCGCGATGAGGCAGGCGTGCGGCTGGCGAAGAGGCATGATGCACTGAGTATTCGCAAGCTGCGGGAGATGGGGTGGACGCCGGAACGAGTGCGGACGTCAGACCTTAGACGTTGAACCTGTTATTCAGCCGGCATTCTGAGTTGGAGATCTAAGATCTGGGGCCTTGCTGCAAATGACATGCGGATTCTGGCGACTCGCGGCCTGACGCCTGAAGTCCAAGGTCTGAAGTCTGAAGTCGGGTTCTTCCCGTGTACAATCTTGCTGCGACATGAGCGAACACTCCACCCAGGAACAGAGTCCCCGAAAACTGATCATTGCGATTGACGGGCCAGCGGGAGCGGGCAAGAGCACGATTGCTGCGCGGCTGGCGCGGAAACTCGGATATGTGAACCTTGAGAGTGGAGCAATGTATCGAGCGCTGGCGCTTAAGGCGATCGAACAGGACACGTCGTTCGAGGACGAAGGCGCGCTGGTGAAGCTCGCGGATGCATCGAGTATCCGGCTGGAGCCGACGGTGAGCGGCAATCGGACCATTCTTGACGGCAAAGACGTCTCGTTGCGAATACGGGAGCGTGATGTGACGGAAGGCGCTTCAAAGATTTCGGTGCATCCGAAGGTGCGCGAGTGGATGGTCTCTCACCAGCGCGCGATGGGCGCGGGTGGCGGCGTGGTGATGGAAGGGCGGGACATTGGAACCAAGGTCTTCCCCGACGCGGACCTCAAGGTGTTTCTCGATGCGGATCCAGTGGTTCGAGAGCAGCGCCGGATGGCGCAGCAGCGAATTTCAGGGACGGTTTCCCCGAATGTTGCGGCGGAATTGCGGGAACGGGATCACCGGGATCGTACGCGGGCGGCGTCTCCGCTGGTCGCGGCGGAGGATGCCGTCGTGATCAACTCTACTTCCATGACGGAGGATGAGGTGTTGGGGAGGGTGGAGGAGTTGGCGAAGGAGAGGCAAGGTTCCAACGATTGAGGAGAAACGATCAAGGTTTCAAAGTTTCAAAGTACATCGATCCTTTTGAGCTGCGACGCTCGATAAGCTGGAGGGAGACAGCAGGTTCCTCGCTTCGCGAGGAATGACAACTTAGTTGATCCCAATAAGAAATTGCCCCCCAATAAAAAGCCAGGTACCCGGACAAGGTACCTGGCTTTTACTTTGAAACCTTGAAACTGTTTCGCTCAGTTATCTGTTGCTTCTGGCTCTGCTTTTGGTGTGGGCAGATTTTTTCCTGCTTTGCCGGGAGCGGGTGGCTGCGGTGGCGCCGGTGGCGTTGCCGAGGCGCGGCGAATCTCGATGCCTTCGTGCTCGTTGTTGATCACAATGTGCGAGCCGCCGTTGCCCACTGTTCCGCCGGCGTGGGCTTCGTGTTCGTCATTGGTTACCTTCAATTCAGGGAAGTCGGACTGAATCTCGCCGCCGCGGGTGCGGGCATCGAGACGGAATCCGGCTTTGTCGGGGACGCTCATCTGCACATCGCCATTGCGATTGTCGATTTGCACGTTGCCCAGAACGTGCATCACCACTTCCACGGTGCCGTTGTCATCCTGCAGGCGAACATCGCCGGAGACTCCATCCAGGCGGATGTTCTTTGAGCGCGTGGTCAGGTGGACCGGGCCGGTGACCTGCTGCGCGTTGAGTTCGTCAGAATCAATATCCAACGAACCGCCGATGCGCGACAGTTCCATGTCAGTTCGGGAAGACTTAAAGGTGACGGTCTTGGCAATGCGTTCGAGCTTGATGCTTTCCTGGAATTCGCCATCCAGCTGAACCGAGCCTTTCACATCGGCGACGGTGACTTCGTTCAGGCGGCCGTCGACGTGAACGTCGCCGGTAACCTGCTCGATTTTAGCCGAGCCTTTCTCCTGGCTGACTTTGACGTTTCCGGTGACGTCGTCGACCGACGTATCGGAGTGCTGAGTCGAGACCTCGACGTTCCCAGTACGTCCGCTTACGTTTACATCGCCACGACGGGAGGTAATTGTGACCGCAGCCTTGCGGGGGACGGAGATATCCAGATCAGTTTCGATGGCGTGGTCTCCGGCGGCTTCTACTTTGGCGTCCACCGTTACGAGACTGCCCATTACGGCGATCGTTGGCTTGGTTTCTTCGTTGTACTTGTCGGCATCGCTCTGATTGTCAGCGCCGACGCGCTTGCGGACCACGACAGTGATTTTGTTGTCGTCAGAGGCGTGGACGCTCACTGCGCCATGCGTGTCGATTATTTTCAGACTGGCATCGGCCGGGAAATCCTGCTCGAGATGATCATTGAAGTTAAAATTCTCGCCGAAGATGGCGGGGAAGTCGGAATCATCTCCAATCTCATCTCGAAGTCCGGACCAGTTGACGCGTTCCAGTTGGTTGGCGATCAGGCCGAAGACGACAATCATGATGACCAGGAAAACTCCTCCTGCGCCGATGCCGGAAGCGCGCAACCCGCGGCGTTGTGCCTGCTGATGCTCGATGAGCTTGATGACGCCCCAAAGAATCAGCAACACGGGCCAGTAGCTGGCGAACAAGTGGGCCAGCTTGGCGACAGAAAGAACGCGCATCGTCCCGAGCAGAAAGATCGTGCCGACAATGATCAGCACAACCGGTCCGGCGAACGAGCGCTGCCGTGGAGGAAGCGGTGGCGGGACCGGAACCTGCGAATACTGTGGAGTGGTCACAGGGTTAGACATTTTTCACCTCGCTCGAAGAGGAGGTTGCATCGGGAGCGCTCGATGTTCCGGGCGCAGAGCCCTGGTACGTTCCCGGCATACCCGGAGGTGGGGGCGCACTCGGCGGATAGACGGTAGCTTCGGGCGGCAGGGGTCCGACGTGACCGGCATACGAAGCATTGCTCTGCACCAGCTTGACGACGCCGATCACAAGCAGGATCGCCGGCCACGTTTTATAGACGTCAATGCTGGTCGTTTCGTCGAGCAAGAACAGCACGCCGAGGCAGAGCAGCATCGCCGGTCCCATGAGCCGGCGCGTGCGGCATCGCTGACACACACAGAGCGGACGATATCCACCAAGCAATCCCCAATTTCTGGCGAAGAGCCAGACGCCAAGACCGATCAAAATCAGAGGCCAGTAACGATGCAGGCTAAAGTCGAACGCGGTGTTGATCAGGAACAGTATGCCCAGGCCGATGAGAACCGCTGCGGCGATCGGAACCTTAGCCGTTTCGACCTTCTCGCCCGGAGCGGCGGGACCACTGGCGCCGAACATCGATGCGAGTCCGAACGGATCAGGCGCGGGTTCTCCCATTTGGAGCGCCTTCGCGGTGCGAACGGCATCAATGATCTGATAGACGTAGAAGAACGCGATGCCAATACCGAGCACCATGTGCACATACCACGGCACATCGGAACTGACGCCGATGATCAGCAGCACCATGATGACGAGGTGCGCTAATCCCTTGGCATATTGCGAGCAATAGACGGCGCCGACGCCGAACGGGAAGAAGCCGGCGAGAATTCCTGCGACGGCAGGATTTGGTCCTGCATTGATATTTGGCGCAGCGCCCGGGACTGGAGGTACTGCCGAAAAGCCAGCAGACGTTCCGACCGGCGGGTAAACAGGTTGTGCAGGAGGAATATAGCCCGGCGCCGGTTGCGTGCCCTCCATGCGCGCGGCGAGACACGATTCGCAGTAAATCACGCCGCGGACATCGCGGGTGCACTGGTTACAAAGTGGCTTGCCGCACGTGCGGCAGAACGCCACCGCAGCTTGATCGCTGTGATTGGCGCAGTTCATACGAACCTCCTGTACGTGGTCACCGACACTACAGGCAGATCGCGAAGAGATGGACCCAGCTGGGCGCTAGCCAAAATCAACTGCTCCCCCGTTTGGCTGTAATTGCGCTCCTGCTTCTGCTCGGGCTGTTGTGTTGTGTCGTTCTTATGATCGTTCTGCTTCGACCGTCCGGGTTCAGCGGGGTTCGTGTTGCGCTTGATGGTGCGGAGCGCAGCCTGAACCTCGAGAACTGGACGGACGTTATCGACATAACGGATGATCCGGGCCTGCGTATTGTAGTAGGTCCGCCGGATCGCAGATGGTCGAAGGCTGATCTGGGCGAGGTCGGAGGGTTTGACTCCGGCCACGGTCAGGCTCACCGACAGAGCGAAGAACGCCATGCCAAATGACATGGCGAAGCGCGGTTGGCGAACGATTGCCCAGACTGGCTCCAAGAACGAGGCCTGTACATGCTCGAGCCATGAAACTCGCGGCTGGGCAGCGCGTACAGTTGCACCGAGGCGTTGGGTGTCAACGCCCGTCGTGGATGCCAGGATGTTGTTGACCAAGCTGGCTGGAGGCTCCACCTCCGTGAGACCCTTCAGCCACTGACGGCCTGCTTCCGCGTCGGCAAGCAGCACTCCGCACGTTTTGCAGGTGCGGGCGTGAGCCTCGAAACGGTCGAGTCCAGGCCCGCTGAGGACACCGTCAAGGGCATCCGAAAGGAGCAGGTCGAACTCGTTGCACTGCATTCCGTTATTGGTGTGGTCTGGCATCACATCACCTGCCTATAGGTACGTTGGAGGAGTCTAGCAAGTTCCGCTCGACCCCTATTTATTCTCGATTTCACGGTGCCCTCCGGAACCCTCAAAACGGTGGCAATTTCCTTGTAATCCATATCTTGTAAGTCCCTTAGAATCACTGCTTCCCGAAGTTCTGGCGAAATTTTAGAAAGAGCCTGGTGGACGGCCTCAGAGACCTCCCGGCTGCGGACGTGGGCGTCAGGAGGAGCCTTCTGGTCCGGGATTTGCTCGCTGAGGGGCTGCGCGTCCTCGTGTTCGGAGGCGGCGGAGTCCATCGAGTCGGTCATCCGATCCTGCTTGGTCTTGCGGAAATGGTCGACCAGCAGGTTGCGAGTGATGGTCGTAACCCAGGTGACGAAGGCACCCTTGGAAGAGTCGTAGCTCGAAAGGGTGCGATACATCTTGATGAAGACGTCCTGGGTGAGATCCTGGGCGTCGTCTGAGCTTCCAGCAAAGCGGTAGCAGATGTTGTATATCCGACGGTTATAGGTGTGCACGATTTCCTCCCAGGCGCCGGCATCGCCGGCGATACATCGCCGGACCAGCATCGCGGTCACCTGGACGTCTTCCACTTGCGCTCCCCGGATAGAATCCGAATTTTCCGACTGAGACTCAGGCTTGGAGGAACTGAGACCGTCCCAAGCCACCACTAGACAGTACGTGGATGTAGAGCCCGTAGTTCGCACACGGGCCTAAGTCTTTGTGAACACGGCATTGTAGCAGCGCGTATTGCCTGTTCTCAGTGAAGCTACGGGAACCGCCGTATGAGTTGACACGCGTGGTGCAGCATCCAAAGTAAGCTTGGTGGCGGTCCCATCAGGCGGTATCGTGAAAGCTAGAGTTGTGTGCAATTGCTCGGGAGCATGAGTGTGGTTTTTTGTGCCACTCCATGCCACAGAGGGGTGAACAACTGCATGCTTATAACATTCCTGAAAAAAGACACTGTTATGACTACACGGGTTGGACTGACTGCCCTGCTCGTTGGAGTGGCACTGATCGCGAGTGCATTCCCGCAATTCGCGAAGGCGCAAGATCAAGACGATCCACCGGGACGAGTGGCGCGACTCGGATATATGGAAGGATCGGTTTCTTTTCAGCCGGCCGGCGAAAACGATTGGGTGCAGGCCGTCCCGAACCGGCCGATGACCACAGGCGACAAGTTGTGGGCCGATCGGGATTCGCGGGCTGAGATACAGCTTGGATCATCAACGATCGACGTGGCGCCCAACACTGGATTTTCGTTTCTGAACCTCGACGACCGCACGGTGCAGATGGAAATTACGGCGGGAGCGATCAATCTTCGGGTGTGGCACCTGGATCGCGATACGAATGTCGAAATTGATACGCCGAACCAGGCTTTCACAGTGATGGAGCCGGGACGCTATCGCATCGAGACTTCCGAGAACGGCGATTACACAGTCGTAACGATTCGCGAGGGTTCGGGCGAATCGAGTGGCAACGGACAAAGCTACAGTCTGCACGCCGGGCAGCGCACTACGTTCCGCGGCACGACTTCGTTAAATGCGGATGTGGAGCAGGTGGGGCCTCCCGACGATTTCGATAGTTGGAGCGACCAGCGCGACCGCCGGTATCAGGACTCGCCTTCGGCGCGCTACTGCTCACAGCAGGTTGTCGGATTCGAAGATCTCGACCAGAACGGGGACTGGCAAGCGAATCCAGAGTATGGCAATGTCTGGTATCCGCACGTAGAGCCGGGATGGGCTCCGTACCACTACGGGCACTGGGCGTGGATTGATCCGTGGGGATGGACTTGGGTTGACGATGCCCCGTGGGGCTATGCGCCGTTCCATTACGGACGCTGGGTCAACGTTTATGGACGATGGGGATGGGTGCCAGGACCGCGTGAAGAGCGTCCGGTGTACGCGCCGGCGCTGGTCGCATTCGTCGGCGGACGTCCTGGCGGAGGCGGAGATGTCGCGTGGTTCCCACTCGGGCCGCGTGAGGTCTACGTGCCTGCTTATCGAGTGAGCCCGACGTATGTGAACCAAGTTAATATTTCAAATACGACCGTGAACCAGACGACGGTCACGAACGTGTACAACACGACGATCGTTAATAACAACACGACGATCAACAATGTCAGGTATGTGAATCGAAACGTGAATGGCGCCGTGACCGCGATGCCACAGCATGCGTTCGCGAGCGCACAACCTGTGGCGCGCAATGCGGTGCAGGTGAATCCGCGGCAGTTCAGGGATGCTCCGGTGGTGTCGAGAGCGGCAGTTCGTCCGGCACCTCAAGCGGTTCTTGGCGCGCACGCGAATACTGCCGGGCATGTTGCCGCACCGCCAGCGGCAGTGGCGAACCGTCAGGTGATTGCGAAGACGGCTCCGCCGCCTCCGCCGCCATCGTTTGCGGCACGGCAGCAGGTTCTTGCGCAGCATCCGGGGCAGCCGATTCCCCGCCAGGAATTGCACAAACTTGCTCCAGTTGCGGCTGCGGGCGGGGCTGCTGCCGCTGCTGCTGCGGCGCGCGTGCACGTGGTTGCGCCAACGAAGCCGACTACTCCGCCACCTGCTGCTGCAAACGGAAATCGTCCGGGAGCACCGGGTGCGAACAACGGCGGACGTCCTAGCCAGCCGCAACCCGGAAACGAACGTCCCGGCAATCAGCCTGCGGGAAACAATCGGCCGGGATCGGGGCAGCCATCCCCGAATCAACCTGCGCCCAACAATCGGCCGGGCAATGCGGGAGCGAACCGTCCGTTTGAACCGCCGGCGCGGAATGATCGGCCGCCCTCCGCAGAACCGAACGCTCGGCCAGAACCGAATCAACCGCACCCGAATGCTCGGCCCGAGCCGAACAATCGGCCAGAGTCAAATCCACCTCGCTCGAACGAGCGTCCGGCAGAGCCGCCGGCACGCAATGAACGTCCCAATGCGCAGCCGGAGAATCGTCCGCGGTCGCAAGCTGAACCGAACCGGCCTGAGGCGAATCGTCCCGAACCGCGGAATCAGCCAGCGCCGCAGCCCCGGAACGAACCGGCTCCGCGGCCGCAAGGACCTCCGCCAAACGAGCGTCCGCAGCAGCATTCGGCTCCGCCACCGCAGAACCGGCCTGCGCCGCCTCCGGCAAGGGGCGAGCCGAAGAAGCCGGAGCAAGATAAGAAGCCGCAGTAGGTTGGGAGTCACTTCGAGCAACCAGAAGGAAATGCTGTTTTCCTGCAGCGCCGATGCTACAAAGGACAGCAGATTCCTCGCCTCTGCGAGCCTCGGAACGACAACCGTGATTCGGGTCACTTCGACAAGATCAAAGGCATCCTGAGTTCAGGATGCCTTTCCTTTGTGCGAGTGATTCGTCGAGATCCTTCGAAACTACTTCAGGGATGGCGCAGGGTACTCCGGAAGTTTTTCTTTGTTGATGTTGGCGCGCTTCACTTCCATTTCGTCGAAGAGGATGGATGGCGCGACGATGCTGTGCGGGATGTTGAGGGGGCGGTTATCGAAATAGGGATCGTCGCCAGCCGCGATCAAGTTGCTGCGCAAGGCGCGCACATCAAGTTCTCCGAAATTGGCTCCGCGTACCAGTTCCTCGTGGCCGTCTTTGGTCCACACTTTGTACAAGAGGCGAGGCGCCAATCTTGGTCCGAAGGTCTCGACGTAGTAGCAGTAGGGAAGATCGCGTTCGTGGCAGAGTTCGATGAGTTTCTTTTTCAGGTCTTCGTGCGAGACAGGCTGAGACGTGGTGACGATCAGATTGCCCAAGCTTGGGGCGGGCGGAAAAGTCGGGATGCGAGCGCGTCCATGACCGTTGGAGATGGGGAAGTCGCGAATCGGAGTGCGTCCAAGATCGTAATTAAGCAGAGTGCCATGGTCGATCAGCGATACACGTTGCGCTGGAACACCTTCATCATCGATCTGATACTGGCCTAGCAGTGAATGTCCGGCATAGGTGGCGATCGTCGGGTCGTCAGTCACGGAGACGAAGTCGGGAAGCACCCGAGTTTTGTAGCTGGCGGCGAAGGCTCCGGTTGTGCGTGCGTTCTTCCCCAGTTCGGGCTTGCGGCCCAGGACATTTTCGCCTATTAAGTCGGCGAAAACTGAGGCGGAGGCATCACCGGAGAAGAGCACCGGACCACGGTATTCTTCGTCGACGAGGGGAGCGTTGCGCAGGTCTTTGAGGGTGGCAGCGAGTTTTTCGGCGCGCGCAACGAATTCAGCGGGGGTAGGAAGTTCTTTGATATTCGCGACGAAGAAGCCATTGTCACGCGAGAGGCTCATGCCGTCCGAGGCCTGAGTGCTGCAAGCTAGAGACATCTGGTAGAGATTCTGCCCGCTGCGGACCACGGTGCCTTCTGTGTTCACGAAGTAGCGATTGACGGCGGAAAATTGCAAATTCGACTCGAAGGATTCGAGGTCCAGATCGCTTCTGTAAACCGCGGAAGCATCCTGCAGCATCTTCTTCCAGGGCTCTGGATCGAATTGGAGCGTAGCCAGGGCACCGATCGATTGCACTGGATCAGCGTGGGCAAAATCGTCGACCGGTTGATCGATATTCAGTTGTTTCAATTGCGCTTGCTTGGCGGTTAGAGATTCTGCAGCGGCTTTGTAGGCTCGATCGGTCGCCTGCCAGAGTTGATGACGGAGCGAGAGCATGTCGTCATCGAGCGGCATGAAGTCCATGGCACCTTCGCCCTGCCCGAAATAGCTGTCCTGCTTGTAATCGCCGATGCGCACGACTACGCGAAGGAATCGAATGCGGGTGCGCACTTCTCCACGCAATGCGCCGAAAGAGGCTTCCGCGGAATAGTGGTCGAAATCGTAGACGCGATACTCGATGTAATACGGAGCGGCTACCTGATCCATCTTCAGCTGTGATTTCGAGCGATCAAGTTCTGCTCGCATAGCGGAGAGGACAGCGTCGTCTTTGCCGTCGTTTTTTTGCTGGGCGGATGCCGGCAGGATTACTGAAGTGCAGACTAAAGCTGCGGAGAGCAGGCGTGGAATCGTAATCACTGACTGGCTCCTTTCCGCGCTCCGGCGCTTGCATCATCGAGCGGTGGAGATGGGAGGATCGGCGGTCGATTCAGGGTGTGTGCCCGTTTCTGGACTTCAATTTCAGAAAACAGCATCGCCGGTGCTGCGGCAGCAACGGGTACCTGCCCAGACTCCGCCCCGCAGACGCCGTTGAAGACGTCGGTCTTATCGCCAGTGACCAGAATGCGGTTCATGGCGGCAAGCGGTGTGCCGACGATGTCGATGCCGCGTACAAGTTCATCGGGGCGACCGTCGGGGTAGACGCGCCATACGAGGACGGGCAAGACCTGGAACGCTTGTGGCATGGAGCGCTGCGTGAGCGTGAAGCCTCCTTGGATGTCTTCGAAATACAAGCCGTACGGCTTGCCTTGCTTCTTTACTTCATCGATCAGCTTTTGGCGCAGTTCCGAGTCTGGGACCGTTCGCTTGGAAGAAACGATTAGATTGCCTTGTCGTCCGGTGGGCATGGCGCCCGGTTGCGAGCGGCCGTGACCGTTGGAGCTGGCGAAATTCTTGATGGGCATGCGCGACATCAGGAAATTTTCCAGGATCCCGTCCTTGATGACCTCGACTTTTTGCGCCGGCATGCCTTCATCGTCGTACTCGTACCAACCGCCGAGGTCGAGTCCATTCAACTTGCGTTGCGTGGGATCGTCGGTGACGCTGAGAAAGTCCGGAAGGACTGGCTGTCCTACCTTCTTGGTGAAGGTCTGTCCTTCCTGTTCGCCGCGCTGACGATGTCCTTCGAGGCGATGGCCGAGTACTTCGTGAAAGAAAACAGCTGAAGCGCGGCCGGAGAGCAGGGCCGGCCCATCGTATGGTTCGGCGAGTGGAGCGTCACGCAAAGCCTTGAGGTCGGTGGCCATCTTCTCTACCCGCGCAGCAATCTCCGAAGGTGGAGGAAGATGCTCGAGACTTTCTGCCTGAAAGGTTTCGACGCGCATTAGATCCATGCCGTCGTCGGCCCGCGTCTGTGCTTCGATGGCCACTCGGACCTGCGCGCTCGGACTGACGATGTGATTGCCTTCGGTAGAGATGAAATGCAATCGCGATTTTTGAGCGTTGATAATGACGACCGACGAGTAGATGAACGGGTATTTGCGGAATTGCGCCGAGTACTCGCGCGTGAATTTTTCCAAAGCGTGCTGGTCTGGAGAAGACGCGAGTTCTTTGTAGTCGGTGTGATTGGGTGGCTTCTCCTGCGAGAAATCCGGTGATGTGTCTTCTTCCTTCGCTTGAACCTCGGTGTTTGTTTTCACGTTCAGATAGGCCTTGGAAGCCTTGCGATATTCCTGGTAGGTGAGGCGCCAGAGTTCGCGGGCGATGGCATTGCGGTCATAGTTCAGGGGGAGCGATCCTGAAGTGCGGGCGGAGGCACGATTTTCCAGGTGGGAATTGTCGAGGGCGGCGCTGCCAATCCGCATGGTAACGTCTGCGGCACGCCTTTGCGCCCGAGTCGAACTCACCAGGCTGCCTTCGCTGCCGACGGCCATGACCATGCTCTCGTCATAGACCGAATAACTCATGAAGTACGGAGCCGGGTCGAGTTTGCCCAAGTTCGTCTGAGCGCGCAGTAGTTCTTCCTGCATCGTGGAGAGCAGGGCGTCTGGCTTCTCTGCCGGCCCTGACGCCTGGGAAGGAATGCTGAAGTTGAAAACGCTGGTAAAAAGGAAAACGAGGAGAGCGAGCGAACAGCGAATTTTCATCAGGAGCTGGGACTCCTTTGGGACAAAGTAAGCACGAAAGCTTATCAGATTGGAGTCTTGGCGTCTGTGTTTGTACGGCGAAAAGCTCTGGGGGGCTACTCGCTGGTAAAGTAGTCGACCGTAACAGGATTTTCGAATAAAGAATAGTCGCGGGTCACCACGGTGATGCCACTCTCGGTGACGAAGTAGCGCTGGCGGTCGGCGTCGGCATCGTAGCCGATCGTGGTCCCTTCCGGGACGTGAACGTCGCGGTCGAGAATGGCCCGGCGAATGCGGCAGTGCCGGCCAACACTCACGTGAGAGAAAAGGATGGAAGCATCCACTTCAGTGTAAGAGTTGACCCGCACATCGGGCGACAAGACCGAGTTCTTGACCATGCCGCCGGAAACGATACATCCGTTCGAGACGATGGAGTCGAGCGCCGTGCCGGTGCGCCCGCTTTCGGCAAATACGAACTTGGCCGGCGGATACTGACGCTGGTGCGTGCGGATGGGCCACGCTTCATCGTAGAGGTTAAAAATCGGTGATACGGAAACCACGTCCATGTTCGCTTCGTAATAAGCGTCGAGTGTTCCTACATCGCGCCAGTATTTTGCCTCTTTCTTGTTCTCGTCTATGAAGTCATAAGCGTCCACATGATAGTCGTCGACCATCTTAGGAAGGATGTCTTTGCCGAAATCGTGGCTGGAGTTGGGGTCCTCGGCATCCTTGAGTAATACCGGAATCAGAACGTCAGCGTTGAACAGGTAGACGCCCATCGATCCGCCGACCTTTGCAGGGTTGAGGGGAGACCGGAGTTGGGTGACCTTGGGCTTTTCCTCGAAGCCCGCCACACGGTTATTCCGGCCGACATCGACGACGCCGAACTGATGCGTTTCTTCCGGATCAATCTGAATAGTGGCGAGGGTAATGTCGGCTCCGGAGTCCTGATGCTGCTTCAGCATCTTGCCGTAATCCATTTTGTAGATGTGATCGCCGCCAAGGATGAGGACGTATTTGGGTTGCTCGGAGCCGATGGAATAAATGTTCTGGTAAACGGCGTCAGCCGTTCCCTGATACCACTGGTCGCTGACGCGTTTCATGGGGGGCAGGACTTCGATGAACTCACCGACCTCGCGTCCCAGGATGTTCCAACCTTCGCGGATGTGGCGGTTCAGAGACAGGGCCTTGTACTGGGTGAGAATGTAGACGCGGCGCAGTTGGGAGTTCAGGCAATTGGAGAGCGTGATATCGATAATGCGGTATATGCCGCCAAAGGTGACTGCCGGCTTTGCCCGATCACGGGTAAGAGGGTAAAGGCGCTCGCCGGCTCCGCCTGCCAGAAGAACCCCGAGAGTATCTTTCATTACAAAAACCTCAGATTCCGGCCCGTTTTAGAGTTTGTTCCGCGGAATCTTAGCTTCCCGCACGGCAGGTGCAGGAGAAAAAACAAGAGATGGTAGCACAATTGTATAAGGTTGCTGGCGTGTCACAATATGTGATTCATATAGTGCCTGAAATCAATTCAAAGTGGAGCCAGAATTGTCCCCGAGGAAACCAGTCCATCCCGTAAAAGCGGACCAAACGGCAGATCCAAAGAATTTCCCCTTGGAGAGATCGTTAGGTCTTGAGCAGGACATCACCCGCAGAGACTTCCTGAACTCCAGCCTTTTGGCTTCAGGAGGCGCACTGCTGGCGTCCATGTCGCCCGCTCAGATGCTGGCACAGAAGGCCGGGCAAAAAGATTCGTCTGCCGATGACTGGACCGGCTATGGCGGAGTTGGGGATTACGCGAATTCCAACGGGAATACCACCGCAGTATTCGAGGCCGGACACCGGATTCGCGACGGCGAGTTTGAAACTGCCCCGAAAACCTTCGTCGACACGGGCGAGACGTACGATTGCGTGGTCGTGGGGGGTGGCATCAGCGGCCTGGCGGCAGCGCTGATTTTTCAGCGTAAGGGAGGCGAAGGCAAGACTTGTCTGGTCTTAGATAACCATCCGGTGTTTGGCGGCGAAGCCAAGCGCAATGAGTTTCTCGTGGATGGTTTTCGCCTGATGGCGAACCAGGGTTCGGCGCTGTTTCAGGTGAACTATCCCCATAGCTTTATCGAGCGATTCTATAACTCAATTGGGCTTACGACCCCGCGGCTGGAATATCAGAAGTGGGGAAGTTCCGATCCTGAGATCCCGCTGACTACCACGCCATATCTCGGTGGAGCTCCTTATGGACTTTATTTCGGGGCGAAGTTCGGACGGCCCAAAGGAGTTTGGATCACGGACCCCTGGGGGAAGAAGTTGGAAGGGGCACCAATTTCGGCCAAGGAGCGCGAGGAGTTACTGAAAACCCAGGGGGCGTCGGCGGTCCCGGCTCCTCAGTATCGAGGGGACGCCATTTCGCGTCGGCTGGACACGATCACCTTGGAAGATCACCTGATGGAGAAGTACGGAATCAGCCGGGAGACCGTCCGGACATTTCTTACTCCAGATGAGGGGAGCGCCTTCGGGCTTGGTCCCGACGCGCTTTCGGGGTACACGGCGTATGCGTTTGATGCGTTCGGTCCAACGCTTGATGACGAGAACCAGATGTTTCCCGACGGGAATACCGGGATTGCGCGGCTGATCGTAAAGACGCTGATTCCAGATGCAATTAGCGGGCAGCGCTCGCTGGAAGACATTTGCCGCAATTCGATCAACTTCGCGGCACTAGACCGGGCTGGAACGGCTGCTCGAATCCGGCTGGATTCGACTGTCGGGTGGGTGAAGCACGAGGGCGATCCGGAGAAGTCGCAGTTCGTGACGATCTTTTATACGCGCGGGGACAAGGTGTATCAGGTTCGCGCGCGGTCGGTGGTTATGGCCGGTGGAAGCTGGACGACCAAGCACATCGTGCGTGACCTTCCGGGGGACAGGAAAGAGGCTTACGCCCAGTTCTATCGTTCGCCTTGCATGATCGCCAACGTCGCCGTCCGGAATTGGCGATGGCTTTACAAGATGGGAATCTCTGGCGCTCAGTGGTATGAAGGGCTGGGGACCTACTTCCAGATTCGCAAGCTCGCATTATGTGGCGCCGACTCGCCTACCATCGGCCCCGATTCACCCGTGGTACTTACGCTCAAGGTCGTTTATTCCCACCCCGGCCACTCAACCGAAGAACAGGGTCACATGGGACGAGGGGAGATGATCTCAACGCCGTTCCGGGAATACGAGCGGCAGATCCGGCATCAGTTATCCGAAATGTTTGCGCGTACCGGGTTTGATGCATCGCGCGATATTGCAGGAATCATTCTGAACCGCTGGGGCCATGCTTATGCGAGCCCGGCCCCGGGATTTTATTTCGGCAAAGATGGGAAGCCTGCGCCTGGAGATGTACTTCGGGGGGCACCGTTTGGACGGATCGCTTTCGCGAATGTAGACCTTTCCGGGATGCCCGATCACAAGTCGTCGATTATCGAGGCGGATCGGGCGGTGGGTCAGCTGCTGGATCAGGTGCTGAGTTCCTGAGACATCAACTTCTTTGCCGCGGATTACGCGGAATCTTTTCACCACAGGGAACACAGAGGAATGCATAGGCCCTTCGCTTTGCTCAGGATGACACCTTTTGGACCTATCCGCGTTATCCGTGTTAATCCGCGGCCCTGAAGTTCGGAGGGGTTATTTTTCCTGGTCGTGCCTTTCTTCGTCGATCTTGATGCGAAGCGATTTCAGGAACTTTAGATCCTGGTCGCTGACCTTCAGCTCAGGATTGCTGGACATGGTGGTGACCAGAGAAGTTTTGTCGGAGGCCTTTTCGCCTTGCTTGCTCACGCCAATGGTCGCCTCGAGGACGAGGAAAATGTCGTATCCGCCTTCTTTAATGCGGGAAACGACCTCAGAGATCTGCTCAGAGTCGGAAAGAGATTCGTTGATGGCGTCACCGAGCTCTTTCATCAATTGTTTGAGTTGTGGATCCACTGAGCCTCCCCCGGACCGATTGCGTGCCTATATATAGTCAGATGCCGCTCGTGGCAGAACGGTTCACCTGAGCGCGGCTGGGTCATTGTAGCGCTGCGAGGCTGTTAAAATCGAGCTGTGAGCAAAGTTTCCGCTCTCCGAAAACTGGGCGTTGTCGCGAGGATAGCACGCGATCAGGCGGGCCGCAGCCGCACGGCCAATGCAGTGCTGAAGGCGGTTACCGCTACTGGACGCTCTTTCGGACGCGCCGCCCACATGCTCTGGCTTGAGGTGACGGGACTTCTCTTCCTGGTCATGGCGCTCGGTTTTGGGGGAGCTTCAGTCAAGGAGTACGGCAAATATCACGCAGGCCAGGTTGGGAGCGGCCGGCTGGCGATTGCAGTCTGCTTCACCGTAGCTTTTGCCTGGTTTGGGCTGAGTTCGTTCTGGCGGGTGCGGAGAAAAGGCCAGCGCCAGTAGCCGCGTGGCAGCTTTCGTAAGCTTGGTGACAATCGATGCAAAAGATGAAGTCCTCTCCGGATGCATCAGGCGAAATCGAAACCTCCTCTCACATTCCTGTAAAGCAGCTTTACACTGCGGCCGATCTCAAGGGATCCGACTACGAAGGCGAAGTCGGGTATCCCGGGGAATATCCGTTCACACGCGGAGTGCAGGCCACCATGTACCGCGGGCGGCTCTGGACCATGCGGCAGTATGCGGGCATGGGAGATGCCGAGGAATCCAATAATCGTTACAAGTATCTGCTGGCGAACGGAACTACCGGATTGTCGGTGGCGTTCGATCTGCCCACACAGATCGGCATGGATTCGGATTATGCGCTGGCGATGGGAGAAGTCGGAAAGGTGGGGGTCGCGATCGATTCCATCGAAGATATGCAGCGGTTGTTCGACGGCATCGACCTGACGAAGATCTCGACGTCGATGACCATCAATGCGACGGCATCGATTCTGCTGGCTTTGTACGTGGGCGTCGCTCGGCGGCAGGGGGCTGATATCCGCAAACTCTCGGGCACGGTGCAGAACGATGTGCTGAAGGAGTACATCGCGCGGGGGACGTACATTTATCCGCCGCAGCAGGCGATGCGCGTGATCACCGATATGTTCGCGTGGGCGAACGAGAACGTGCCCGAGTGGAACACCATTTCGATCTCGGGCTATCACATGCGCGAGGCGGGATCGACGGCGGTGCAGGAAGTGGCGTTCACGCTGGGAAATGGCATCGCCTATGTTGAGGCGGCGATTCGCGCCGGACTCGACGTCGATCAGTTTGCGCCGCGGCTATCGTTCTTTTTCAACGCTCATAACAATTTTCTGGAAGAGGTGGCAAAGTTCCGCGCGGCGCGGCGGATGTGGGCGCGGATCATGCGCGAGCATTTCAGGGCGAAGAATCCACGGGCATGGATGCTGCGCTTTCACACGCAGACTGCAGGTTCGACGCTGACGGCGCAGCAGCCTGAAAACAACATTGTGCGCACCGCGATTCAGGCGATGGCTGCCGTGCTGGGCGGCACGCAGTCGCTGCATACGAATTCTTTTGACGAGGCGCTGGCGCTTCCCACCGAGCAGGCGGCGCGTATTGCCTTGCGCACGCAGCAAATCATTGCGTATGAGTCCGGGGTTCCGCAGACGATTGATCCGCTGGCGGGTTCGTATTACGTCGAGAGTCTGACGAATGAGATTGAAAAGCGCGCGGCAGAATATCTGGGGAAGATCGAGGTGCTTGGCGGAATGCTGAAAGCGATCGAGCGTGGATTCGTGCAGCAGGAGATTCAGAATGCCGCTTACGAGTACCAGCAGGCCGTCGATGACGAAGAGCAGATAGTAGTCGGCGTGAACCGCTTCGAAGTGGAGGAAGAGAAGGCGATCCCGATTCAGCGGATCGATCCGGCGCTGGAAGCGAAGCAGGTGGAACGCGTTCGGTCACTGCGAGCGAAGCGCGATGCTGGGCCGTGGAAGGCCGCTTTGGCCGGAGTGGAGGAGGCTGCGAGATCTGGTGCGAATCTGATGCCGCGGATTCTGGCGGCAGTGGAAGCTTCGGCCACCGTGGGAGAGATTTCGGATGCGATGCGGCGGGTGTTTGGGGAGTACAAGGAAGCCGTGGTGATTTAGTCAGAAAAACATCTCACCACAGAGAACACAGAGGAGCACAGCGACTTACGCCGGTTGCGCTTCCATTACGGCAACGGCTGCGTCGAGATGCTTCAAGGTTTCTTCCACCGTTAGCGTGTACATCTCACGGCCTACGCCTTCACCCGATTCGAGCGCCGTTTTCAGATAGTGGCCGGCAATTTCAACCGCTAGGGAATCCGTGATCATCTTGCCGGTGCGCTTGTGGTATTCCACCCAGGCGGGGTGAGGTAAGGAAACCCACACCTTCTTTCCGCCGACCAGGAATTTGTAGTCAACGGCATCGGCGTGGCGCGTAGCGATGGCCACAATCTGGGACTGGTAGACGCAATGGACTTGCTTCTTTGTCCAGCGGTCGGTGGCTTTAAAGTTCTCGAACATAGCTAAAACTATATCGGACGCGTAGTCAGGCTCGCAAACTCGAGACTACTTGAGAGCATTCTTTTTCCCAAATTGGTTGAGATCTGGTTGTTTTGTGCCCCGTTCGCTTGACCCTCAGTGGCGTACGCGTTATACAAGTTTTTCGCCCAAAGGAGCCTGTTGTGAAGATTGTTTCTTCCCGCTTGGTCGTTATTGCTTTGCTGTTCTCATCGGTGCTGGTCTATGGCGCTGCGAAAAAGAATCCCGCTAAGCCTTCCAGCACGCGATTTGAGATCTCGTTCCCCAAAGAAGTGAACGCAATGCCTCTCGACGGGCACGTGCTGCTGGTTCTGGCCAATAACGACAATAGCGAACCCCGCTTCCAGGTGAGCTTCATGACGCCGCACTCGCAGCAAATCTTTGGCGTGGATGTGGACGCCTTGGCTCCGGGCAGCGCCGCCGTGATCGATGCTTCGACGCTGGGGTATCCCGCCGAGAGCCTGAATGACATTCCCGCTGGAGATTACTGGGTTCAGGCGGTGCTGAACATATACGATACGTTTCATCTCGGGAACGGACGCACGCTGAAGTTGCCACCGGACAAGGGCGAAGGACAACATTGGCAGACCAAGCCGGGGAACCTGTACAGCAAGCCACTGAAGGTTCACTTCGACCCGAAGACTCCGCGGATCGTGAAAATCAATATCAACCTCAGGAATCCCACCGTAGAACAAGATCCGCAACTGGCCGACCGCATGGCTGGCTGGAGCGGGGCGAACGACGAGCACGCCATCGCGGATAACAAATGGGTGAAGCACATCCGCATTCAAAGCGATCTGCTCAGCAAGTTCTGGGGACGGCCAACTTACCTCGGGGCGGTGATTATCTTGCCGGATGGCTGGGAGGAGCATCCGGAGGCGCATTATCCCGTGATCGTGTTGCAGGATCACTTTCATCGCGATTTGCCGGGGCTGGTGGCGTTTCGCACGACGCCTCCAAGCGCAGATTTAAAAGGTGGCGAACTTCGGGTTGCGCGGAGTGGCTACAAGCTCTATCAGGACTGGACAGCGGGTCGCCTCCCTCGATTCATTCTGATCACAATCCAGCACGCGACGCCGTACTTCGATGATTCGTATGCCGTGAATTCCGTCAACGTCGGTCCATATGGAGACGCGATCACCCGGGAACTAATTCCATACATCGAGAAAACCTATCGTGGGATCGGCCAAGGCTGGGCGCGCGCGGTGTATGGCGGCTCGACTGGCGGCTGGGAGAGTTTGGCTTCACAAGTCTTCTATCCAGATTTCTATAATGGCGCCTGGGTATTCTGCCCGGATGTGGTGGACTTCCGCGCATACATGACGATGAATCTGTACGAGGACAAGAACGCTTTCTGGATCGATGGAAATTTCGGAAATGTTCCGCGGCCGTCGGTTCGTCAGCCGGACGGGCTCGTACTCGCGACCATGGAGCAGATGAACCGCTACGAGCTCGTTCAGGGAACACACAGCCGTTCGGGTGAGCAACTCGACACCTGGGAGGCAGAATTCAGCACGGTTGGTGACGATGGATATCCAAAGCGAATCTTCAATAAGCGTACGGGGGAGATCGATCACGAGGTCGCGAAATCCTGGAAGCAAAACTACGACCTGAGTGCGATCATGCAGCGCGACTGGAAAGTACTTGGCCCAAGACTGGCGGGGAAGCTGCACTTCTGGGTAGGAGAGGCGGACACGTTCTATCTCGACAGGGCGGTGCATTTGCTCAAGGACTACATGGATACGACGACCGACCCCTATTACCGCGGCAGTTTCGATTTTGGAGTGCGCAAGCCGCACTGCTATGCGGGAGACGTCGATATCGAGGAAGGAATTAATCAGCACTACTGGCCCGAGATAGTGAAGCACATGGAAGAGACGGCTCCGGCGGGCGCGGATGTGAAGAGCTGGAAGTATTGAGCGCGGGATTCATCGTGCTTCGGTTCCTGTAACATGGAAACGTGGCGATGGGGACTCCTTCCGAGACAAATAGAAAAACAAAGCTGAACATCCTTCAATCGAAGCAGTTGAAGGACGTTCCTTGGCTTATCCACGGATTTTCGACCCGGGTGGGCGGATTCTCTCGCATTTACGGCAAGAGCGACCTGAATCTTGGGTTTACGAGGGACGATTCCCGTGCAATGGTCGAAAAGAATCGGACGGCCTTTCTCCAACAAATCGGGGCTGTGAAGCGCAGCCGATCGAGGAACGTCCGCGATTCCCAATGGCCCTTGATCACGCTGAGGCAAATTCATTCCGACCTGATCCACCATGCCGATTCCGTCCCCGATGAACAGCTTGTTGGCGATGGGCTGATCACTGCGACGCCTAACCTTCTGGTGGCGATTCAAACAGCGGATTGTCTGCCGGTGATCCTTGTTGACACGAAGCGGCATGCGGTCGGCGTCTTCCATGCGGGGTGGCGTGGAACGGTGAAGCGCATTGTTGAAAAAGGGGTGGGCGAGATGATCCGCTGCTTTGGCAGCCGCCCAGTTGAAATGAAGGCAGCGATTGGACCAGGAATTCAAGGTTGCTGTTATGAAGTCGGCGAAGAGGTGCGTACGAAATTCGAATCGCAGTTCGCCTACGCCGCGAGCCTGTTTCGCGAGGTGAAAGACTCGGACCCGGTGCGCGAGAAGTATCCTCTGTTGTTTCTCACGGCTCGAGCGCCCGGACATAGCGAATTGCCCAAGAAGATCTTTCTGGATCTCGTCGAAGCGAATCGTCAGCAGTTGGTCGCTGCCGGAGTGCCAAAGAAGAATATCGAAAGTTCACCGCTCTGCACGAATTGCCATCCGGAATTGTTGTTTTCCTATCGGGCGGAAAACGGGAAAACAGGAAGAATGTTGGCGGTGGTCGGCATTCGTCCCTGAAGGCTCACTTTTGAAGAGAAGTGAAAGATGTGCTTTATTGGTGTTGGCGGCATATGGGTGCGCCGCGGCTTTCGGTTCTTTCCAGGATCACTTTTTAACCACTTCAGAGGATTCGAAAGTTCGGGGGCGGCGGAGGCGAGACGCCTCCGCGACAGCCGGCGGGGCGCCGGCGCTACATGAAGATCATTTTGCTCTGGCAGTACGGAATACCCAGCGGTCACTCACGAGAAAGTTCGCGACAGAGCAGATCGCGATGGCAATTATGTTTGCGAAAATTGGAGGCAGGTGCGCCTCTCCTACCAGCAACCCCATGAGCAACAGATTGCCCACAATCGAAACCGTACCGGTGGTGAAATTGAATCGCAGAAAGCGGGCCGTCGCGTCACGCACGGTACGGCTACGGCGATCGAGCCATGTGTAGCGCTCGTGCCAAACGAAATTGTGCAATACGGCGGCTTCCACGGCCAGCGCCGTCGCGAGTAAATACCTCATCCCTTCCCAGGTGAGAAACCAGAGTGCCGAGAGTTGCACGGCGATGCCGATGGCGCCCACCAGGTTGAACTTCAGCCAGCGTGCGACTGATTGCCAAAGCGGAGAAGTGCTCACGAAAGTTTTTCCTCCTGATACAGCTTTGCCGTATGTAAGGCCGTAGCGACGATCGCCATGGTCAGCATGCCTACGATTGCAACGCAACCGCCCACGTCGAAGAGCAAGAAAGTGTGTCCCAGAAGGTGAGCGTGTGGCCGGGAAAGTAGTGTCACATTGCCAATCATCAGCAGAACCCGAATCTCCGTTGGTCCAAATAGGGCGTACGACATGCGGAATTTGCCGATGGTGTAGGTGGTCAGGTACGACTCTGTGGATAGAACAAGAAACGTGACCAGCATCCCGGCAGCGATCTGCCAGTGGAGATATCCGGAGAGAGCCAAGCCGCTCATCAGGAAGGCGGCGCCGAAGGTGTCCGCCATGTGATCGACGTAAAATCCGTAGCGCGGGCGCAAGCGGTTGCGGTATCGCGCCAGCGTTCCGTCGAGGCTATCGCCCAGCCAGTTCAGCGAGATGAAGAAAGTTGCCGCCAGTAGGAAATACTTGTTCCGGGCCGCCAGTGCGTAACTGGCGCTTGCGAGGATCTGGGCGGCGAACCCCAGTATCGTCAAGTGGTCCGGAGAAATGTGCTCTGGTGTGCGCACTGCCAACCAAAGCAACGCTTTCTTCTCGATTCCGGCCGTTATCGATTGTTGCAAGCGAACTGCATTGCGAAACCTGGTACGACTTGGGTTGCTGATGCTGGTGATCGCGGCCATAGGACCTCCTCGGATGAATTGCTGTCGTTATTCCTGCTTGTGAGCTACGGCACTGCGCTGAGGCATCGCGTTCCGCGTTGCATTCAACGTGAACTGCAGGGACTCTTGCGGGATGCTGTTTACGAATGGGCCAATGAGCCATCCCAATCCGGACGGAATGTCGCGGGTCAGGGAAATCGCTTCACATTGCACGAAGACGCCATCGGGCGCCTGTTCGAATGCCCAGTAGCTGTTAAGCCGCCACATAAAGCCATGATCTTTGCCGCTCGGCAAGGCGTGCTCGTTTGTGGTGCCGGGATCGGCAATTTCGCTAACCCGGGTGCTGCGAGAAGTGCTGTACTGATGGGCGGCGTCGATCATGCCGTAATGGACGTCGTACTCCGTGTCGAGCACCACGGTGACAAGTTTGTGCTGGCGCAGGCGCATAAAGACATGGAAATCGTTGCCGTTGTGGGATACCAATCGCGACTGGATAACATCGGGTGAGTAATGTTCGGCAGTGTGGTTGTAGTCCTTCACGAAGGCGACGAGCTGGGCCACGGTCGTGTTGGGAATGAAGACCGTACCGATCCAATCGTGGATCAGTCCATCCGGCACCGGCTTGGGAGTGGTGCCTTGCTTTTGGATGATAGTCTCGCCGTGTTTTAGGCGGGTGACGAACGCGGCGCGTTGTGCGGGCAGAAGGGAATCGAACCGCAGGAATGGGGAATTCTGTTCATGCTTAATCCGAGATTCTGCTTCGGTGATGTACTGGTTGAAAGCCTGAGTTGTCCTTGCCTGCTGCGCCTGCAAGGCAGTCGCTCCGGCCAGCAGCACTACGATTAACGGGAGAACCCTTGCTCTCGGACCTGGCATTGCTCGCCTCACGTTTCGCAGGATGCCTGTATTCGCTCTCAATCGCAATGATTAGGGACTCAACCACCGCTCAATTGAAGATCATCTGCTAACCTTCGCGTGGTCTGCTGTTTACGGTCATGTCCCATCCGGCGAAAAGGCGCAGATGTAGACTGGTCATGGCAGATGGAAGAGGTTCCACAGACGAAAATTTTCCGCTTCGGGGTCTTCGAGGCAGATCCGCAGACCGGCGAACTGCGGAAACAGGGACGTCGTGTCTCGTTACAGGGACAACCATTCGGCATCCTGCTGATGTTGCTGGAGCAACCAGGGCAACTCGTCTCGCGAGCGCAGATTCGGGAACGCCTTTGGCCCGAGGGCACCTTTGTCGATTTCGATCACAGCCTGAATACGGCTGTAAACAAGATCCGGGATGTGCTGGGAGACTCGGCATCCAGCCCGCGCTTTATCGAGACACTGGCTCGCCGCGGCTACCGGTTCATCGCTCCAGTGCAACTGGATGGGGAAGTGCCGGTAGCGGCGATTGCGCCGCCGGTTTCTATTCAGGAAGAGAATTCCAGACCTGTCCCGCAAACCAGCCGCGAGGTTGTAACGAAATCCTCCAGCCTGCTTACCGCACCCGATGAAGTTCCACTGGCTCACCACATGGTGGTGAGAACCTTATTTGTTCTCCTGCAGCTGATGTATTTCTGCTTTTACATCATCTCGTTGGCGCGGCTGCATGCCATCGAGGAAGTCTTGGGGGCGGCCGTTTCGCGGCCCGTGTGGGTGGTCGTCGTGCTGATCGTAACCGCTGTGATCGGAATACCCGTGCGCCTGTATTTAAGTTCGATGGTAGCTTTTAGAGCGCCGGGGTTGCGTGAGAAGTTCCTGCGGCTCTTCCCGTGGATTTTCCCTTTGGATGAACTTTGGGCACTGGCGCCATTTTTGCTTTTGCAGCAGATCGGATACGGATTGGCCCTGGGGTTCACTGCGATATTGCTGTACGCTCCCTTTGCTGAACGTTCGTTAATCCTTATGGCAGCCGAGCGGCCATCTCACGTTGCCCGTGCCGAGTCGTGATAACATTCTCCGCGTTTTCCCGGGCCTCGGATCCACGAAGGAGTCGCCTATGTTTCCAGCGGAATGCGTACCTAGTCGCCGCAACTTCCTGAAAACTGCAGCCGCTTTTACAACCGCAGCGTCAGGAATCGCTCTGATGCCCCAACCTGCATTTTCGGCAGATTCTGATATCAACATCATTGGACCGAAAAGTGGCTACTCTCCCCAGATCGGCACCCTGGTCTCGATGATGGCATGGATGCGAACGACCGTCCTCAGCTCAGTGAAAGGGATGACGCAGAAGGATCTGGATTATCTGATCGACAACAACGCAAACAGCATTGGCGCACTGCTGCTTCATCTGGCCGCGACTGACGCTTTTTACCATGCCATCACCATGGGTGGAATCTCGATGAAGGAACTGCCTGAGTCCTTCAAAGAAAAGTGGGGCATGCCGATGGAACTCGGCGAACCGGCACGCAAAGGAATTAGAGGGCACGACCTGGAGTTTTACCTGAACATCATGAAGGAAACTCGCGAGGAGACTCTGGCGGAGTTCCGGAAGCGGGATGATGACTGGCTGATGAAGGTCGACAAAGACTGGCCTTGGGGCCCGACGAACAATTACTGCAAGTGGTTCCACGTGTGCGAGCATGAGTCGAACCACAACGGCCAGATCAAATTTCTCGCGAAGCGTCTGCCCGGAGCCAAGGCGGGCAGCGACTAACTGCCCAGCTCTTTTAGCGGCGCGGGATTTGGTGTCTAATTGGCTTCGTGCCTAATCGCCAATTGAGAGTTGCAGTTGTAGTTCTAGTCGCTTTTTCCTTCAGTATTCCCGGTGCGGGGCAGGTTTCATCGGCGCAAATCGATGCTGTCTTTGCTTCTCTGAAATCCGCTGATGCACCCGGTGCTGCCGTGTTGGTCGTCCGCAATGGTGAGTCCGCGTTTCGGCATGGCTATGGGACAACGGACCTGCGCAGTCGGCGGCCGATCGACCCAGAGACGGATTTCCGCCTGGCATCGTTCACGAAACAATTCACCGCCACCTGCATCATGCTGCTGGTGCATGACGGCAAGCTGCACTATGACGATCATCTGACCGATATCTTTCCTGAATTTCCGGCGTACGGAAAAGCAATCACCATCCGGAATCTGCTCAATCACACTTCTGGGTTGCCCGACTACGAAGATCTGCTCATGAAGCAGTATCCCAACACGCCTAACGAAAAAATCCCGCAGATTCTCGATGCCGGCGTGCTGAAGCTGCTTGAGCAGCAGAGCGCCGGCCTGTTTCCTCCGGGATCGAAGTGGCAGTACAGCAACTCCGGCTACGCCACGCTGGCATTGATTGTCGAGAAGGTTTCGGGCAAGCCTTTCGGGCAGTTTCTGCACGACCGAATTTTCGCACCGTTGAAGATGAACCATACACTGGCGTACGAAAAGGGAAAGAACGAAGTCCCCAATCGGGCCTATGGGCACACGAAGGAAGGCAACGGCTGGAAGGAAACTGATCAGAGTCCAACGTCTGCCGTGCTGGGCGACGGAGGCATCTACACGTCGATCGATGATCTTGCGAAATGGGACCGCGCTCTTCGGGAACACGCGCTGCTTAGCGAAGGTGAGATGCAGCCTGCACTGACACCTGTCCATGTGGTTGATGGCTCCCCGACGTCGGAAGGCCGGAATGTGAGTTACGGATTCGGTTGGTTTCTTGATCCTTACAAGGGCCACAAACGCATGTGGCATGACGGGGAGACGATTGGCTTTCGGACGACCATTCAGCGCTTCCCCGATGACAATCTAACCATCATCGTCTTAGCGAATCGTACTGACATTGACCCGAAGGCTTTCGCGCTGAGAGTAGCCGACTTGTATTTCCAGCTCAAGCCCTAGGGCCTCTCAGAGACGATGTGGGCAGGGGGCCTCCGACTCCGCTGCTCCGCTTCGCGATGCCGTCACTGCGCTTAGGACGACAGGTCTGGGGATGGGATGAGCCCAGCCACGAAAGCAAAGGCCCGGGCTATTTCTCCGGCAGCCGGTTCACAATGAAGTCGGAGACGCGAGTCGCGGCTGGCGGATCCAGATTCGCGAGCACGGCCACAACATATCCTGCCGAAGGGCAGATTCTCAGATCGCCGTTCATCCCGGGTGCACCGCCTCCGTGACCGAAGCATCGCACGCCATTGACGAGCCGATCTTCAAAGCCGAAAGCGTAGGTGTTGTCCGGAGTCCCAGGCTTGCCGGTAGTCAGCATCTCGGTGTAATGCGCATCCAACAGCCTGTGGCCCGTAAGGGCTTGGGCGAATCGCGCTAGATCCTCGACCGTCGAATATCCGCCACCGGCTGAAGTCCCGCGGTAGGGCAGCGTGTCGGTGTTCGGCTTCCACACGGTGGAATCCATCTTCGTGTATCCGACGCTGCGATCTGGAACCGCTTGGTCCTCCGGCTCTGATCCGGTGGAAGCCATTCCCGCAGGGGTGTAGACATGCTCTCGGACGTAGTCGTAGTAACTCTGTCCGCTGACTTTTTCGATAATCGCTCCAAGTAAGAGGAAGCCGTAATTGCTGTACTCCCACTGCGTTCCGGGTTCGAACTTCGGGGCGCGATTGCCATAGAGCTTCATGTAGTCCTGCAGAGTTCGAAGTTCCAGGCGATGCGCATCGAATTCAGGTCCGAAAAAATCGCCCGTGCCGCCTGTATGCGTCAGGAGTTGCTCAATCGTGACCTTGGACGCGATATCTTTGTTCGGATAGTCGGTCAGATATTTCCCAACGGTCCCTTTCAGGTCCAGCTTGCCCGATTGCACCAGTTGCAGCGTGGATACCGCGGTAAACATTTTGTTCATCGAACCGATGCGGAAGCGGGTCTTGAGCGTATTGGGAACTTTATGCTCGCGGTCGGCGAGACCGTACGCCTCGGAAAAGACAGACTTGCCATCTTTGGCGATCAGCACGGTTCCGGAGAAGGTATCCGACGCGACCTGAGAGTCAATGTCTTTTCGTGCCGCCGAGATAAGTTCGCTCTGGCTCAGACGCGGAATGGCGAAGTCGGCCGGACGAGGGATGGCACGTAGCTCGATGCTGCTGATCTGGTGAGGATCTTCGGCGTGCACCTCCATGGTAAGGCGGGCCATTTGATCCGATGAGCGCTCCTGCACCAGCACAGCGATCTTTGTCGGCGTGGATTCCTCGATCTTCTTCAAATCGAAGCCGCCAGTACGCTGGCGAAACTCCATCTGCCGATCCAGTCTCGCAACCGCGGAGGGGTAGTTCTTCTGCAGGAATTCGCGGTGGGCGTTGATATCGCCGCGGTTAAAGCTCTCGAGCCACGCTGAGCATTGGTGCCCCGCGGGAGTGTCAGGAAATTGGGTCTGGGCGACGCAGATGAGGCTGATACAGAGAAGTGGAACGAAGGCGAGCTTTGAGCGCATAAGTGTAAGACGTCAGTGCCCGACTTTTGTGAGATGAATTGCCGCCACGCTACGCGGTGGGCGGGCCAGGAGTCGTGGGTGTCGGTGCCGCTGGAGCCGCTGCAGTTCCGGGCGTGGTTTCGTTCACGAGATCTTTCAATTCCTTGCTGGGCTTGAAAAAGGGAATCTTCTTCGCGGGAACTTCGACGCGCTCGCCGGTCTTGGGATTGCGTCCGACGCGCGGGCGCCGCTGGCGGGTGCGGAAGCTGCCAAAGCCGCGGATCTCGATCTTGTCGCCGGCGCGCAACGAGCGCACCACGCTGTCGAAGATCGTTTCCACAATCACTTCACTATCTTTCCGCGTAAGTTCTGCCAAACGCGAGACTTCATCGATCAGATCGGCTTTGGTCATAGCGCCCCTCTCGTTCCCCATGAATTTCTGATGTTTTCCTCCGGCAAAAGCCTCCGTTGGGGTAGGGGGCTCCCGGCAGTACTCATAACCTTCTCAAATTTCAGGGGTTGGATGCAAGTTATGGATTTGGGTCGGGGGACGGCAGGATTCAGAAGGCATGCAGAAGTAAAACCATCCCAACGTCCGCATTCTGGCGTCTTACTTCCGGCCTCCAGCCCTATTTCCAGAGATAGTAGAACCCGACCTGCTGTTCCATGAGCTTCTCGCGGGTGGGGATGTATTGGGACACATCTCCAAGCAGCAGATCCAGCAGCGTCTTACGGTCTTTCTCAGGGCGAACCAGGGTCGGCTCGCCGGAGATGCCCACCGACTTTGCAGTGTCGGCCACGGCCGCCTCGAAGTCTCCGATGTTGTCGATGAGCTTCATCGATTGTGCCTCTTCGCCAGTCCAAACCTTTCCGTTCGCAATCGCTTTCACGGCGTCATACTTCAGACCGCGGCCGTCCGCCACCGCCTGGATGAATTGCCCGAACATGTTGTCGATCAAGGATTGCATATAGGCTTGTTCGGCCGGAGTGAGATCGCGCGCAGGATTGCCGGTGTCTTTGAACTCCCCGGTCTTGATAACCACGTCTTTCAGCTTGGCCCACTTCAGCAGGTCGCCGTAGTTGACCCACTGCGCGATCACGCCGATCGATCCGACGATGCTGCCTTTATCGGCCCAGATCTTGTCGCTCGCAGAAGCGACATAGAAAGCGCCACTTGCGCCGACCGTCTCGATCGAAACCACGACTTTTTTCTTCTTCTCGGTGCGAAGACGTTTTACTTCGCGGTAGATCTCTTCCGACGCAGCAACGCCTCCGCCGGGTGAATTCACGTGCAGGATAATGGCTTTGATCGACGAGTCATCGCCGAACTTCTTCAACTCTCCGACAACCGGCTGGGGCGAGAGGATCACTCCATCCAAGTCGACTACGCCGATGCGGTCACCGAAGCCACCGAGTCCGGTTTCGGTCGTTCCGGCATGGAGCGTGAGATAGACGAGAGTAAAGACGGCCAGCACGAAGAGGAAAAATGCTCCGCCGCCGACCAGGATCCAGAGCAGTGTGCGCGAACGTCCGTCTGACATGGGGAAAGTGTAGCACTTGACCGAAGCTGTGTAATGCGGGGCGGCAGTGTCGTTTTCAGCGAAGCAGCGTAGAATGTGGCGTTCTAACCAGGTTCCGGGGTGTCCATGGCGCGCTCTTTCTTCTCGTCGATGTTTTGCGTTTTCTGGCTGCTTATAGTTTCGGTCTCATCAATCGCCCAAACCAATGAGAATTCGCTGGCACTGCACGAACACTGGGCGATCCAGGCCTCGAGTGAGGTTCATGCCGAGGGTGCTGCGATTTCAAAGACGGGATTCGATTCCGGCAACTGGTATCCGGCGAAAACACCATCCACAGTGTTGAGCGCTCTGGTCGAGGATCAAGTCTATCCCGACCCGTACACGGGGATGAACCTGCGTTCGATTCCCGGGACTACCTATCCCATCTTTGAAGACTTTTCCAACATCATGATGCCGCCGACGAGCCCGTTCCGGCAGTCCTGGTGGTATCGCACCGAATTCAAGCTGCCGGAGGAGTTCAAGGGCAAGAGCATTTGGCTAGGATTTGATGGAATCAATTACCGTGCCAATCTGTGGATGAACGGAAAACGGATCGCCACCTCGGAGGATTTTGCCGGTACTTGGCGGGCATTTCGTTTCGATGTGACAGGAGCAGCGAAACCGGGTGAGAACAATGCTCTGGCGATCGAAGTTTTTGCGCCCCGCCCTCGGGACCTCGCAATTACTCTGGTCGATTGGGCGCCAATGCCTCCTGACAAGGAGATGGGAATCTGGCGTGATGTACACATCGGGACAACGGGTCCAGTTGCGCTGCGTTATCCAGCGGTTTCAGCCAAGCTAAATCTTCCATCCACGGATACGGCGCAGTTGAGCGTACGAGCGGAACTGACGAATGGCGAGGATCATCCCGTAGATGCGGTCGTAAAAGGACGCGTCGAGAAGATCACGTTCGAAAAGAAGGTGCAGCTGGGCCCAAGAGAAACGCAAGTGGTCCACTTCACTCCGGACAAGTTCGCGCAGCTCACGGTCAAGAATCCGCGCTTGTGGTGGCCCGTCCAAGTAGGGAAGCAGGAACTTTATCCGCTCGATCTCTCGGTTGAAGTGGGCGGCCAACGATCGGACTCCGCGCACATCCAGTTTGGTGTTCGGGAAGTCAGTTCAAGAATCGACGAAAACGGCCATCGGCTGTTCCAGATCAACGGCAAGAATATTCTCATTCGCGGTGCCGGCTACAGCCTCGATCTCATGCTGCGAACGTCGCCAGAGAGGCAACAGGCCGAACTGAACTACGTGCGAGATCTGAACCTTAACTCAGTACGTCTCGAGGGGAAGATTGAGAACGACCATTTCTTTGATTTGGCCGACCGGATGGGAATTCTTGTCCTGCCGGGATGGTGCTGCTGCGATCAATGGGAGAACTGGCCCGCCTGGGATAAAGAAAACGAACGGATCGCCGGAGAGTCGCTGCGCGATCAGTTGCGGCGGCTCGAGCGGCACCCGTCGGTGATCGGGTGGTTATATGGCAGCGACTTCGCTCCTCCTGCGCGGATTGAAACTCTTTATCTACAGGTGATGAAGGACGTCGACTGGCCCAATCCGGCGATCTCATCTGCTGGCGCGCGTAACACGACTGTTGGCCCGAGCGGCGTGAAGATGACAGGCCCCTATGAATACGTGGCGCCTTCCTTCTGGTACGTGGACAAGCGCCACGGCGGTGCTTTCGGTTTCAACAGCGAGACCAGTCCCGGCCCTGCGATCCCGCCGATTGAGAGTCTGCGGCGCATGCTGCCGCCTGATCACCTGTGGCCGATCGACTCCGTCTGGGAATATCACGCGGGAGGGATGTCGCACACTTTGAGTGTATTTACCGAAGCGTTGGATAAACGGTATGGCCCGGCAAATTCGGCCGAGGAATATGCAATGAAGGCGCAGGTGCAGGCCTATGAAGCGCATCGCGCCATGATGGAGGCCTACGGACGGAACAAGTACACATCGACCGGAATCATACAATGGATGCTGAACAACGCGTGGCCCAGCATGATCTGGCATATGTACGACTGGTACTTGCGCCCCGGCGGATCGTATTTTGGCGTGAAGGAGGCGTGTGAACCGCTGCACGTGCAATATTCCTATGACGATCACTCGATCGTGGTGGTCAATTCGTATTACAAGCCGTTTGCCAATTTGAGAGTCACAGCCAAGGTCTACAATCTCGATATGAGCGAGAAGTTCTCGAAGGAAGCGGAAATAAACGTTGGTGAGGATAGCAGCACGCGTGTGTTTTCCCTGCCTTCTCTTTCGGGGCTCAGCACGACCTACTTTGTCAATCTGACGCTGGAATCGGCGGGCGAGACAGTCAGCCGGAATTTCTACTGGCTTTCCACAAAAGACGAGACCCTGGATTGGGCGAGACAGGAGGAAGATTCGAGTGGACAGTACGACATTTCAACCTGGACACCGACAAAGGATTTTGCAGATTACACGGCGCTGAATTCGCTGAAAGAAGTCAATCTGGATGCCAAACTTCAATACAACAAAGAGGGTGAGGACGGCACAGCTGCCGTTACACTTCGCAATCCGAGTTCGACCCTTGCCTTTGCGATTCGGTTGAAAATCGACGAAGGCTCTTCGCACCGTGTCAGTAGAGAAGGTAGAGCGGATGATGAGATCCTGCCTGTGCTCTGGAGTGACAACTATTTCGCTCTCCTTCCAGGCGAAACCAGGGAAATCACGGCAAAGTTCCGGGCGCCCGAGAAAAATCCCACGCCTACGTTGCACGTAGAAGGATGGAACATCGTTCCCAAAGACGTTATTCCTCAGTAAGGATGCGGCGGTCTTGAAAAAAGGGCCGTGGTGTTAAACCCTCGAAGTCATCCTACATACCCTGAATCCGGTATGCGCACTACTCAGACCTACACGATTCCCCGTATTGCCCTACACTGAACCACACCAAGCAAGACCCCGCTGATTTAAGGAAATCCCACGCGTTTGTAGCGTCCTGAATTGGCCAAGACGAACGAAGCAAGACCCAAACTTACTTCTATCTTGAGGGCGATGTGTCGTACAAAACACTGTTCGTTCTACTGCTATCCGTGTGTCTTGCCGCTTGCGGATCAGGCCCAAAGGCAATTCAAAACTTCAGTCCGATTCCGACACCAATTCAAAATCCAATTTCGACTCCAACGCAGAATCCCAACCCCAATCCAAATCCCAGCTCGGGTACGGCGTCCACTACGCTGAGCGCGCAGACGGCGAACAATACGAGCGCCGCGAGCACGTTTGCAAACCAGACGAATGGCAACCTTGGCTCCAATAATGTCAGCAAGATTGATATTCACAAACTGCTCTATCAGGGCGCAAACACGAAGGTGCTCGCACAGATGTTGCTGTGGTTTGGAAACTCGCAGCACATGAACGTGGGATACAACTCGAACGATGCAAGCCAGGTAAAACGGCAAGTGGAAGACATGATCAGCCGCGGCATCGATGGCGTCATTCTTGACTGGTACGGGCCCAACAATGCAGCGATCGACCAAGCCGCTCAGCTTGTAATGCATGAAGCAGAAAAGCACTCCGGTTTCTCGTTCGCGATCATGATCGATGCGGGCGCGATCGGTCAGAATCAATGCCAGGGCTGCTCGGCTCAGCAAGTATTAGTCAATCTGCTCCAATACGTGGAGCAGACCTATTTCCCATCGAGCGCATACCTGAATATCGGCGGACAGCCGATCGTCACGAATTTCAATGTCGACAATCAGAACCAGGTCGATTGGCAGCAAGCCAACGGAGCGCTCAAGGTCCCGCCCCGTTTTCTCTTCCAGGACAACCCTGGGTTCTCTCACTCAATGAGTGACGGTAGTTATTCGTGGGTCATGCCCTGGGCAGGCGATTATGGACTCGGTTATCTCGCAAACTTCTACTACACGGGACTCACATATGGTGGCGAAGAGACTATGGGAGCGGTCTACAAGGGCTTCAACGACACTCTGGCATCGTGGAGTTCGAACCGGGTCATGGGTCAGCAGTGCGGGCAAACGTGGTTGCAGACCTTTTCGCAGATCAATTCCATTTATAACCAGCAAACGCAATTACCGTATCTGCAACTGGTGACGTGGAACGACTACGAGGAAGGGACGGAGATTGAATCGGGCATCGACAGCTGCTTCTCGTTACAAGCTTCCGTCTCAGGTAGTTCGCTGCAATGGACGACCAGCGGTGATGAGAGCACGATCGATCACTACAATGTGTATGCCAGCAGCGATGGCCAAAATCTGAACGAGGTTACGGAAACGCAGCCGGGCATGCACTCCGTGGATCTTTGCAGCCTGTCGATGCCAGCTGGCAATTATCAAATGTACGTGCAAGCAGTCGGGAAACCATCGATGGCGAATCGAATGCCCGGGCCCCTGAGCTATACCGCGGCCTGCGGCAATTGACGAGTAGACCCGGTGAGGTTCTCAGTCGAGTAGAGTGCGACGAGGTTCTCAGTCCACCGTTCTGACGTCGTCTGGCAACGTAAGCACGAACTTGCAACTGCCGGTCGCCACAGAACAGGAAAGAGTTCCTCGTCGCAGGATCTTCAGCGGGGTATCGTCTGGGAAGGTCAAGTGATAATCGGCGGTGCGGAGCGCGTCAGTGTAAGACTTGAGCTTTTCATCGCCGCTGACAAACTTCACGGCGTCGACCTTGGCCTTCTCTCCAGTTCCTCCACTCAATAGCACGAAGAAATCCGCATTGCCGTTCTGTGTGGCTTTGCCGAGATCGATCGTGCTTAGGTGCTCAAGTTCTTGTTTATAATGCGCGACGGCGGCATCGGCTTTTTGATCTCCGCCCGCCAGCGACGCCAAACGATCGCGAGTCTCCGGGGTTGGGCGCAGCCCATTCATTGACAAGGCATAGGTTTCAACGGCCCGCTCTTTTTCACCGCGCTTCTCGTAAATCTGTCCTAAATGGTCGCCGACTTCGCCGTGATGACCTAACATCCAGGCTGCGGCGACATATTTTTCGGCTTTATCCAGATTGCCTTCTCTAAACTCCACCCAGCCCAGCGTGTCCCAGTACGCAATCAGCGACGGGACCAGGAAAAGGTCGTTCCGCGTAAGACGATCGAGAGAGACGTTTCGCAAAGCGGCTGCAGTGGCCGAGACGGCAGTTTCGGCGTACTGCTGAGCACGGTCCAGATGTGCTTTCTTCAGCGACAACTGATAAGCGATGTTGTTCCACACCAACGGCGTGGCATTCAGTTCAACCGCATGGTCAAAGGTCGCCAGCGCCTTCTGGTCCTGGCCGAGATTCAGGTAAGCGTCGCCGAGAGTGACTTGCAACTCCGCATTATTGGGATCGAGCGAGGCCGCTTTCTCAAGTTCAGGAGCGGCAAGGTCGTATTTATGCTCCTCGGCATACATCGATCCCAGGTTGGAATGGGCAAATTTGTCGAGCGGATTGTTCGCCAGTTGTTTGTTGAACGCCTTTACCGCATCGTCGTACTTGCGTTCCTGCCAATAGGCCCGACCCAGATTGTTGTAGGCGAATTCGTCGTAAGGATTGACATCAATCTGCTTCTGAAAGCAGGAGATCGCCTGATCGTTCTGGCGCGTCCCCAGGTAAATCAGTCCCAGGTTATTCCACGCATATTTGTTCTTAGGATCGATCTCTGTTGCACGCTTGAGCAACGCCTCGGCGACCTGGAGGTTCCCGGCGTCGACTGCAGCACGTGCGCTGTCAACCAGATCATCGGCCTTCATGTCAGCCGGAGGAACAATGCCCCCCGCCGACTCGTTTTCGAGCGACAACTGCTGGGCGAGATCAGCACCCACAGCCCGCCGGAACGACAAATAATCGGGCGCGCGATCGACAGGAAGATCATCCTGATGCAAGATCAACTTCCGGCCGGCGGTGAAAACACCGTTCTCCACCTTGTAGGTCGCTTCATACTCCGCATAATCGCGTTTGAGAGAGAAAGCGAGCGGCGCGTGGGCCGTATATTTTGGCGGAAGCTCCAGCCTAACGTTGTAGGAATACTCGCCCTTGGGCCCGAGTTTAAAAGGTTCGGCATCGGGACCGCTGTCATCCGGATCAACATCGGGCAGGCTGAACTGCACGAGCGGCAAAACGATTTGCGTCTGCTTTTTGGACCAGTCGAGGAAATTCGGTTTCGAAACGTCGTACGAAAGCGTGAAAGGCTCTTTTGTTGCCGCTGGGTCGCTCACGATAAGGTGAGAGACATCACCACCCAATCCCGCGTTGATGTTCTCGGCAACCCGCTGCCAGTTAGCTTCGGGTACGCGTCGAAAGATGGATCGCAGCAGCAGTTCTTCGTCGCCGCGGAACTGGTACTGCACATGGGCATCAAGCTTTCCGATTTCGTTGATCTTGCCCGTAATGTCGGAACGCTCGGAATCCGGCATGGGCGTGTCAGCCGGGGTCAACTCCAGATGGGGTGCCGGAGCATTCGCAACGTTCGCCGGTGGAATCACCAGTGCCTGCTTGTTGCGCAATGTGTAGGCCAACAGCCGAAACGGCGCCACCTCGGCAGTAGTATCCATCCAGACTTCCTGACCGTTCAGCGGCAGCATCGTGATTACGTGATCAAACTGCGATGGCGATGGAACATCAGGGTCAAGCTTTCGAGTGGAGTTGATGAGAACGGAGTCGGCGTGCAGTCCCTCCGCTTCGAGCAGCGAGGACAGCAGAGTGTGCTTGTCTTTGCAGTCGCCGTACTGATTGTGAAGAACGTCAGACGCTGCGTGCGGCTGATAGCGGCCTACCCCTAACGACAGGCTTACATACCGGAAATTCTTGGAGACAAAATCGTATAGTGCCTCGGTTTTCTCGAGATCGGTGGAGAGACCTTTCGTTAGCTCCTGTGCCTTGGTGCGCACGTCTGGTGAGGGCGCGCGGCGATCCTTTTCGAGGCTTGCATACCAGCGGCCGATCTGCTCCCAGCTCTCAAACGTGGTCAGTTGAACGTCAGGGCGGTCATCATCCGGACGGTGTCTTTTCTTTTTCTTGTCCTTGTCTTTCTGGTCGTCCGGGCGCTCGAGGTTTGAGTGCGACCAATGGTAAATTTTGCGCCCGTTTTCTTCTGTGATCTTCGGGTCCATCATCGGCTTGCACTTCAGCTTCAGCGGCCGGTTCGCGGGAACATCAACATCGAGCGTTTCATCCAGGTCGATATTGCTGTTGTCGAATTCATATTCGGCCCAGAACTGTCCCGCCGCCAGCGCAGTGTGGACCACGGTGACCATGTCGTATTCCAGGATTTCCCCCGGACGCAGGCCAGGAACAGTAATGTGCTTTTGTCGGTAATCGGTGTAGACGGGAGCTTCCCGTTCGACCGGCGCGCTCAGATCCTGAACCGCATCATCCCCGGCCTTCACGACGGAGCCGTCTTCCTTCAGAACGCGAACGTAAGGAATCTCTACGCGCTCATTGGCCGAGTTGTAGCCCTCTTGCAGTTGTCCCCATTGCTGCACGCCGGCTTCACTTTGCACCCGGATACGGGCCTTGGTCTCTTTGCGGCCCGTGCCATCGGCTTCGAAGCGGTAGTAGGAATGCATCTGCTCAATGACGAAGGATTCCTGGGCGTAGTCATGGCCATTGGGTGGGACCGCGCCTTTGTCTGCGGGAACTCCGGCTGACTTGTCGCCGCTCTTCGTGGATTGTGGAGGGGCACCCTGCTGGATGGGATCGGTAGTTTGAGAGGCGGCGCCTGCTGCCAAAAGGCAGCAGAACAGAAAAATCGAAATACGGTTGCGCATAATGGATTGGGGACGGACTCTGCTTATTATCCCACGCGCAGAGAATGCATCCACCTGCTGCGTTTGCGAGTGGGAGAAGCAAGGTCCTCTGTTCCAGAGATTCGATTGTCATGTAATTCATATAAATTTTCATATCAAGATTGTGATTCAAATCACATTTTGTTGTTTAGTCGTTGAAAAATCAGGAGTAAAATCCGCGTTAGATACTCCTGCCCAGCCTCGAAGCGGGCAGCGTGACGCATAAACAACTTGCGCCACGATCTTTCCGTCCGGAGGTTTTGTATGGAAGATCGGGCCCCTGTCGTCTCTCCTACCGAGCAGTCGTCTGGAACATCAACTTCGACCAAACACCACGAAGGCCGCGGTGCGTGGGTTTTAACCGCATACGGCATTTCGGGATTGGCGTTGTTCGGAGTGCTTGCCTACTTCTTCTCCGACTTCATCGCCCACTAGCCAGTGATATGGCCACGAACGGGCGCGTGCGTCCGCGGAAGAGGGAGTTGTGCGCCTCAGGATCCTTTGAGCGATCTCAGATCGCAGAGTGTATAAGATCCGTTGATGAATCAAGGCCGGCGCTTCAATCTGCAATCTCAAATCTTTCATTCTGAAATCTGAATTCCAATCTCCTGCCTAATCCCTTCTACTCAAAGAGCCCTCCTGCGAACGTGCTACAATGAGCGGCCTTAGGTAGTTGCCTTCGGCACCCGGTCGTTCATCTCCACGCAAACTGCGGAATATTACGGAAAGAATCTGTGCCCAAGAACCCCACGTCCAGTTCGACCTCGATCACCTACGCTGATGCGGGGGTGGATATCAGCCGTGCCAATCGGACCAAGCAGCGCATCAAGTACCTGGCGCACAAGACGTTCACCAAGGGTGTTCTGAGCGAGATCGGCGGCTTTGGCGGGCTCTTTGCCGTGGACAAGGCGAAATTCATCGATCCGGTGCTGGTTTCGAGCGTAGATGGCGTTGGTACAAAGCTGAAAATTGCCTTCGAGATGGACTTGCATTCAACCGTCGGCGCCGACCTAGTGAACCACTGCGTGAATGACATTGCCGTGCAAGGTGCAACACCGCTGTTCTTCATGGACTATTTGGCCACGGGCAAACTGGATCCAGCGGTGGCTGAAAAGGTGGTCGAGGGTATTGCCGACGCCTGCAAGCATAATGGCTGCGCGCTTATCGGAGGCGAGACGGCAGAGATGCCGGGTTTTTATCCGGATGGCGAGTACGACCTGGCGGGATTCATCGTCGGGGTCGTCGATCGAGAAAAGATCATCACGGGCAAAGACGTTCAGATCGGGGACGTAATCCTCGGGCTGCCCTCTAATGGATTACATACCAACGGGTATTCGCTCGCTCGCAAATTGCTGTTTGAAGTGGCGCATTATTCACCTGAAACTTACGTCAACGAGGTCAAGAACAAGGTCGGCAACGAACTGATGCGCACACACAAGAGCTACTGGCCGGTGCTGCGCAAACTGATTGACGCCCAGTGCGTCGTGGCTTTGGCGCACATTACGGGTGGCGGGATCACCGAGAACCTGCCGCGAGTGTTGCCCCGTGGCACCGCGGCTGCCATCGAACTCGGATCGTGGCCGGTGCTGCCGATCTTCGAGCACCTGCAACAACTGGGGAACGTCTCGCAGGAGGAAATGCTGCGCACGTTCAATATGGGTCTCGGAATGTTACTCGTGGTCCCGTCGGCAAAGTTCAAGAAGGTCCAATCCGTTCTGGATCGCGTCGGCGAGAAAGCCTATACGATCGGCCGCATCGTGAAGGGCGAGCGCAAAGTCACCTACAGCTAGTGGACTGTCGCAAAGTAACCATTACCAGTTGTTATGCTTCTAAGCTGGTATGGCGACCAGCAGTGAAGTCTTCCTTACCCGCGATCAGCGTTGTGAACTGAACAGTATTGCGCAATCGCGTTCCTTGCCTGCGGGCTACGTCTTTCGCGCCAAGCTCATTCTGATGCTGGACGAAGGCGCTTCCTTCAACCGCATCAAACGCCGGTTGCAAACCAGTGCGCCTACCATCATCCGCTGGAAGCAACGTTTCCTGGAATTTGGGCTGGACGGACTGGACACCTATCATCCCGGCCAGAAGGCCACGGTTCTGACTCCGGCGTTGCGGGCTCGGATTCTGTCGGCGACCCGCCAAAAGCCCAGCGACGGCTCTACCCATTGGAGTTGCCGCAAACTGGCGGCGACGCTGGGCGTCAGCAAAGATGCCGTGCATCGCGTATGGAAAGAGGCCGGCCTCAAACCCCACCGCTTGGAGCGTTATCTGGCCAGCGACGATCCGGAGTTTGAGAGCAAAGCGGCCGACATTCTCGGCTTGTACCTGAATCCGCCACAGCACGCGGCGGTGTTTTGTATCGACGAAAAGACCGCCATTCAGGCTCTGGATCGACTTGATCCCGTTTTGCCACTTTCGCCGGGACGCGCCGAGCGCCACGGTTTCGAGTACTACCGGCATGGCACCCTTTCGCTGTATGCCGCGCTGGACACCAAGACGGGACGCGTGCACGGCAAAACTGCTGCCCGCCACACCAGCCGCGATTTCGTGGCCTTCCTGGAAGAAGTGGTGTCGTTGTGCCCGCCCCGGCTGCGGATTCATATCATCCTCGATAACCTCGCCGCTCATAAAACCCAGCTGGTTCGCGATTTCCTGCAACGGCATCCGCGCGTGCAGTTTCACTTCACCCCGACCTATTCTTCATGGCTCAACCAAGTTGAGATCTGGTTCGCCAAAATTGAGCGCGAGGTCATTGCCCGCGGCATCTTCCGCTCGGTTCCTGATCTGGCTCGCAAGCTCCGCCGCTACATCAATGCCTACTCGGCCAATGCCCGCCCCATCCAGTGGAAATACTCGGACCCTTCTCGCCGCCTACGTACTAACGAATTCACTGCGACAGTCCACTAGTTCGTTTCTTAATTCCTCCGCAAATTCACACTCCTTTAACACAGCCCTGCTTTCATTTTCATCTTAAGGAAAAGAATCCAGCAGGAGTGTGCTCATGATTTGTCTTCGGACCTTACGAATCGCGTGCCTTTTCTCACCGGTTGCTCTCTCGTTGACTCTCGCCTGCAACTCATCGAACAACCAAACTTCCCAGCAGCAGATTATTGGGGCGGGCTCGACCTTCATCAATCCCATCATGACCCACTGGATTTCTGACTTTCAGGGTGCGCATGCTGGCGTCCAGATCAATTACCAGTCGATCGGCAGCGGAGGCGGAATTCAGCAATTGAAGCAAGGGCTTGTCGACTTCGGTGCCAGTGACGCTGCCTTGGACGATCAGCAACTCAAAGAAATGCCCGCGCTGGTCCAAGTCCCGGAGAGTGCGGGGCCGGTATGTATTACATACAACCTGCCGGAACTGAAGACGCCGTTGAAGTTGAGCGGGGCAACGCTGGCAGGGATTTACCTGGGACAAATCAAGTCATGGCAAGATCCAGCCGTGAAGAAGGACAATGCGGGAGCGAGCTTGCCTAAGGATGCGGTCGCGGTTACACATCGCTCCGATGGAAGCGGCACGACGAACATTTTTACGACCTATCTTGCGAAAGTGAGTCCGGATTGGGAAAAGAAAGCAGGCAAGGGGATCTCGGTCAGCTGGCCAGTCGGAATTGGAGGAAAAGGAAGTGAAGGCGTTACTGGCCTTGTGAAGCAAACGCCCGGTGCAATCGGCTATGTGGAGCTGTCGTACGCAAAAGAAAACAACCTGCCAGTCGCGCTGATCCGGAATCAGGCGGGAAACTGGGTAGAACCTAGTGCTGCTACGACTACAGCGGCCATTGAGGGTTCTCAATCAGAGTTGGCAAAAGATGTGCGCACGCCTATTGTCGATCCACCCGCCGCTTCGAAGGATGCGTATCCCATTTCCGGCCTGACGTTCCTGTTGATCCCGAAGCAGGGGAAGAGTCCTGAGCGGGAAAAGACCGTCAAAGATTTCGTGCAATTTATCATCACGCAAGGTCAGAATTCGTCCGAGAGTTTGCAGTACGCGAAACTGCCGCAGAGTTTGGCGGATCAGGATCAGAAACTGCTGGCTGAGATCGGCGGGGGGCAGCAAACTTCGAGCAATCAGGGCACGAATCACTGATCGGAGGGCCGCGGTCGATTATCATGGTCGGTTGCCCGATAAAGGCAAGCTTTCATGAAAAACCTTGGCATTCTTCTTTCCGGACGTGGTTCGAATTTCACTGCGATCGCGGACAGTATTGAAGCTGGTCGCATTCCCGATGCTCGGATTTCCGTCGTCATCTCGAACAGATCCGACGCACCGGGAATCGCGACTGCCCGGCAACGAAGTCTCACGGCCTTGGTGATTCCTTCGAAGGGGCGCACTCGGGAGGAACATGACCGCGAGGTGGTTGCGGCGCTGAAGGAACATAGGGTCGATCTGATCTGCCTAGCTGGATACATGCGGCTGCTCTCGCCCTGGTTTGTCCGACAGTTTCCGCATCAGGTCCTCAACATTCATCCGTCGCTGCTGCCGGCATTTCCCGGACTCGAAGCCCAGGAACAGGCCTTTGCATATGGGGTGAAAGTGTCCGGATGCACTGTGCACTTTGTAGATGAAGAACTCGATCACGGCCCGATCATCGTGCAAAAAGCGGTGCAGGTTGTTGATACAGACGATGAGCATACCTTGGCTGCGCGAATATTGGAGCAAGAGCACATTGCCTATAGCGAAGGAATCAAGATCGTGCTGGAAGGCAAATTCGACGTTGTGGGAAGACGGCTGAGACGGAAATAGGTCTGTGGGAGCAGTTCAAGATTTTCGTACGTCTTTGGACATTCTCACGATAGCCAGGGTTTCGCCATTAGCGAGCGGGACCGACTGTTGTTCGATCTCCTTGTATCCTTTGGCCCGATATAATGGGATTCCGCTCAGGGTTGCACCCATTTCCAGCCGCGTGAAGCCAGCCGCGATCGCCGCGTTCTCACAAGCTTCGAGAATTAGACTTCCGAGACCACGACGTGCCCAGCGGGGATGCACAAAGAACGCCCTGATCTTTGCGGCGTCATGCAAAGGATCGAGTAACGAGTCTTCGCGGCCTGAATACTGATCTCCGCCGTAAAGCGTCTTACGCTTACTCCATCCGCCACAGGCAACGATTGGTCCACCGTCGGAGTACTCGACCGCGAAGTATGTACCATCCGAAATGAGTTGCGTATCCACGCCATACACGGACTGGAGCGCTCCTTCGATCTGCGCAGGGGTATAGTCCTTGGCTTGCAATCCTCGGACGGACGCTTCGATCAGCTTTCGCAGGCGAGGGATATCGTCTGCGACCGCTTTTCTCAAATGAAAGCTCACCGCGTTCATTCTATTTGGCGGTTGTTTTAGCTCCATAATTCTGTCACCCCCTAACAGCAACGTGAAAATGTCACTCCATGAGAGGAAGGACGTTCGCGTTGAGTCAGAAGGAACTGCAACGAGTGAGTGTGATTTCTGCTTGCGTAAAAGGAGACATGGCG
>DASYZA010000216.1:0-2004 GCA_035946775.1 Candidatus Sulfotelmatobacter sp. | reverse complement strand
GCTCGCGGCGGGATTTTTTCAACCACAGGCGGCGCGCGTGCCTCCTGATCTCGCGGGACACGCCGCGGATTTGATGGGGCCAGTGGCGCAATTTTTGACGGGGGCGTTTCCGGCGCTTTTTGGCGGCGCGATGACGAACACAAGCACGGCGTCGGGTTACGCCATGGCGCGCGATCAAGCGATGGGGCGAATCGGGCTTGTGTGGCGGCGAATGAAGTTCTTTCATGCGGACTTGATGCTGGCGGCGGTGGATTGCTTCCGCAAGAACCGGCCCGGGGATGTGGAAGTCACGCTGCTGGGGCCTGGCGCGGCGTTTGAGTCGAAATGGATACGGCTGGTGGATTTGAAAGGGGAATTGTTTTCGTATCCGGAGACGGACGAACAGTATCCGACGCAGTGGGCGGACCAGCGCACGGTGCTGATGCAATTGATGGCGAATCCCGATCCGCGACTGCAGGCCGTGCTCGGCGACCCGTCGAATCTGGGATTGCTGAAACGGCTGATTGGATTGGATGACCTGGTGATCCCCGACGAGGAATCTCGAACGAAACAATATCGCGAGATCGCGCAGATGCTGCAGGAGCAGCCAGTGGTCACCCAGGCTGCAGCTTATGCAGACGGGATCGCGACAACGGCCTCACGTCAGCCGGACATAAATCGTCCGGCGGGATCCTTCGAATCTCAGGACAAGCGTGAGCTACAAAGCAGCGATTCGGAACACATTTTGCCGAGCATCGTGCCGGACGAGTTTACAGATAATCATGCCGTGGAGCTCGATGCGTGCAAGCGGTGGTTTTCTTCCGATGCGGGGCAAGTCGCGAAGATCGAAGCGCCCGCAGGTTACGCGAATGTTCGCGCGCACGCGCAGTTGCACGAGCAATTTCTGCACAAACAGCAGCTTGAAAGTGCGCAGGCGGAGCAATCTGCGGGTGGGCAATCCGCCGCGCAGCAGCAGGCGGCCACGTAAGACCATTACAACCGCGCGATAACGTTCGGCGCGGTGCAAAGCTCGGAGAATTCAAGATGCCTTTCATCAACGGACGCCATTATGCTAATCCGCTTTACGGCCAAGCTGTCGAACGCACGCGCGAAGGCGAATCTGGCGATGAATTTAACGACGAAGTGGTCGGGTCTGGCGCCTATGATGGACCAGAACTCGCCGATTCAGTCGTCACATTCGGGACAAACGACGAAGCCGGCCAGCCCGATTTTCAGCTCGACGGCATTGAGCGTCATGCAAGAGCGAAGCAGCATCCTGCGCATCGGCAAGGTCACCAGACTGCGAAGTCCGCCCACCAGGTTGCGAACTCGATCTACAACGAGACCTCCAGCTTGCGATCCGTTACGGAACGCGGTCCTGGAAGCGCAGATGAACTGCACGATGCTCGCACACATATTGAGCGCATCGCCCATTTCGGCAAAGCGACGGTTGCATCTGATGTTCTCTCGCCTCCTGAAGCCGCCCGCGCGATCAAGAGCTACCCGCCTGCACGTGCAGCCTACGAGGATTCACAGCGGGCAGCACGCGAGGCCTTCGTCGGCCCTGACCCGACAGGAGGCGCAACCCACTTTTATCTGGACTATGGCCAAAAGCCTCCCTCGTGGGCCGCAGGGAAAACGCCTGTGGCAGTGTTCGGTCCCTTTAAGAACGTCGCCGGTGGCGGGGATGTACGAAAAGGTGCTATGGTTAAGATCGTTATCATTCGCTAACGGAGGCCACCTTTGACCAGGCCAGTGGTTGTGTTCCTTGCCTCAGTTCTCCTCTTCCTTGCCCTCCCGACCCGTTCCAGTTCGTCCGCTCCGTCCATCTCAGACAAGGATGTGAAGGCGGTCTCACAAGCCATCGAGGACGAAATCTACGATTTCGCGTATCAGGGTTGGGATTTCGGATATGTCGGAAAAACGATTGGCGCTGACGAACAGCAGATTCATGTTTACATCAGCCCGCTTGAAGCGAATGTCAACATGGGTGGTGCCAAAAAGCCCTTTGGCTATGTTATCTAC
>DASYZA010000215.1:0-244780 GCA_035946775.1 Candidatus Sulfotelmatobacter sp. | reverse complement strand
CTTTCCCGCGTTGCTTGGAAATCCCGCACACCCCGCGGGATTCCCACTTTCCCACAGCCTCGACTGCTGCTGGCTTAACTTAAAACCGGACATTTCACTTGCTACAAAAACCGGACATTTTAACTTGCTAAGAACAGGCAGGCTGGCGGATGGGAAGCTGAGATAACGGCGGGAGGCAGAATCAATTCCGACCAGTGGAGGCGCGATGGCTTCCTTTCGACTGCAGATCCTTGTCAACCGCGTCAATGATCGAAGCTTGATTCCGCAGTGCAGGCTGGAAGATGCGATTATCGGGGGCCTATTCCGATCAGTCGATTGGCCCAGAGACTATCTTGGTTTGGACCATCCAAGGCGGAACCGTTGCCTTTGGGAGAGGCGGTCGCGGAGTCCGGCGAGGTAGCTTTGACGATCTTATAGTCCTGGTACAGGATGGAGAGGGTCGCTTTTCCGCCCAGGCGAATCAAGCTTTCGGTGTGATTTTCTGCCGGCAACCAGAAACCATCGACCTTTTTGTAACTGTGCTGGATGTCCGTCTTCTTAATCCACATGGAGGGATTCTTACCGGGTTCGCCCTCCATGCGAACAACAGCAAAATCCTTCGCATCTATCCAGATTTTTCCCCGGCACAAGAATTTATTCTTCGTCTTCGGTAATAAGGTCAGAACATATTGACCGCCATCTGCAGAAGTTTGGTAGCCTGCGAGTTCGAAATCATAGTTCTGGCGAGTAAGCGCCACGCGCTGACGGTTGTCGCCTTCCCAAGCTTCCTGCTCGCTTTCGAGAAGCTTCTTGAATACGTGATCGATGACGAACTTCGATCCGGTCTCGGAGACTACGGAAAACTGTTTGGAATCAGGGGCGTGAAAACTTACCTTCACGACCATCTCGGCGTCGCGGTCGCTGGGGAAACCACGATATTCCATGCGATAGATGCGCGTGCCTTCGAACTGCTCGAGGGCTGCGGCTCGATGGGCATTGTTTTCCTGAAGCTTAGCGAGTACCTGATCCAGCGAGAGCTGCCCGCTCTCAGTAGCAGCGGGTGGCGGGACGTTCTGCTGTGCCCCTGCAGAGATTGTCGCCAGAAGAGTCAGCCCTATGAGGCAGCATCTGACACGGTTCGGGATCGGCACAGCGCTCATGAAGTTGTTGGATGCAGGAGTAATGGTGGATGCTGCCCGCAAAACGGCCCCTACGGTATCACCGAAAAGCTGCAAACCCAAGCAAACTCTTTGGATAGGCATCGCCGCCCAATTCACTACTGTAAGATCGGACTAGCCCGCAGGCGTGCACGAGGGTGTGCTTTCACGTTTTATAGGCGCTACGTGTGGGTCCGGGATTACAGAGAGAAATATCTGTGGGCAAGACGCTATCTACTCCGGAAAGTTTGGAGCATCTTTTTCGGCAGGAGTACGGCACCCGTCCAAGAATATTCCGCGCGCCCGGGCGAGTGAACCTGATCGGCGAACACACCGACTACAACGATGGATTCGTGATGCCCGTTGCGATCGGGTTCGATACCTGGATTGGTGTGGGTCCTCGGCCCGACCGGATTCTGCGAGCCCATTCCACCAACTTTTCTGAGACGCTCGAGTTCTCGCTCGACTCTTTGGCGGGCCCGCCTCGGAAGCATTGGTCGGACTTTGTTCGAGGAGTCGCCAGCGTTCTGCAAAGTAATGGACAACATCTTACCGGCGCGAACCTGATGATCCACGGGAATGTTCCCATGGGGGCAGGATTGAGCTCCTCGGCCTCACTGGAGGTTGCAATCGCGTTGGCGCTGCTGGGCACGTCTGAAGCAGAGGCAGCGCCGCTTGATCTGGTGAAATGGTGCCAGCGCGCCGAACATGAATTCGTAGGAACTCGATGCGGCATCATGGACCAGTTCATCGCTGTGTTCGGCGAGGCTGGGCGAGCGCTCATGCTGGATTGCCGATCGTTGCAGCATGAGTTGGTGCAGATCCCGGCTGAGGCCCGGTTGATTATCTGCAACAGCATGGTCAAGCACAATCTGGCTTCAGGAGAATACAACCGACGGCGGGCCGACTGCGAAGCCGGAGTTGGCATCCTTCGAAAACATGTTCCAGAGGCAAAGGCTTTGCGCGATGTCTCTCTGGACAACCTGGAAAGATATCGGAGAGAGCTTCCCGATGTGATCTATCGACGCTGCCGGCACGTGATTAGCGAGAACCACCGTGTGTCACATGCTGCGAGCGCATTACAGTCGAAGGACCTTCATCAATTCGGTCGATTGATGCGCGAATCCCACCACAGCTTGCGGGACGACTATGAGGTCAGTTGTCACGAACTGGATATCCTAGTGGAGATCGCTTGCGAGTGCGATGGAGTATACGGTTCGAGAATGACCGGAGGCGGTTTCGGCGGTTGCACCATCACGGTTGCGAAAGCGGAATCGGCAAACGCGTTCCAGGAAATCGTGTCGACCAGATACAAGGAACAGACGGGGATCACTCCGGCGATCTATGTGTGTTCCGCCTCGCAGGGCGGGGGCGAATGGCTGGGTCGCGGCTAGCTACTTTCTCTCCATTCAATTTGTAGGCGGTAACTTTCCTGGCATTCACACGAATTGCTGCGGCTAGCGGTCTTTTCGTTCCAATCAATCACATTTTAATTATCGTAAAAACTAACGAGGGAGTGACTTATGTGTAGTTCGATTGGAGACGAAAAACGTTCGTTGATTGCGGACGATGAACAAAAGATCGAGTTGATTCTTGACCTGACGCGCCGCATTCAGCTTCTCGAAGATTTAATGTCGGCAGCGCAAGCAAAGCGGCGAATTGCAGCCGAGGGGGTATCAACGCCCGTGGCGCATGGAGCAATCAACGGAACGAACATCCAATAATTTCATCACGCAGGTTGACGATATGGCGAGTTCAATGGCAGGACTGAAATCCCAAAAACAAATTGAGCCCGAGATACGCAACAATGGGCACGACATCATCGCCGAGAGCCTGAGGCCTTTCTCCATCGGCGAAAAGCTTCGCACCCTGAGGCTTCGGAAGAAGCTGGGTCTGGTCGAACTCGGCAAGCACACCGGGTTTTCTGCTGCTCTCCTTTCGAAACTCGAGCGTGGCAGGCTTTATCCGACGCTTCCAACTCTGGTGCGGATCGCGGCGGTTTTCAATGTGGGGCTGGAGTATTTTTTCAACGACGAACGTAAGCGCCACGTTGTTTCTGTCGTGAGAAAACGGGACCGGCAGCGCTTTCCCGAGCGCCCTGGCACACCTGAAATCTCTTACTTCTTTGAGTCGCTGGATTATCCGGCGAACTCGCGCAAGCTAAGTTCCTACTTTGCAGAATTTCAAGGGATCGCGAAAGAGAGGCTTAAACCCCACTCCCACCCGGGGGTGGAGTTAATCTACGTGCTGGCAGGCACCCTAATCGTCACGATTGGCAGTGAGCCGCACAGCTTATGCGAAGGGGATTCGCTGTATTTCGATTCCAGTGTTCCGCACACTTATTGGAAGGCGGACGAAGCAACTTGTTCGGCGTTGATTGTGACGACTGCATGAGGTCTGAACGACGTTCGGCTGTAGCATGGCATGAGCAATAGCATCGCGCTGACTATCTCTCACGGAGCCGGGACTCCAGCAACACCTGCGCGTGAAATAACCGGCTCTTCCTGCTGCAACTTTCGCTCGATCAATAGCGGTCCCGAAGCATTTCTGGTGCGCAACTGTTCTGCTTTTTGGGCCGCCGTGACGGTATTTTCGCAGAGTGAGAGTAACGCCTGCGCTTGCGGTTCACCCAAAGTGAGTCGCAGCCGTTCCTGAGCGCGTTCCCAATACGGAGTTGCGCGGAGAAGAGCCTGCCGTCCTTGCACGGTGAGGCTATAAATGCGCTCGCCATGATTTGCTCCGGTCCGGACTGAAAGAAGACCTTTCTTCCGCAGGACCGCCAAACGGCGGGAGAGCGTTTCCGGAGCGACAGCATTCTCACGGGCAAATCTCCACTGGGGAAGTTCCCCAGCTTCCTCGATCGCTCGAAGCGCGATGAACTGGGTAGCTTTTAATCCGCTCGGGCGTAAGACGAGATCGTAGAGTTGGGTGGTGGAGCGGGCAGCGCCTCTCAGGGCTGCACAGATGCACAGATCTTCTCGATGATTCGTGGCAAGTCGCGATTCCATGGCGGGTATCTCCTCCTCTACAGGGCGTTTTGTGTGAAAAGCGCGGCTTTTGCGACACACTGGGTTCGTGGTCTTTCGCGCTGAGCGGCAGAGACTTAGCGAGCAGAACCTAACAATTCGATTATAACACTGCCGCGACAGTTTCCCCCAACGCAGGGCCGGCAAGGCCCTTTCGAAGAACTTCCCGACAGGCGGAAAGAAATAGACGGTCAAGGCTGCCCATGTAGGCTAACCGGAGTCAGGCAATGGCATTGATGAGGCAGGTGCTCGCAGTTTTGGGCGAAGGCGGGCTGATCCTTGCAGTCGGAGCTGCGGGATGGGCGGCGCATGCGCCACTGCTCTTCACCAGCCTTGGACCGACGGCTTACGAACTTCTCGAACAGCCGAATGCCCCTAAGTGCCAAGACCTATAACGTCATCGTTGGCCATCTTGTCGGCCTCGGCGCCGGTTTTCTTTCCCTTTGGCCATTGGGAGCCTGGAATGCACCGAAAGTAGCCATGGCCGGTTTTGTCTCGAGCCCAAGGCTCTGGGCGGCGGTAGTCGCGGTGGTCATCACTACTGCAGTCACCTTGGCACTAAAAGCCAGTCAACCAGCCTCGCTCGCAACGACGCTTTTGGTAGCGCTCGGCTCCATGCAGACAAGGCGCGACGCAATCGTGATCGTCATCGGCGTTCTTCTTCTTGCGGCATTAGGCTATCCGCTACGCCGAATCTCCCAGCAGGTTCCTACCTAGAGTACGAATCGGCCGTTCCGACTACCGAAAATTCTGATTCCAACAACGTATTGCGTGCGACATTGATAGAATTTCTATTGATCATCGTCTTGCACGCGCAGTGACTGATTGCCTGCTGATTTCGCCGGGGTAAACCGTTTTCATGCGTTATTTCATCATCATTCTTGCTCTCGGAGCAGGTGCGTTGCTGGTAGCTAGCACACCCGCTCCATCGAACATCCGATTCGAAAACATTGCCCGCAAGGCGGGCGTCAACTTCATTACGCAAAATTCGCCTACCCCCAACAAGAATCAGGTCGAGACCATGGTCGCTGGAGTCGCGCTGCTCGACTATGACGGCGACGGTTGGCTCGATATATACCTTGTCAACGGAGCAGCAATTCCCTCTTTGCAGAAGGAATCCCCCGCTTACTGGAACCGGCTCTACCACAACAACCACGACGGAACGTTTACCGATGTCACCGAGCGCGCCGGAGTCGCCGGGGCAGGCTACGGCATGGGTGTGTCCGTAGGCGACTACGACAACGATGGCCGGCCCGACATCTTTCTGGCCAACGTGACGGGCAACCAACTGTTTCATAACAACGGCGACGGAACGTTTACCGATGTCACCGCCAAGGCCGGCCTCTCCGGCGCCGAGATGAATGGGAAGAAGATGTGGTCCGTTGGAGGGGGTTGGTTCGACTACAACAATGACGGCAAGCTGGATTTGTTTGTAGTCAACTACTGCGTTTGGGAGGTCAACAAGGATCCCTTCTGCCACGTGAAGAGCGGAGTGCGCGGCTATTGCCATCCCAAAGTTTATGCGTCCCTGCATGACAGCCTGTACCGCAACAACGGGGATGGCACCTTCACCGACGTCTCCAAGGAAACGGGCATTTCGTCGCGCATGGGCAAGGGAATGAGCGTGTCCTTCGCCGACTATGACGGAGATGGCTTCGTCGACGCGTTCGTTGCGAACGACACCACTCCCGGATTTCTCTTTCACAATCTAGGCGGAAAGAAGTTCGAGGAAGTCGGCACGCAGGTGGGAGTCGCTTATGCACCCGACGGTGTGGCGTTGTCGGGAATGGGCTCGGATTTTAAGGACATCAACAACGACGGCCGCCCAGACATCTGGTACACGGCCGTGGAACACGAGACCTTTCCGTTGCTCATCAATCAAGGCAATGGCGAATTCGACGACGTAACCCAGGCCAGCGGACTCGAGGGCACAAAAGAGATGTCCGGCTGGGGAAATGGCGTCTTCGATTTTGACAACGACGGGTGGAAGGATCTATTCGTCGCCCGCGCCAATGTGCTCGACAACATCAGCGAACTGGGCAGACGTAAATATCCCGAGCCGAATTCCCTCTTTCGCAATCTGGGCAACGGTAAGTTTGTTGATGTTGGCCCTTCTGCCGGACCAGACTTCGTGGAAGAGGCCGCGCACCGCGGTGTGGCATTCGGCGACCTCTTCAATGACGGCCACATTGATGCGGTCGTCTCTGTTCTCGGTGGTCCGGTCAAGATTCTGCGGAACGTCTCCGAGACTGGCAACCATTGGATCCTGTTTAAGCTCGTAGGAACGAAAAGCAACAGTATGGGCCTAGGCGCACAGATTCATATCACGACCGAAGATGGAGCTTCGCAGTGGAATGAGGCAACAACCGCGGTCGGATACGCTTCATCAAGCGACAGCCGGGTACACTTCGGCCTGGGTAAGAACCGAGCTATTAAAAACGTGGAAATTCGCTGGCCCAGCGGAATAAAACAGGTGCTGCACGACATCACCGCCGACCAGATTCTCACCGTGGAAGAGCCACAGCGATAATTGAGCCATTGCGTGATCGGGCCATTGGGCGATTTTGTAGTTGAGTCGTTGAAGTGATTGGGTGATCGTTATGAATAGACTGTGTACATGCGGATCGTCAGCATCGGTATCGATCGTTTAATCGCCAAATGGCTCGATCACTCAATCGCTCAATTCTTTAATCCGATTTCTGCGTTCCGGCTTCCGAGGCCAGTTTCTCGTGGATGGCAAACTCTTTCTGCGCCTCTTCCTTGTGGCCGGATCGCTGGAGCGCGGTGCCTAATGAGTTGTGAACCTCAGGATTTTCAGGCATCAGGCGTTCTGCCGTCCGCAAGGGTGCAATGGCCTCCTCGTATTTCTTTTGATTCACCAGGCAATACCCCAGGCCCAGGTAGGCCTCCGCGAAATTGGGATCGACCTTAAGCGCCCGGTTATAGCGGGAGATGGCGTCATCCCATTTCCGATCACGCCGGTCGAGTTCCCCGAGGATGTAGATGGCTCCAGCGTTATTGGGATCGATTTGAATCTCTTTTAGCAGTTCTTGCTCCGCGTGTTCGATAGCGTCGGGCCCGGCATCCGGCCGCGAGAGAAGAAGCCTTGCGAACAGGAAGTGAATGCCCGGAGCGTTCGGGTCTTTTTTAATCATCCACTCGTATTCGGCCTGGGCAGGCTCCCACTTCCCCTGCATCTCAAGGGCTTCCGCATTCAACTTATGAGCGGCAATCGAGTCTGGGTTGGTACGTGCCAGATCCTGCGCCGTGCGGGTCGATAGATCGGAATAGGCATGCGTAATTACAAACAACACATCCGGATCGGAGGGGAATTGCTGGCCCAGCATCCGTATGAATTCGCCGGTTGATGCGCGGTCGTCCATGGCCAGCGCACATCGCACACCGAGCACACCGGCCTGTTTCCGCGTATCGCTAGCCACAGTCCCGGCCATCGCGCGCTTGAGAGCGGAGATGCTCTCGCGGCAGTGCCCTTGCTCAGCCAGGCTAATTGCTTTTTCGGGAGTAAGTGCAGTGTGCGATTGAGCGGTTGTTTTCGTGGATTGCGCAAGAACGATCGGTCCTGACCAGAAACAACCAGCTAGGGAAAGAGATGCCGCGGCCCTGCAAAAGAATCTGCCCATCTGAGGTAAGTTCGAGAGTCCCTCTCGAGAAATTCAGGCTAGCAAAAAGAAAGATGCAGGCGGGAGTTCCCGCCTGCATCGATTATACGAGGTTCGTTTCTCAATAATACAGTTTCAAGGCCAGCTGTATGTTCCGAGGCGGTTGGGCGCTGGTGATCTGGCCCATCCCGTTCCCCAAGCCCATATTCGGGGCGTTGTACTGGACGTGGTTGAACGCGTTGATGAAGTCCGTCCGGAATTGCAGCCGGAATCTCTCCGTGATCGGAAAGTCCTTGTGCAAGCTGAGATCGACATCACTGTAATGCGGCGATCGCAGATCCGACAGTTGCGGCGAGCAATTGCCGAATGTTCCAAGTGCCGGATCGGTGAATTGTCCGCTATTGACGAACCACTGGCGGCCTACATTCGGTAAGAATGTGTTCGAAATAGACGGAACGCCGTTGCAGTCTGCACGGGATCCGCGACTGTAAGTGCCAGAATTATCCACGGCACCGTACACTGGCATCGGCCATCCGGTGCGGAACTGGACGATCGGGCTGACGGCCCAACCGCCAATCACTTGGTTGACAGCGCCATTCACGTTCTTACCCAACATCTTGCCGCGACCGAAGGGCAGTTCGTAAATTGCGTAAGCTGAAACGACGTGAGTGGCGTCGTAGTAGCACGGAGCGTATTCCGAATGCTGGTCATAAACGTTCTGCCAGTAGGCGGAGGCGCTCAGAGCGTTATTCCACGCGCCGTAGTAACCGGTGCTATCGGACATGCACCGCGAGAGAGTGTACGCCACTTGATACTGCAGACCATGGCTCATCTGTTTCTGGAACACGGCCTGCAATGCGTTGTACCGCATTGTGCCATTGGATTTGGTGCCCGACACTTCTGCGCCGGGTGTGGCCGACGTCGTGGTGCCGCCGCCGAGGACGCTATAGAGGCCTGGGTTAGCAGCGAAATATGGGCTATTTGCCGTACACGGCGGAGTGGCGCAAGACGAATTCGGCAGCAGTACTCTCTGCGCGTAGTCGAATGGCACCATCAAGTGCGTTCCCCTCTGTCCGACATATCCGACTTGAAGGGTTGTGTTGTTGTTGAATTGATGTTGAACGGTGAAGTTCCACTGGTCTGCGATCGCAGGCTGAACCTTCGGATCCCAAACCCGGAGGAAAGCACCTTTGTAACAGGCGTATCCCGCCGTAGCAGCGCACGATGCCGACGTTCCAGCGCCGACAATGCCTTGCGTCGTATCGGTGGGAGGAAGTAACGCTCCAGATGCAGTCGTCGAATTGATTTCCGCCGGAGTAAATGGCGCATTCAATGTGAGACGGAGGTTTGTGCCCGTGCCTTCCATATAGGACGATACGGTGAAAGCGCCACGGATGACGGTTTTGCCACCTAGGGCCTCCGGTGTCCACGCGAAACCGATACGCGGCTGGAAGTCCTTGCCCCCGTAGGTGGTGTCGTAGAGACCCCGACTCGCGCCGTTCTGCCCGGCGAGGTCAATATTGCCGGTTGTGAAGTTGTAGTTGGCCTGTTGATTGTTGGATTCTACCCAAGGGCTGTGCGCGTCGTAGCGCAGGCCAAGGTTTAAGGTCAAGCGATCGGTGATGCGCCATGTATCCTGCGCGTAGATACCGATCACGTTGCTGTACTGCTGCCAGGTTTTTCCGGTGCTGACGCCGCGGCCGAACGAGTTATTCAGACCAAGCACAAAGTCGGCACCGCCGTCACCTCCGGTAGCTCCGACACCAGCGCTGGTGAATTGGCCGTTAAAGGCCAGGTACCCTAGTTCGCCATTGTTTCCGGCGTAGAAGGTCTTGATGATCTCACGCCAGTATTGCCCACCGAACTTGAAGTTGTGCCGCCCATGCAGCCAGCTCAGCGCATCTTCGGCTTGCCAGACATGATCGTCGAAGCTCTGCGTGTTTATTGCTGAACCGATGTTGGTGACCACAGAATTGTTGAGGTTGATGGCCAGCAATCCGGAAACGCTGGCAGGATTGCCATTGCCGATGCCCAGCGTGTTGCCGAAGTCACCGACGCCAGAGCCAAAACTGTTGCCACTGTTCAGGGTGACATGGCTCCAGCCAAATCGGGCATCATTGACCAGATTGTTATTGATCGTCCGGCTCCAGTCGCCGACCGTGTTGTAGATCGGCGTCGTGGAATAGCCGTTCGACAAAAGCTCCTGCGAGTTGGTCGACGGGTTGTTCTGGTATGCCCGTGTGAAACGATACGAGATGTTGTCCTTCTGCGTAGCCTTGAAGTCGATCTTCAAGTCGCCTTGATCTACGTTGAAGGCGGAATTGCTGACATTGATCGCGTTTTTCTGGTAAAGATTATTTACCGGCTGAGGATACAGCGAAGAAGCGAACAGAGCGCTCGCTACTGGGCTGATCATCGCTGCCGGGATTTTGTTGTAGGGGAAAATCGCGCGTGTCGTCGCCGCTGCGGATGTTGGCGTGCACAACGCTGTGAAAGATGCGCATGGATTGTAAAGCTGGACTCCCGTTTTCCCCGGTGGATTCACGCAGTTGCCCGTCCCGTCGAAAGATCCGCCGCCGTTGGTGCAAAGGACACCGAAGTCGCCCGTTCGCTCAGCTGCCGTAAACACTGTGTTCGCACTCGCCGAACTCGGGATATCAAAACGCTGCGCCTGATAATCCGCGAAGAAGAACAATTTGTTCTTGATGATCGGCCCGCCCAAGGTTCCGCCGAACATGTTCCAGCGGATCTTGTCCCTTGGAATGACCGGATAAGCCAAGTTGTTCGACCAGCTGTTCGCGTTCAGCTTGTCGTTGCGGAAGAACTCCCAGATGTCTCCGTGGAACGCGTTCGTGCCCGACTTGATGGTGGCGTTGACGATGCCGCCTTCGAAGTTGCCGAACTCTGCCGGAGCATTATTGGTGATCAGGTTGAATTCCTCGATCGCGTCCGGAGCGGGCGTATAACCGAGCAGGTTGTCCGACACCTGGTTGTTATCCATGCCGTCGAGCAGGAAGTTGTTGGCCTGCTCGCGGTTCCCGTTGATCAGAGGACGACCGCCGTAACCACCGGTGTTGTTCCCGTTATTGAAACTGCTGGGATCGGTTGATACCGCTCCCGGAGCCAATAGCGTCAATTGCACGTAGTTACGGGAAGCAAGGGGGAGGTTGTCGTTCGTGGCCGCATTGATGATGGTGTCGACCTGTGTGGTATCGGTCTCCATCACGGGAGCCGCGCCGGTGACTTCCACGGTCTCACTCGTCTGCCCGACCTTCATGGTGACGTCGACGCGAGCTACCTGATTCACGGTCAGGACAAATGCCGGGTGGCTTGCCACCGCAAAGCCCGACTTTTCGACCTTCAGGTCATAGGTTCCCGCCGGCAATTGCGGTATCCGGTACAAGCCGGACTCATTCGTGGTGGCTGTATAAGTGACGCCGCGCTCTTGTGACGTTGTCGTCACGGTCGCGCCCGCGATAGCAGCACCGCTTGGATCGGTTACGGTGCCGGTGATCGAAGCAGTGACCTCCTGTGCCCAAGCACGTTGCAACATCCCCGTCAGGGGGACAACGATGGAGAACAAGAGGAGGAATAAGAAGCAATAACCGGCTGAGAGCCGTTTCATGAGAAAAACCCTCCTTGAACCAATTCCGCAGCGACGGGGCAGGCGCACCTATTGGGACCGAAAAACGCACCTCTCCGTCTCAACACAAGACTCCTCAAGCGGAGCAACATAAGTTGATCGCACATGCTATATAGCGGATGAGTGACCATCGTCAAGAAAAAAATGCACGGAATGGCAAGAATTTTAATATGAATGTGTTATCTGTTTGGCTGCTGCCCTCCCTTGAGCGCGTGCTTCTTTCCGCGGTCGACCAGAAATTCGTTGATCCCGACAGCAACTAAAGCGCTTAAGCTGCGTTGTAACAACGAGTTGCGTAGGGGAGCTATTCCATCGCTATATTGCTTTCCGTTGCTGCGACCACACCGCAGTACCGTGGAATCCCGCGACCATTCCGGGAACCAACGACTGCGATTTTGTGTTTGGAGCTCTAGAGCACTTTGTAGTATGGTGCACCTGCGTAGGAGAACGCGTGGATGCCACAACTCCGCAATAACGAGCTGCCCGCGTACCAGCGGATCCAGGGAACGATCGTAAAACGGCTCGAGTCGGGAATGCTGAAACCAGGCGATCTCGTGGATTCGGAACGCGAGCTGGCACGAATCCATCGGGTCAGCCTGATGACAGCGCGTCATGCCCTAACCGCTTTAGAACGCGAGGGCCTGGTGGTGCGCCGCCGCGGAGCGGGCACGTTTGTCGCGCCCCCGAAGATCCACTTCAACAAGCTGATGAGCTACACGGAAGAGATGTCGCGCCGTGGGCTGGCGGTTTCTTCCAAGCTGATTTCTCTTGCGATCATTGAGAACGAGCAGGAGATTGCCGCGCGTTTATCGCTGCCGGCTACGAGTCGATTGATCAAGATCGAACGGCTCAGGCTCGGCGGAGATGAACCATTTGCCATCGAGACTTGCTATCTATCTGCGGACGAGTTCGCTGATCTCACACGGGCCCGGCTGGACCGGGCGTCGTTGTTTTCCGTTCTGGAGCACGATCACGAACTCCGGATCGCGCACGCCGACGAAGAAATCGATGCGACCACCGCGGATGCACATACCGCTCGCCTTCTTGGCATTCCCCCGGGCGCGGCAGTACTCAGAATTCGCCAGCAGATTTATTCCACCAAGGCCAAGGCCACGCTCTATGTGCTCGGGCTGTATCGCTCAGACCGCCACACTTTGTTCATCCGCAGATTCCGCTAGCTGTAATCCTTGAATTGCTCCCAGAAAGCCAGTGTTATTTCGCTTCCAGGTGCACTCGTCCGGTCACGCGAACGTCCGGGACCACGAACTCGGTGAACCCGTCATGGCTTACCGGTTCAAGCGACTGGCAGCACCCGTGTTCCGGGGTCTCATAGCGGACACTCGCAAAGGACCCTTTTACCTGAACCTGCAGGCGAACGGGATCTCCGGCATAGTTGACGAATTCCAGTAGCTTCATCGTCCCACTGCGATCTTGATAAGGCACCGCAAGCGTTGTCAGCCCGTTCCACAGCCTCAGCAGCGCATTCTGCTTGCCCACGAGGCGGCGAACATCCTGCGCAAACGTTTCAGGATCGGTCACAGGTTCCGAGAACTCCAGGACCTTTCCGTTCCCCGATGCGTAAGAAGTTGTGTGTTCGTTCACCCGCGTGGATTGACTACTCTGCCATGGATACGATCCGTGCGCGTCGACAACCACGACGGTTGCGCCACTGGCCGCCAAGCGATTCAGCCGTTCGGCAGTTTCGCCGTCGGGTTTCGCTAACACAACAGCGACGTTGAAACCTTTGAGCTCCGCCGTCTTCAGATCTGCGGGCAGAAAAATCTGATACGGGATATTGTGCCGACCCAACAGATTCAGAACTTCATCACTAGCGTCAAAGTTGTCGACGATGACGGCAACATTGGCTGCGGGTTGCAATGCTGCATCCGCCGCATCCGGAGAAAACTTCAGCAGAGGCCGGACTTCACTCCAGAGTGCCCAAGCGTTGGCATCGTGCTTTGTGAGTCCCTGCTGCAGATGCTCGTCCACCTGCAGAAGCAGATCGGCGTGAAATGCATCAGCCTCGGCCACAGCCAGGGAATAGTCGTCAACAGTAGCGCCCTTTTGCTGCGCTTGGTCGGCCCAGGTGGACGTGAAGAGCGGAACCTGCGGCTGGCGAGACCGCTGCTCCACTTTCACCAATGCAAGATTCGTATCAATCCATGGCTGAGCCGTCGGACTTGATACTTCGAGAACATCGCCGCGCTTGATGACGATGCTGCCCCTCATCCCGGGCTGCTTTCCGTTGCGGTTCAGAAACAGGACTCTGAGCTTTGGGTAATCGGAACGTAGCTTAGCGACCAAGCCATCGAATTCCCTGCTCTCGTTCTCGGGAGTATCTACGATAATCCCAGTCCAGCCTGCCTTCGTGCCCTGCTCTGCTGCCGACTTCGCCTGCTGCAGCGGCACTTCAACGTACACTCGGTAGCCCCGCTTGCGCGCCGCTGTCACGAGCGGAGAAATGTGGCCGTCGAGCGAGAACACGATGTCGTTCACGCCGAGCGAACTCGCCGGAGGCACGTCAGAAGTGCTCCAGTGAACGTAGACGCTGCTCCAGGTCGGTAGAGAAAAAACGAGTAGGAATAAGACCGCCTTGCCAATTGCCATATGAGTTATGCGTGCAGATTGTTTCTTCACAACTTTCCGCCGAAGAGAATGTGAGGTCCATTCGTTGCGGTTTCGACTTCTGCTTTCGGTGAGAGCCAGATCGCAGAAACGTCGGGAGTGCGACTGACCAGCACCTTGCCCTGCTGTGGGCCAAGAAGCAGCAGAGTCGTAGAAAATCCGTCGGACAGCGTTCCACTTGCAGCAATCACGCTAACTGCCAAACCGCTCTTGACCGGATGCCCGGTAGAAGGATCAATGATGTGTCCGGGCGAATCCTGCCCCAACAAAGATGCCGCGGTCTGCTCCGACGTAGAAACACTCCCATTCTTGAGCACGACATAAGGGTCCACTTTGTGCGATGGATCGCGCAGGTGCACAATCCAGCCGGCCTCTCCCGGAGGAGCCCCCATCGCGACGATCGTGCTTCCGCCCGCGTTGAGAAAGGCATTCTGAATCCCGAGAGAAAGCAGTTTGTCAGACGCACGGTCCACCGCGTAGCCCTTTCCAATCGCGCCCAGATCCAACTGCAGACAAGATGAGCGGAGCAGAATTTGATCGGGAGGGGTGAGTTCGATCTTGTCGTAACCGACACAAGCCTCGGCTTCCTGTTGCTGCGCGGGCGATGGTGTCCGGTCACCCGCTAATGCAGCTTTCCATAAATTCACTAAGGGCGCGACGGTGATGTCGAATTTCCCATTGGAGAGCCTAGATAACTGCACCCCTCGTTCGATGGCTCGATACAAATCTGGCGGCACTTTCTCTGCGTGGAAGTGAGCGGATCGGTTCAGATGACTGAGTGGGCTTTCAGGTTTGTAGTTGCTCATTAGATCGTCCATCCGGACGATCTCCTGAAATGCGGCGTCAATTGCCGATGACGTACGCTCGGAGGAATTCCCATAGGCAGCGATCTCGAAGACCGTGCCCATGATGTACTTTTTCTTGTAAACCAGCGTTCGACGGTCTGCACTTTGTTGACTCGAGCCGTAGGGCACGATGAGAAGAAGGAGAATGAGCGCTGCCGCCCTTTGTTTAGCGAAGCGCATAGGTCTCACCGCTCAAACTCGCGACATAAATGGTGTCAGCTGTGAGCACAGGAACGGACTGAATCCCAGCACCGAGGCCCGCTCTCCACAAAAGTTTGCCGCTCACTGGATCCAGCGCGACCAGACCTTCCGCTTGAATGCAGACGGCGTTCTCGGCAATCACCGCGGACGATGTCACGACTTCTCCGACTACCGTTTTCCAGCGCAACTGGCCGCTCTGGACATCCAACGCGTATAAAAAACCGTCCTTGCTGCCGATAACAACGAGATTCCCGGATACCGCCGGAGAAGACGAGATCCCCAACCCTGTTTCATATTTCCAGCGCACTTCCCCGCTGCGCGCGTTCAGCGCATAAACGAAAAAATCCTCGGAGCCGACAAGGACAAGATCATCGACGACTGCAGGTGATGAATCGATGCCATTGCCGGTGGGCGCTTCCCACAAAATTCTCCCGGAATCGGCTGCCAGACAATAAAGCTTGCCATCTCCGCAACCCAGGTAGAGTTGCTGCTCTTCAACATAAGGCGTGGAATAAATTCTTCCGCCGAGATCTTTCGACCATTTCTGGCGACCGCTCTCGGCATCCACGGCGTAGACATTGCCGTCCGCACTTCCGATGAAAGCGACTCCATTGCGAACGGCCGGCGATGACCACACTTCTGCCTGGGTCTGCGCCTCCCACAACTTTTTCCCCGAATTGCGATCCAGCGCGTAGACTTTGCCGTCATCGCAGCCGAAAAGGACTTTGTTACCGGAGAGCGAGGGAGTGGAATGCAACTGGTCTGTTACTGCGAAATTCCATTTCTCCGTTCCGGTGGCCACGTCGACCGCATAGATCTGTCCGTTGACCGCCGCGACATACAGCATGCCATCCTTCAGTACGGGCGCCGAGCGCACGGCGTCACCCGCGCGAAACTGCCAAACGGCCTTCTCCGGAGAATGTGCGTTCCGTTGTCCCTGCTTGCCGGTACGCGCGTTGTCTCCGAGCAGGGTGGGCCAGTCGAGAGAGTTGGGTTTCGAGATATCGGTCATCATCATCGGGTCAAACTACGCGGTGGTCGATCTGTTTCAGGTCGCTGACGCCAAGGCCAAGTTTCCCCGCGGCCGCGATGTGTCCTGGCTGCCGGAAAAACAGATTCTTGCTGGCGTCGTGAAAGAACGCGTTGCTATCCGGCGTAAGGCTCTTTGGATCGTGATCCCACACCGACGGAGCGCCCTTTTCGCGGCGCTTCTTCTCGATTGCGTCCAGTTCCACAGTGTCCATCGCGACCGGATCAGTGGACACCATCAGAATCCCGGGCTGCTCAATAAACTCCTGCACCTGGGTGAGCGGCCCACCGTGCCACACCTGCCGCATGCCATCCATGATGTGCAACACGGATTTCGAGCGCAGTGGTTCCACGGTGCACAGTAGCCCGATCACCGGATTCGTGAACGTGTACGGGGCCTGATGGGTGCGCGCGACGTTGTTAAACGTGCCGTACGCCAGGTTCTTAAGGGCTCCTGTCACGCCCGACGCCGAGTGGTCCTTCATGGTGGGCACGTTGATGATCTTCGTGATTTGGTGCGCAACAATGCTTGCCATGTAAGACCGTGTTTCCCACTCGCCGAAAAAATTGGCATCGCAATAAAGGGTCGGTTCGTAACCAGGCCCGGCGCTGCTAAAAGCGTCTTGAATCCCCACAATGCGAACTTCTGTTGGCAACAGCACCTGATAGCTGCCCATGTCCATTTCATAGGAGTACCGATCGTAGACCACGATATTTCGCGCAGGAACTCCGACCGAACGAACGGCCGCAATGATTTCCCTGACGATCTCAGGAGAAGAGCAGCAAGCAGGCGCACCTGACGGATTGATCTTGATGCCGACAACGTCCTTCGGCTCGATGAATTTCGCCCAGGCATCGCGCGCCGAACTCTCACCCGTCAGTTCTTTCATGGCCTGTTCGAGCAAACGGCGGACGATCGGCTGCGATACTCGATTTTTTACGATCGCTTTGGCGTCGCGAGTCTCGACTACGCGACCGGGAAATAGTCCCGGCATCCCAAGAGGAGAAAGCTTGTACCCTGGCGATCCGTGCAGTTCGATCGGCGGGACAGCAGGCATTGACTCGGCCCGCACCATCGGATCCAACCCTTGTACCAACAGAGAAGCACTTCCAACACAACCAACTTTGACAAATGTACGACGATCCATGATTCCTTCCGGATGAATCACTCCAACTCGCAACCGCGAATCTCAAAGGAGCCGATTAGATTACGCCCAGCACATCTCGCGTTACAACCTCTCCCCTCGTGCCTCGGCGCGGGGGATGACATTCTCCTCTCGTGTGATTACACTTTCCGGTCACTCAAAAACAACAGAGGTACCATGCAGAACTGGATCAAGTCCCTACCAAACGTTTTCGTGCTTGCAACTTTCTTTGCATCTTCTGTCTTCTTAACCGCCCAAAGCACAACGCCTCAGACGCCGCCTCGTTACGATCTGCTCTTGAAAGGCGGACATGTCATCGATCCCGCGAATCACATCGACGAAGTGCGTGATGTTGCTGTATCGCAGGGCAAAATTGCCGCTGTCGAGAAAAATATTCCCGCGGATCAAGCCGGCAAGGTCGTAGACGTATCCAATCTCTACGTCACACCGGGACTGGTCGATATTCACTACCACATCGGCCACGGCGGAGCACCACTGAACTGGTTCTCTCCTGACGCGCGTGTGCACCTGCTCCCACTCGGTATTCCTGCGGATTTGGCGCTGGAATCGGGAGTTACAACCGTTGTGGATGCCGGCACTTCAGGCGCAGAGACCTTCTTGCAGGAAAAAGAGGAAGTAATTGACCGCTCTGTCGTGCGGGTGCTCGCTTTCCTGAATATCGTCGGAAACGGCATGGACGGAGGACTTGAACAAAGCCTGGATGAGATGGACCCGAAGGCCTGCGCCACCACAATCGCTAGATATCGAGACTTCATCGTCGGCGTAAAGACGGCCCATTACTGGACGTCCTTGCCATGGGATGCCGAGCACGTGCCTTGGGCTGCGGTCGATCGCGCCATTGAATGTGCAACGCTGGCAAACGTTCCGGTCATGTACGATTTCTGGCCCCGCCCCGACCGGACATATGAAGATCTGATTTTGAAAAAGATGCGTCCCGGCGATATTCATACTCACGTTTTTGCGCAGCAATTTCCGATCATACTTCCGGACGGCAAACTCAATCCGGCACTCGCGGAGGCCCGTGCGCGTGGTGTGATTTTCGATGTTGGACATGGCGCCGGCAGCTTCTGGTTCCGTGCCGCGGTTCCTGCAGTGAAACAAGGATTCATTCCTGATTCCATGTCCACCGATCTGCACATCGGCGATTACAGGGTGGTCAGCATGACCAACGTGATGTCGAAATTCCTCAACATGGGCGTGCCGCTGGAAGACATCATTCGCCGGTCCACGATCAATCCCGCGTCTGAAATTCGCAGACCGGACCTGGGAACCCTGACTGTCGGCAAAGACGCCGACATCGCTGTTTTAGAATTAGCGAAAGGCCACTTCAGCTACATCGATTGCGGTGTAGCCCGAATGGATGGCAATCTAAAATTAACAGCCCGCATGACGATTCGTGCCGGACGCATTTCCTACGATCCTACCGGTCTGAGCATGGTGGAGTGGGAGAAAGCGCGTCCCCAATATTTCAACGTTCTCGATAAAGGCGAAGGTTTGCCGGCGCGGGCCGACGATTTCCCGCGCGATTGACAGTCGAAAGTCCAACACGAAGCTGGAGATTGAATCATGACGCGGATTACTCGACGCAAATTACTAGGGAAGGGAGCGCAAGCCATTGCGGCCGGAAGCGCGGCACTCGCTGTCGTGCCGAATTTTGCACCTAGAGCGGTTGCCAAGGAATCGGCCGCGGGCGTGGACTATTACCAGAAACTCGGTGTGATTCCGTTCATCAACGCCGCCGGAACCTACACCGTTCTTTCGGCTTCGACCATGCCCGAAGAAGTGCAAGCAGCAGTCGCTCTGGCAGCGAAAAAGCCGGTCAACCTCAACGAACTGCTCGACGCCTCAGGCGCATATCTGGCGAAGCAGTTGCATTGCGAGGATGCTCTGGTTACCGCGGGCGCCGCTGCCGCGCTGGTACTGGGCACGGCAGCTTGCGTCACTGTGGGAAATGAGGGGGCCATCGACAATATTCCCACGGACATGACGGGCCTCAAAAATGAAGTCCTCATCCAGAAGGCTCATCGTTACGATTACGAACACGCTGTCCGGAATTGCGGCGTCCGCTTTGTCGAGGTCGAGACTCTGGACGATTACGAGCGAGCCTTTAACGACCTCACCGTCATGGCTCACTTCTTCAACGCGGCGGAAGGGGGCAAGATCAGCCGCGAGGACTGGGTGCGCGTCGCTCATCAGCATGGAGTTCCTTGCTTCAACGACGCCGCTGCAGATGTCCCACCAATCTCAAATTTGTGGAAGTACACGCAGATGGGGTTCGATCTCGTGACCTTCTCGGGCGGAAAGGGACTTCGCGGGCCGCAGTGCACAGGATTGCTCCTCGGCCGAAAAGACCTGATCGAAGCGGCGAAGAAAAACAATTCACCGAACTCTGCTACCGTCGGCCGTGGCATGAAAGTCGCGAAGGAAGAAATCATCGGCCTCGTCGCCGCCGTGGATTGGTTTCTAAAACAGGACGATGTCGCCATGGAAACCGAGTACCGGCGCCGCGCAGACGTGATCGCCAGGCAACTCACTTCAATCCCGACTGTGAAGACCCAGGTCTTCATCCCTGAGGTCGCCAATCATGTACCCCACCTGCTCATCACCTACGACCAGAACCGGGTCAAGATTTCCGGTAAAGACGTGAAGCACAAGATGAAGCAAGGAACACCGAGCATTGAGTTAAACCCTTCGACTGGGGGCGCTCCCGCCAGCGCCGGATTGCCCGGCGGGCCAAACACGGTTGTCGTCGGAGTCTGGATGCTGCAGCCGGGAGAAGAAAAGATCGTTGGCAAGCGGCTACAAGAGGTCCTCAGCGCAGCAGCAGCTTAGACCGACGCATACCTGCGATCCGGAATTGTCATGCTGAGCGGACCGGCGAGGAGCATAGCGACTCGCGGAGTCGAAGCATCCCTATAGTCTTCCAGACTGCCAAAAAGAGCAGTGGAGTCCACAGCCTCACTGCACCAGCTTTAGAATCCCGAATTTTTCTGGTGTGTGAAAACTATCCCGCATCGGAGGCTGCCAGGCGAGATACTTTCGGGCCGACCCCGCTCCCTGACAACGAAAGAGATTGATCCGAAGAGTATTGCCCACCTCCGCCGGACGCGTATCGATCGCGGCATACGGAATTCGCATCGCTCCGTACCAGATGTGCGCACCTTCATCGATCCTCGCTGAAACCTCGAATCCCGAGTTCCACGTCCAACCACTATCCCCGTGCCGGTCGAGATCGATATCGAGATCAACCCACTCGCCTCGCGGCGACATCTCGAATTCCTTGTAGCGTTTTATGTTTTTGAAATCCGAACCGATGAAGGCTTCCGCCACGTCCCAATTCCAAAGCTCGTTCGTCTCGGCCGACGTGTTCGGATTCGGCTTCAGATGCAGTTCCTCGTACGGACACACGAAAAGAATGTATAGATTCTGCTTCGTCCAGCGCGTGCGGATTTCCGTTCGGTATTTCGGTTCGGGCTTTCCGTGCGCATTCAATTCCATGTAGGTAGGATCCGAATCTCGCCAAAACGAAGACGCAGTATTTGTGTCGAGCTTAGGATCGGACTCGGCCCATCGACTATGGATCACAGCATCCTCCGCGCAGGCGCAGCACGCAACGAGCAACAAAAGGACTAGAAGAAAAGTTTTCATGCGAATTCTCTCCACCCGGTGAGCCACAAGCCTCACGGATTGTTGCCGGACATGGCAAGTCGCGTAAGGTGATAGCTCATCAATGAATCAGGAGACAAAAGCGCTTCGTGAAACTCGCGTTCGGCCTCCTGAGTATTTCCAGCGGCAGCATTGAGCAACCCGGCATTGTAGAGCCACCATCCGCTCGGCGAATCGCTCCCACCCGACTTCTTCAGGCGATCGACAACAGTTTCTAATTTCTGCTTCGTTGCGCCGGAATCAGAATCTGTCAATTGCTGCGATGCCTTCCAGGCCCAGGCTGCGTCCGGAAAGTCCCATTGCTCAGCCGCAGCCTTGAAATGTTCATTGGCCTTCTCCGGCACTTTGCAGCTCTTATACACGTGCCCGACCAGGTAATTGAATCTCGCCGATCGCAGGAAGGGCTCAAGTCCATCATGCGTGAACGCCAAATCCGGCACAGGTTCGGCGAGATGATCCACTCTGTTTATCGCCTGCGAGCATTGTCCTTGTAGCGCCAGGGACAACGCGTGCTGGATTTGTACTTCAAGCCAGACCTGCCGGACGTTGGTGCCGCCCTCTTCTCGTTGGAAGAATCGATTGTGGAATAAGGCGGAAGCCTTCTCGAAATCTCCCGCTTCGGCCAGATTCAAAATTAGTTCGTACACAAGAGAAGTCGGCATGTTGGCTTGATCCGGATACCGCTCCAGCGCCGCAACACGTTCCTGTGGCGGATGCCGCAAGATGCTCAGCGTCTGATCGACCCCGGTATAGAGAGCAATGTTGTGAGGATCAGTATGCAGCCCCTCTTGAAACACGGTTAACGCCTGCTCCGGATCATTTTTGGCATGGAGGAGCGCCCGTCCCAGGCTGGCATGCAGAACCGGAATCTGTGGATTCAACTGACGAGCCTGATCCCACTGAGCGAGCGCCTGGTCAGTAATTCCCTTCGAAAAGTAAAGTGTTCCCAGCAGATAGTGCGCGCTAGCATCCTGTGAATTCGCTTTCAAGGCTGCAGTTAGGACCTGCAGGTCGGCTGCGCGGCTGGGAAACACGTAATCATTCGACAACTTCGCGGCGGCACTGTAATCGCTCGCCCCAGATTGCTCCATCTTCTCGCGGCAATATCCCCGGTAATAAGCGACCATCGGATGCTTGTTTGGAGGAAGCTGGCCCGGCTCGCTCTGATCCGCCACTGCCGCTGGATACTCGCGCGAGAGCACCTCAAGCGCCTGCGAGTACATTCCCAGACGCATATACTCTGCCGCCACATTCAACACTCGATTGGCGTCATCCGCCAGGTGATGCAGGTCAGGCTTTCCCCCCTGCTCGAGCAGGAAGTAGCTTTGCGGGAATCGGGCCAGCCACTCCTGCGCTAGCCTCTGCGATTTCTCTCCCTGTCCTTCGGCTCGAAAGATGGCACTCAGCTCCTCAGCCGTTCGAAGATCGTCTGGAGCTGCTTTCATTGCGAGCTGCAGATACGACTCTGCCAGCTTGAGATTCCCTTCCCGGGCCGAAAATTCCGCCAATCGCAGTGCGCCTGCAGCGCGAAACTCCGGCATGCGCGACGCCGCTTCGTACGATGCCCGCGCTTGCCGATCCTCGCCGAGCCCGTCGTACACAATCCCGAGGTAATACGAAATTTCAGGATCCGAGGTATCGCGGGCGTGAACTGGTTCGAGAAATTGCTTCGCTTCCTCGAAACGTAACAAACTCGCACAGAGTCGACCGGCCGCCTTGCTCAGCGCAAAACTCTCTGCAAACTTGGCTAAGCCCTCTTGATACGTCTGAAGTGCTCCCAGCGGATTGCCATCAAGCTCCTGTTCATTTCCCAACTGAAGCCAGTCATCCTCGCTGCGGCGTTCGGGCGCAGGAATTTGATACGAGTGCTGCGGTCCTACGTGAACCTCATCGATCGGAGTCCAGTCGTACTTGCCTTCCGTCTGATGCAGCAGAACCGCTCCCTTCCCATCGCGAAGTTCGAAGGTGTACTTCTGCCGTGGATCAGCATTCGCCATTTCGTGCGTCCACGTATGTTGCGGAACAAGATCAGCTTTTCCCTGAAAGACGGTTTTATCTCCGAGAGCGATACGCAACGTCGCTCCGGGAACCGCTTGATTCACATTGAGCCCAGCCACGAGCGCGCTGTCTTTCCGGCTCAGATGAATCACTCCTGCCAGGTTCGCCCGTGAAATTCCGCCAATGTCGCGCACCGGCATCCAGAACTCCGAAAATCGAATCGTCTGCCGAGGCTCGAGAAACGCGTACGTCTCCTGATTGCGGAACAGCCCCGCCTGAATCTCGACGTACGCGCTGTCGTTATCGGAAAGCGTTTTCCGCCAATCCAGTCCATCCGGATCCGTCCCCCACGACCAGATTTTCTTGAATGGCAGCTGAGCGTAGTCCGCGTAGTGCGCCGTTCCCGCATTCGTGTGAGGCTGCCAAACGCCCATAAAAGGCTCGCGGCTGCCATACACAAACGAAGACACCGGCCCTTTCGTCTGATTCTTGATGATGCTGAGATCCGTACCATCCGCTTGAACGGGCCAAGGAGTGATTTCAGTGAACCCGTGGCTTGCCGTGAAGCGCATCGGGTACTGGATGACCGAATCATCCCAGACCTGGACTCCGGCGTTATTCCACCAATAAAAGCGGTGCCGGACGTCGCTGCGATTGTTGAGCGTGACCCGCTCTTCGAGAACCGTGGAATGCGGCCGCAGTACAACTTCGACGGACCACTGCATGCCGTAAACGCGATCGATGTTGCTGACCGTAACGGATGCGCTGCCATCTTCTTTCATACCGAACGCGAAATCCACGGGAGAAAGACTGACCCAGTTGTGCGACACGGGAAAGTTGAATTCAATGCCGAATGCGGCCCACGCTCCACGGTAAGAAATTGCTGCCTTTTTGATTGACGGATTTGCGTAGAACATCGGCCGCCCGCTGATTTTATCGAGGCACGTGTAAACGTGTCCGCCGAGATCAGGCAGCACCGAACACTTCAAATATTCGTTTTCCAGATACACCGCGCGCCACGCGTGGTCCGTACGACGGTCGGTCAAGTTGTCGCGCAGTGTATACGGATAGTCGAACCGGCTGCCGGCGTATTGATCGAATGGAGGATTGGGATCGGGTGGACCTTCTTCATAAGTAGGTAGTGTCAACGTGCCTTGCCATACGCGAACTTGAGCGCTGGCCATGAAAGACGAGAGGAGTAAAAGAGCCCAGAAGATTTTGAAGATCATGTTCGTGTGCCAGAATTTCGGAGCAGCGCTCCATTATCCACTTACAACAGCGTCGTCGCTACATCCGGTCTATGATCACGGGCATGCGACAACGAGATTGGCTCCAGGAATCGGCCTTGGAAGGAGATTTTCGAACTTATCTTTTTGAACACAGGCAATGAGCGGGCGCCCGGTTTACGCAGCGCAGCGCTTTGCAGGAGCATGATAAAAGAATGCAAATGCAGGGACCTCAAGCGGTTTGAAAGCGAAGCGACAGGAATACATGTCTCCGGGTTGGACCTGTTAAAGAATGGTCGGGGAGAGAGGATTTGAACCTCCGACCCCCTGGTCCCGAACCAGGTGCTCTACCAGGCTGAGCCACTCCCCGACTTGATCACAGCGCGATGTGGAGCAACGATGCGCTGCATCGACATACCTGAACTGTTCGATTATAGCATCGGTTTTCGGCGGAAACGGAATGCTCTCCGCACACGGCGTCACTCTATTTCGCATCACGGCCGTTGATCACACGTTCTGTTGCGACAACAAGTGCTATAGCAATGTTGCTCTGAACTGCTCAGCCCCGGTTGTCGGGAACGATTTGCGCGGCTACGATATCTGTTCCTGGAAGGACCATCATGAAACAAGCATTCCTGGCTCGTCGTCTTTTTACTCCAACGGATGAAATCTCCGATCCGATCGTAATTGCCGAAGGCGGACGCATCACTGAACTTTCTTCACGTTCCTCCAAAGAACTCCCGGCAAACTCCTCCGTTCTCGATTTCGGAGATGCGATCCTCACTCCCGGGTTCGTTGACATTCACATCCATGGCGGCGGAGGCATCGACACTATGCGTGCCGCTCCCGTTGAGCTAACCCGGATGGGCGAATTCCTGGCCAAACACGGCGTTACTCGCTACTTTCCCACCACAGTTGCGGCTCCGCTCGACACGACTTGCTCCGCGCTGGAACGCCTCGCGGACGCAATCGAAACCGAGGACAACGGTGGGGCGGCTCGCCCCATCGGGATTCACCTCGAAGGCCCCTTCCTCAGCCTAAAGCGGCGGGGTGTGCATCCGCCGGAATATTTGGCCGAGCCAACGGTCGCAATCTTCGATCGAATGTGGCAGGCGGCGCGGGGACATGTACGGATGATGACCATCGCTCCGGAAATCCCTGGCGCTCTCGAAGTGATTGCCGAAGCCTCGCGCCGGAACGTTTGCGTCAGCATCGGGCACTCCGATGCCGAGATGCCCATCGCCCGCGCTGGCGTGAAAGCCGGTGCTCGTCACGCGACGCATACTTTCAATGCAATGCGCCCGCTCGATCATCGCAGTCCAGGAATTCTCGGTGAAGTACTCAGTAACGACCGCCTCACCGCCGACATGATCGTTGACGGAATCCATGTCTCGCCGGAGGTAGTCAAAGTTTTCCTGCAGGCCAAAGGACCGGAGCGCGCGGTGCTTATTACCGACGCGATTTCTGCGACTGGCATGCCCGAGGGACAATATCAGCTCGGCCCGATTCAGGTTCAAGTGAAAGACGGCACCTGCACGGCGAACGGCAGTCTGGCGGGAAGCGTACTCACCATGGATCGCGCCGTCCGCAACGTGACGAAGTTTTCGGGGTGGCCGCTACGCGATGCGGTCCGGGCCGCGACACTGAATCCTGCAAAAGCAGTCGGACTGGAAAACGACTACGGAGTGCTCGCTCCCGGAGCAAGCGCGGACCTTACGGTTCTGACTGCGTCAGGAGAGGTGTTGAAAACGATTGTTGCGGGACGCGCGGTCTAAGATCAGTTCGGTTTTCGCGTCTTTGCTTCTGCGAGGTGATGCAGCAGCATCAGTTCATCGGCACGCGAGAGCTTTTCCAGGAAGGAATTCTCCAGCTTCGGCTTCTCATCCGTCGACGTCTTCACAGAGGCCGACTGCCGCAGCTTGTCTCCGAATTCGGGCTCGTTGCTCATCACCTGCGCATAGAACCAGAGAAAGTGCCTCATCTGATCCAGAGTCACGCGGAGCGTTTCAATCGGCTCGATTTCGGCGAGCGAATTGAGCGCTTCCATCAGTTCCGGATCATTGGGAGCCTGCATCGCGGCACAATTCAGTTCCTGCTGGATCTTGCGCAGGTCTTCGGTTACGCGCGCGATTCGGAGATGAAGATCGTCCATGTCGTCGAAGGCCATTTCTGTTTGCCAGTTAACCATCTCATCGGCTACCAGCATCGAGTAGATGTCCCACGGGCATGCGCTTTGGTAATTCTTCGCATTACTTTTGACGCGGAAAAGGTCACCACTTCAAACGCCTTGATTGGCGCGCCTTTTGGTGCGCACAATCCCAGTTCGCGCCATGCGACCTTTCGATCTGGAGAGTTCGTGCTGCCCTTCGGACCACGAACGTTAGTCCATTCACCGCCTGATCGAAAGTCACCAACGTGGCCTGCACCGCAAACTACCGCAATGGCCGCAAGGCCATCGTCTTGTGATACAAACTCGCCGTGAAGCAATTCTCTGCGGAGCCCACTTCGAGCGAAGGATTGGTCCGGGCGATCGGACGCTGGAGCATCGCCGCTCTGGTCGTGAACTGCATCATTGGCAGCGGCGTCTTTGGCCTGCCTTCGGTCCTCGCCAGTCTCATCGGACGTGCAAGTATCGCGGCGATCCTTGTCGCGGCCCTCGCCGTCGCCGTCATTATGGCCTGTTTTGCAGAGGTCTCGTCTCGCTTCTCCGAGACCGGCGGCCCTTATCTTTACTCGCAGGCCGCATTCGGCCGCTTCATGGGAATTCAGGTGGCCTGGCTCGTCTGGTTCGTGCGCATCACAGCCTGCGCCGCGAACGCCAACTTGTTTACGACTTATTTAGGAGAGTTCTGGCCGGCGGCAACCAGCCCCGCAATGAAATTGTTAATTCTTACGCTTCTGGTCGGATTGCTCGCTGCCATCAATATCCGCGGCGTTAAGGCCGGAACGCGCGTCAGCACTTCGTTCACCCTCGCAAAGTTGTCCGCGCTGGCCTTTGTGGCTGCAGCCGGAGCTTTCTACCTGATCTCGTCTCACCGCTACATCCCTGTTCAATCGGTGAACCCTGGCGCCAGCCAATGGGCGCGCGCCATCGTTCTCATCATTTTTGCCTACGGAGGATTCGAAGCCGCTCTGATCTCGGCTGGCGAAGCGAAAGATCCGCGCCGCGATATCCCCTTCGGCCTTTTCGCCGCTCTGCTCACCTGTGCAGCAATTTACGGACTCATTCAGTGGGTGGTCGTCGGCATTCTGCCTGATCCCGGACAAAGCCAGCGCCCGCTGGCCGACGTCGCTCAAATTGTTATCGGTAGCAGCGGCGCGTACCTGATCGCACTCGGCGCTCTGTTTTCGATCTACGGATACCTCAGCGGGAACATGCTCGCCACGCCACGCATTACCTTCGCCTTGGCCGAGCGCGGAGACTTTCCTGCTTTCTTCGCGCGAGTGCATGCGCGCTTTCGCACGCCCTATCTCTCGATCGTCGCATTTGCGTTCCTGGTATGGCTGCTCGCGCTGTTCGGCAGCTTCGCCGGAAACGCAACTCTTTCTGCCGGATCGCGCCTGTTCTATTACGGAGTAGTCTGCGCTGCGCTGCCGGTTCTGCGAAAAAAGAATCCAGGCCAAGCACTCATCAAAATCCCTGCTGGAACCATGCTTGGAATCCTGGGCGCCCTCATCTGCGCCGCACTTCTGACGCAGATCGAATACGACAAATCGCTGATCCTGCTGGCGGCGGTCGCCGTGGCCTTCTTCAATTGGCTGGCAGTTAGGAAGAAGATTTAAAGAAGAACTCGTGAGCAGACAACATTCTATTTCGATATAGCCGCACTATCGCTGACTTGCCGCCCGCTCCATCTGCAGCAAAGCCGTCTTCCGCTCAGTACCCCAGCGATATCCGCTCATGCTGCCGTCTTCGCGTACCACGCGATGGCAAGGAATCGCCACTGCAACAGGATTCGTCGCGCATGCGCGCGCCACCGCTCGCCAGGCTTTCGGACGCCCAATCGCCTTGGCCACTTCTCTGTAGGACTTCGTAGCCCCGAATGGAATCGACTGCAAGTAGGTCCATACGCGACGCTGAAACGCGGTGGCGCGAATGTCCAGCGGCAAAGACGCATGCGCATCCTGCCCGCGCATGTGCTGCAGCAGAGCCTCGACCCAGGATTGCAGCCCGCCTCCATCCAGCTTCCGTACCGCGAATGGAAACTCGCGCTTGAGTCCTTCAATCAGCTCGCTATCTTTCTGGGCAAACTGTATGGAGCAGATTCCGCGATCGGTGGCCGCGATCAGCATACGGCCCAGCGGAGAGTCCGTGCACACATATCGGATCGAAGCAGCGATAGCCCCACGCCGATACTTGTCTGGTGTCATACCCAGCTGTGACGCTGTCCTCTCGTAAAGGCGGCTGCTCGATCCGTAACCTGCGTCATACATCGCTCTCGTCACGGAGTCCCCGGCCTGCAGGTTGCGTTTCAGTGTCATGAGCCTGCACGAATCCGCGTATTCGCGCGGCGTGATCCCCAGCGCGGCCTTGAATCGCCGCTGCAGTTGGAACGGGCTCTGATGGAATTCCTTGGCCAGCCGCCTGAGCGTGAGCGGCTCATCCAAGTGCTGCTCGACGTAGCGGCAGATCGCCTTGATGCTCTCGCTCTCAGCGTTTCCTGTGAAGGCCTTCGGACGGCAGCGCAGACAAGCACGGAACCCGGCTTTTTCCGCGGCCTCAGGAGCGGCAAAGAACTCGACATTCTCGCGTCGTGGACGCCGAGCGGCACACGATGGCCGGCAGTAAACGCCTGTGCTGGAAACAGCGAAAACAAACTTACCGTCGTGAGCGCTGTCGCGGGCCACCACAGCAGCCCATCGCGAATCTTCCGCCGCTCCTGTCGCGGCCGGATTTGCTGCATGGGTCATCAGCTCGATGCTTTCCTTTGCGAGTATGGCATTGGTTGTCATAGCAAGGAAAGCCTATCGCTACCTGATAAACGGGAATATCCGAATCTTGCGCCCAAACTAAAATTTCCCCTCGCTGTTAATCCGCCAATGGATGGATGCGCATGGTGTACAGGGGAGACTGGAAAGCTACAGCTGAGAGCTGACGGCCGACAGCCAAGCTCCAAAATCGAAGGTTTAAGGCGAGTAGCTACTAGCTAGCCGCTAGCAGCTTCCTCAGTGTTCCAGCGGCTGAAACGGTCCCATCACCGCGCTGATTCCCGCCCGCTTGCGCAGTTCGGTCAGCAGCGCTCCCGCCGCGTTCTGGTAGGTCTTGTTGGGATCGGAAGGATCCGCCCAAACAGCGTCATACACGATCTGCGCGGCTTCCTTCAGATCAATCTGCAGCGCAGCTTCGCAGATGTCGAGCCGCTCCTGCACCCGCTCGTAGCAAGCACCACAAATTTCCGCCGCTCCCGGTTGTCCGGGATGGTTAGTGCCAAACTTGCACGGAGACTCCGGCGCGACAGTAGCTTCTTGATGCGCTTCCAGAAGCTGAGACTTGAATTGCCGAAGGAATTCCTCGCGCTCCTTCTCGAGAACTGTGCTATCCGGAACTGGAGCAGCGGCGCTTTCGGCGGGCTTTCGCTGGAACTTGGGCATGACCGCTGCCACGCGCTCTGTACTCTTGCACGTCGGGCAGGCATCGAGATCCGCAGGATAGTAAAGGCGGCACTTGGCGCACGGCAAGCCGTAGCCCACCTGCTTGCGTTCCAATCCGTCGGACGCTGGGCGTCTCGCAGCCGTATCCCTCGCCAGCACCGGCTGAGCCGCCGCCGCTGTATTCGCTTGCTGAGATCGCGTTACGTTGGTCGCCATCGAGTTTCCCTGAGAACGCCTATGCGGATTCTCTGCCGACTCTTACTGTAGCGGCGAATTCCGTCCTCGCCTACAGACCAGAAGTGCAAGCACCGGACGTGTCCAGATGGAGCGCCCTTTCCCTAAGGCTTCATCTACTGCGAGTTCGTGTCCTTCATCAGTTTCAGCAGTTCTTCCCGGCGAGCACGGTACAGATTTCTCTCCGGATCCAGCCTGGTAGCTGCATCGATCTCAGACAAGGCCTCCTGATACCGGTCCAGGCTCATCAGGCAAGCGGCCAGCGAATAGTGATTGTCGGCCGAAGGGTTGACGCGCAATGCCTCACGGAATTCCTTCTCGGCGGCCTGCAATGCTCCTTGCTGAAAGAGAACCGTTCCCAGCAGATGATGCGCGAGGTCCGAATCGGGATTAAGGGAAACCGCGATGCGCAACTCATGCAACGCTTCTTCCGGTTTGCTGTCGAGCAGCAGTGCCTGTCCAAGAATCCGGTGCTCGGTTGAGCCCGTAGGGTTCTGATGAACCGCAAGCCGCAGTTGCTCGACCGCATCGTCGTAGTCGTTTTTCGACATATAGGCGCTCGCCATGCAGGCATGGCCCTGCTGCCACTCCGGGTGCGCCTTATACAGCTCCTGCAATTCCGAGATTGCCGCGTCAAAGTTTCCCTGATCGCAGTAGGTATTCGCCAGATTGTTTCGCACCGAGGGTTCCCCTGGAGCCAGCCGCTTCGCTGCCTTGTATTCCACAACGGCCTCGCCCAGATTTCCTTCCTCATGCCGGATCAGCGCCAGATTCGAGTGCGCCTCCCAAAATCCCGGGCGCAACTGGATCGCCCTCTCATAAGCCGCGATCGATCGCGCCAGATTCCCTTCCGCGTGCAGAGCGATTCCCATATCGTAGTAGGTATCCGGATTGTCCCCATCGAGCGTCAGCGCTTCCGAGAACGCATGCACCGCCGCCTCATATTGTCCTAGCGAATAGTGCCCAAGTCCCATGTACTGATAAGCCTCGGCATTCTTGGGATCGATGCTGAGCGCAGTGCGAGCCTCCGCAATGGCATTCGGGCCATCGTCGAGCCGATAGAACAGATACGACATTGCGCTGTGATTTTCCGGAAGGTCCGGCATGTACTTCAGAGCGAGAGCGAGTTCGTCATAGGCATCGTCGAAGTTATCCTGATGACGCAACATGATTCCGAGCGCAAAATGCAGCGCCGTATCATCTGGATCCGACGCCAGCGCCGCTCGCAGATCGAGTTCAGCTTCGTGATAACGCTGAGCCCTCGAGTCAACCGTCGCTTTCAGAAGGGCATCAGGAATCGAAGGTCCAATCTGCGCCGAGAATGCATACCCCGAACCCGTCGCCTTTAGCAAATCCTTCCCCGCTCCCGCCGATTCCAAGGCGCGAAGTTCGCGGTGTGTCGGCAACGTCGCAAGGCCGCGCTCGTTAACGATTTGTGTTAAGCGCGCGCTCGCCACTCCTCCCGTGAGCCAGGCAACCAGTTGGGACGTCGTTACCGCTTGTGAAGCGATTGGAACCTCGGCGGCATGTGCGACCGCTGCCGCCAGAAGGAATAGACAAACGAGGAACGAAGCCTTGACTCTCACAGAACTCCCCAACGTGTGGTTTGGCTAGCGTGCAACGGCTTTCGGCAGAATGGGACACGAACGCCTGAAGAAAGCCCTGCCTGGAACATAGCCCGGACACATCCCCGGGGGTAAGGTCACTGAGGTAACTTGCGCAAATGACACTATTTGAAGGATCCGCGGCTCTGGGACCCGAGCTCTGGGACCCGAACTGTGATTTGAATCACATTCTTCCGTACCGCGCTTCACCGCGTCCCGGACGGCGCAACTGTAAAACATCCGGGAAGCTATTTGCCAGGTGCCGGTGGGCCCAATCCTTCCCCCCAACCCCCAAATAGCGTATGATCTAACTTGCTAACAACCCTCGGAGGCTCCGATGTTTGAAGGTCTATTCCAACCGATGCACCTGCTGGTCATCTTCTTTATTGCCTTGCTGGTGTTCGGTCCCAAGAAACTGCCTGAGCTCGGCAAGGGTCTGGGCGAGGGGATTCGTGCCCTGAAAGACGGCATGAAAGATCATCCCCCGGCTCCGGCCTCGACCGACCAGAAGAACACCGAAACGAAGAGCTAACCAACTCCGCGTCGAGTGCAAGAACCGGCAGCCATTCGTCTGCGTTTCTTTCCCTGTTTTCTTTGGGGTTACAGCAACTCTGGGTTCCCAATTAGATACTGACTACTCTGCAATCTGGAGGCTAGGCCGTGCTACGCAAGTTCCAAGTGTGTGCCCTGACCGCGCTTTTTGGATTTTCCACCGCTCTATTCGCCGATCAAGTGACGCTGAAAAACGGCGATCGTCTCACCGGAACCGTCGTCAAATCTGACGGCAAGACGCTGGTGATTCACACCGACGCCGCCGGCGACGTCGAACTCAAGTACGACGACATCGACTCGATCAAAACCGACCAGGAACTTTACGTTGCAGCCAAAGGCGGCAAGACCGCTGTCGGCCCTGTCACGACCACCAATGGGAACCTGGTGGTCGAAAGCAAAGGCGGCAACGTCGAAGTGCAGAAAGACCAGGTTACGTCCATTCGGAACGATGCCGAGCAAGCGAAGCTGAATCCCGGTCTCATGCATGGCTGGGATGGCGGCATCAACCTGGGATTCTCCATCGCGCGCGGCAACAGTGAAACGGAAAACCTTGCGCTCGCTTTCAACGCCGAACATCCCAGGGAACACGACAAGCTTATGCTCTATGCGAGTTCCATCAACACCACCAACGGTCTCGCAACCCCAAGCACGGTGGCAAGTCTCACGCAGGGCGGATTTCGCTACGATCGCGACCTGAATCCCAGGATCTTCGCCTTTGGCGAGGCCGATTTCATGGCAAATGCCCTGCAGTACCTCGATCTGCGCCAGGTTTACAGCGGTGGCTTCGGCTATCACGCAATCAAGAATGACAGCACAACTCTGGATTTCCTGGGCGGGCTGAACTACACCCACGAAACGTATTCGAACGGCGCTCTCGTCGCTCCCGGACCACCGCCGATTTACGCTTCCTATGGCGTCACCAATCGATTCGTCGCTCTGACTCTCGGCGATGAATGGGATCAGAAAGTCGGCAAGAGCACCACGTTCATCCAGACGCTCGGATTCTTCCCCGATCTGCAGAACACAGGTGAATACCGTTTCACGTTCAACTTCGGAACTGTCACCAAGATCAATAAGTGGCTGGGCTGGCAGAACCAGTTCGGCGACATCTACGTCACCAACCCGCCGCTTACTGCGAAGAAAAACGATCTCATCTTCACGACGGGCCTGAACATCGCCTTCGGCACCGCATCAAAGTAACCGCAAAAGTTTGTCGCGGTTTATGTGACAGGGTGGGGCTTTTGGTTTTTCAATCAGGCGCTAGGACCGATGGGTGCCCCATTTCTCGCGCGCATTCTGCGCGAGAAGTGGGGATTTTGTTTTTGATTTTGACGTCGTCGGATTGCGGTGCGAACGCTAGGCTACCGCTTCCTCAGTCTCCTGAACCGGGATCGCGTCCTCTTCGTCGTCCCGGATCACCCGGTGCGTCTTCGCGACCAGCATGTAAATCGATGGCACCACAAAAAGCGTGAACGCCGTTCCGATGAACATGCCGCTGACCAGCATGATGCCGATGCTGTTCCTCGCTCCGGCACCTGGCCCTTTCGCCAGCACCAGCGGGAAGTGGCCGCAAATTGTAGCCGCCGTCGTCATCAGAATCGGCCTCAATCGCGTGCTCGCCGCTCCAATAATCGCCTCCAGCTTACTCAATCCGGTCTCCTGCAGATGATTCGCGAATTCCACGATCAGAATTCCGTTCTTGGCGATCAGACCGACAAGCGTAATCAGACCAACTTCACTGTAAATGTTCAACGTCGTAAATCCCAGGAACGAGAACATCAGCGCGCCTGAAATCGCCAGCGGCACTGATCCCGCCAGAATGATGAACGGATCGCGGAAGCTCTCGAACTGCGCCGCCAGCACCAGATAAATCAGCACTGCGGAGAGCAGGAACGTTCCCAGGAACTTGCTGCCTTCGACGCGCAACTGCCGCGATTCGCCGGCGTAATCAACGGTGAATCCCTGCGGCAAAACCTGCTTAGCCTCATTCTCAAGAAACGTCAGCGCCTGGTCGAGCGGCACCGGCGGCGGAATGACACCCTGGATCCGCACAGCGTTCAGTTGCTGGAATTTGTTCAGCGAGCGCGGCTCCGTAGTTGTCTTCAACGTCGCGAAAGTCGACAGCGGCACCAGTTTGTCGGCCGAGCCCTTCACATAAATCTGCGATAGCTGATCCGGCGTGAGGCGCTCGACGCGCTTCACCTGCGGAATCACTTTGTAACTGCGCCCTTGAATACTGAAGCGGTTTACGTAGTTGCCGCCGAGCATCGTCGAAAGGTCCTGCCCAGCCTGGCTCAGATCCACGCCTTGCGAACGCAACTTATCGCGATCGAAGACCACTTCGGTCTGCGGCTGATCGAACTTCACGTCCGTGTCGGCGAAGATGAACATTCCGCTGGCCATCGCCTTCTTCGCGATCTGTTCGGCCAACTGGCTTACCTGCTCCGGTTCTGCAGCCGACGCGATCACGAAGTCGACCGGGAAGTTCCCGCCTCCCGGCAAAGGTGGCGGAGTCAGTGGAATCACGCGAATCCCGGCAATCTTCGACAGCGGTCCTGTGGACTCGACCAGCAACTGCTGCGTCGTCTTCGTCCGCTGGCTCCATGGCTTCGTCACCATGCCGCCGAATCCGCCGTTCGGAGTTGTGATCTGGAAGGTGCTCGCGCTCTCCGGGAACGAGTGATACACGTCGTACACCTGCTTCGTAAACAGGTTCGTCTGATCGATGGTCGCATTCGGCGCTGCCTGAATCACGCCAAACACCACGCCCTGATCTTCCGCCGGCGCCAGTTCCCGCATCGAGAACATGTAAAACGGAATCATCAGCAAGGCCACGATCACCCAAACCGTCAGCACCACGGGCCGATACTGCAAGGTTCCCGCCAGCAGACTCGAATAAAAGCCGCGCACCTTCTCGAACCCGCGATTGATGACGCCCGCGAACCCTTTATGAGAAGCACCAGCTTTCAGGAGTTTCGATCCCATCATGGGCGACAGCGTCAATGCCACGATGCCCGAGACCACGACCGCGCCGGCCAAGGTGAAAGCGAACTCCCGGAACAGTGCACCGGTCAGGCCGCCCTGAATTCCGATCGGCGCATACACCGCCGCCAGGGTGATCGTCATGGCGATGATCGGCCCTACCAGTTCACGGGCAGCATCTTTCGCGGCATGGAATGGCGACTTGCCCATCTCCAGGTGACGCTCCACGTTCTCTACCATGACGATCGCATCGTCCACGACAAGTCCGACTGACAGCACAATCGCCAGCAGCGTAAGCAAGTTGATCGTGAATCCCGCGACTAGCATGAGAAACACCGCGCCAATCAGCGAGATCGGAATGGCCACGACGGGAATCAGCACTGACCGGAATGACCCCAGGAACAGGAAGATCACGACGATGACGATGATCAGCGTCTCGGTCAGCGTGTGCAGCACTTCGTTGATCGCGTCCTGTATGTACTCCGTCGAATCGTACGGAACGCCGACCTTCATGCCCGCAGGAAGCTGAGCCTCGATCGCTGGCAACTGCGCCCGTACGGCCTTGATCACATCGAGCGAGTTCGCCGTCGGCAGAACCCAAACGCCCATGAACGTCGCTGTCTGTCCGTTAAAGCGAACATCCTGATCGTAGTTCTCAGCGCCGAGTTGCACGTCTGCGATCTCACCCAGACGCACCACCGTGCCGTTGTTCTCTTTCACTACCATCTGCCGGAACTCTTCCGGCGTCCGCAGATCGGTGTTCGCCACCAGGTTCACTGACACCATCGAACCTTTGGTGGAACCGAGTGCGGAAAGATAGTTGTTCTTCGCTAGTGCGTCATGCACGTCCGAAGGCGAGACACCACGAGCCGCCATCTCCTGCGGTTTCAGCCAGAGACGCATGGCAAACGTGCGGTTCCCCAGGATGTCGGCGCGCTGTACGCCGCTGATCGCGCTCAGCTTCGGCTGCACCACGCGCGTCAAATAATCAGTGATTTGGTTCTGGTCGAGATCATTGGATCCGAAGCCGATGTACATCGCGGCAAACTGAGTGTCCGCCGTCTGCAGATCGATGACGGGTATCTGCGCATCTGGAGGCAGATCATTCCGCACCTGCGCGACCTTCGCCTGAATCTGCGTCAGTGCAGTGGTCGTGTCGTAGTTGATCTTCAGGTGGACCTGGATCGTGCTGAGTCCCTGCGCGCTGGTCGACTCCATGTAGTCGATGCCGTCCGCACTGGCGACCACGCGCTCGATCGGAGTGGTCACGAATCCGCGTACCAGGTCGGCGTTCGCGCCCACATACACCGTCGTGATCTGCACCACGGCGATATCGCTGCGCGGATACTGCCGCACGCTCAGCGAGCGGATCGCCTGCAATCCGGCAATCAGGATGACGAGGTTCACCACCATCGCCAGCACCGGCCGCTTAACAAATAGATCTGTGAACTTCATGCACGCTCCTCACGCAAGCGCAAACAATCTGTGTGGGTCTATGGGTGCCCCATTTCTCGCGCGACTTGTGCGCGAGAAGTGGGGATTTTTGACTTTAGCTGTCCTGCGGATTCGGCTTCACGCTGTTACTCGGCTTCACGTCGTTGTTCACCAGCACCGGCGCACCATTCCGCAACTTGAAGACCCCCGAACTCACTACCTCTTCGCCCGCGTTCAGTCCCGAAGTGATGGCCACCTGGTCGCCGCGCGATCCCTCGATCTTCACAACCTGCTGGCGCACGCCCCGATACGCTCTTCCCTTCTGGTCGGTCATGTTGGTCACGATGTACACCGAATCTCCGTAAGGCGCATAGTTAATGGCGGTTGCCGGCAGCGAAATCACATCGCGAGGTGCGCCGAGCGGCACTTCCACTTGTACATACATGCCAGGACGCAGCCGGTTATCTTTATTCGTTACGATGGCCTGCACCTGAATATTGCGGGTCTGCTCGTTGATCACGGAATCCAGCGCGATAATCCGCCCCGTGAATGCAAGGCCGGGAATGTCCGAACTGGAGACGCGCAGAACATGTCCGGCCACAAGCTTCCCGGAATCCTGCTGCGGCACGCCGAAGTTCACATAAATAGGACTGAGAGTCTGCAGCGACACGATCGCCTGACCGGCGGCCAGATACTGTCCAAGGCTGACTTGCCGGATTCCCAGCACTCCGGAGAACGGAGCTCGGATCGTCTTGCGCGCGATCGCCGCCGTGATATCGCCGACCTGGGCTTCCGTCGCCTTCTGCTGCGCGGCGGCGTTATCGTATTCCTGTTTCGCGATAACGCCTTCCTTCACCAATTGCTGCGCGCGGCCGTAATTGATGCCAGCCAGATCGCGCTGCGCTTCCAGGCTGGCCAACTGCGCCCGTTCCTGCCGCGTGTCCAACTCGACCATGATGTCGCCCTGCTTCACCCACTGCCCGGACTCAAAGTGAATCTTGTCGATGGTTCCGGGTAGGTCAGCGCCCACAGTCACGCCCTGAATCGCAGCAGCCGATCCAATCAAATTCAGGGTTGACGGCCACGTCTCTTTCTGGGCAATCACGGTGGTCACAGCCGTCGGCGGCATCTGGAAACTCGCCCCAGCCGCGATTGCCGCCTCGACCTGTTTGTACTTGAAGAACCCCAGGCCTCCCACGAGGGCCGCCATCACGACTAACATCAGGATCATCCGCTTCGCCATACTTTTTCCTCAACAAAACACTTGAATTATGTGTGGTTTGACTGTCCCCAAAAACGCCAGGTAAACCCCCGTGTTTTGAATTTTGATTAAAGAACTTACAAAAAGATTCAGGAGTTAACCACGTTGGTTTGATCACAACCACAGGCTTTTCCAGGCACGGAACATTTCCCCAGTTGCTTCGCGAACGATATTAATAGGGATAACGGACAGAACCTGTCCTCAGTTACGCAGGTTACCAATTTCATGTCTGTTAAGGCCGCAAATGACAGCTTTGTTGGGAGGTATTCCGAGGTGTGGTTGATCGTTAGCGCAGTCGAGGCGAGAAATCTGTCAGCGCCATGAAGGTGGAGTCCACCTTGTCCACTAGTGTTCCGTTCGCCTCAGACTTCTCTTTGACGCTCTTCCACTCGGGATCGTCGCGGAACGATTTCCAGTTGGCATCGGCGGCTTCGCGGCTGGGATGCTGAAGAATGTAGATCAGCGTGTTGCTCTCCTCCGGCTCATCCGTCGGAGTCCAGTAGGCGATGCTCTTCATTCCGTGACGATCGAAGATCTTGATCGTGTGCTCGCGAAAACGGGACTCGAGTTCGCTCAACTTTCCTGCAGCCGCGTGATAGACGCGAAGTTCGAAAATGCTTTTTGAAGAATCGCTGTTTGGTTCACGAGAAGCAGCCCAGAGCGAAGCGGGAATCAAAGCCGCAGCAGGAAGCGCCTGAAGTAATGTTCGTCTTTTCACGGCTGGAATTGTAGCAGCGGATGACGCAGGCAGGGGTGTTATGTCGCAAGGGGCACGTCTATCAGGTTTCAAAGTTTCGGAGGCCCTTCCGGATTATCATTTGCTATCGCGGTTTCGTTGTGGAAAAGGCGGCGAAAAATATCTTCATGAGATGGGGATTTTGGCCATTTTCTGCTTGTCCCATTTTGGGAATCTGGGGCCTTGGAGATATCCCCCTCCCCCTCCCGGTTTACTGGAATCATCAAGTTACGAGGAAAACTCAAAATAATCTATGGCGCTCAATAACTTACCGGCAAAATCTTGAGCGCGTGGCACTTACGCCCGTTTGACTGCCTTGCTCTTCTACCGCTTTCGCCTTGGCAATGGTCTGCTCTTTGGATTTTGGGCGCAAGGTCAGATGTCACAATGGGGCTGTGGAAAAGTTCCTCGCGAACTGCGAGTCGCGGGGGAAGGTTTCAAGGTTTCAAGGTTTCAAGGTTTCAAGATTTCAAGGTTTCAAGGTTTCAAGGTTCTTGATCTCAGATCTTTGGTGATTCAATCGGCAATCAATCGATCCCGTGAATCCTCATGTTTACCAGCTGATCGATGCTCAGGTCCTTCATGCCGCGCGAACGCATATCCGCGATGTATTCCGGAGTGACGTTGTGAATGCGCATGGTGATCAACTCATCCGGGTCGGGATGCGAGTATCCCAATCCCTGCAGCTTCTGAATGAACTCCGGCGAGACGCCATGGATGCGAAAGGCGATCAGTTTTTCCAGATCGACGTGATCGTAGCCGCGCTGCTTGAGTTCCGCCATCCACTCTGGAGTGGCTCCGTGTATGCGCATCGCAATCAGCGTGTCTTCGTCAGGCTTGTAACCAGCCTGATGCAGACTGCGGACCATCTGCGCATTCACGCCGTGAATTCGGAACGCAATGAGCTTGTCGCTCTCTGAAACGTTGAGGCCTTCCGCACGCAGAGAGTCGATGAAAGGTTTGTCCACATGAAAAATGCGGAAAGCGATCAGCTTGTCGGCGTCGAGACCTGACAGATGCTCGTCTTTCATTTCGCGTGCGAACTGCAAGGTCACATCTTGGACCGCCATCGCGAACTGCTTCTCTTCATCAATGGGGAACCCCAGCGCTTGCATCTGGCTCGCATAATTCGGATCCGGTTGAAAGTGGAAAATTCCTGCGCCTTCGCCATCCTTCAGGAAGCCTTCGCAGTCGATCTTTCCCGCATCGCGCGCGATGATGAAGTGAACGTCCTGACGTCCGGGTTTCGAAAAATCCACACCGGGAAACGAACTCTGCGGCCAGTCGGATTGATGATTGGAGGTTCCACCATGATGATGTTCGATCAACGAAAACTCGACTTTGCCCGGCTCCTCGGACTTCATGATCGTCCAGTCGCCGCCTCGAACGTCATTCTGTGAATCGGCTGTACGAGCCTTCGTGATCACAAGCAGGACCACGCCCAATCCAAATAGCACATATGCGATCGTCCGAAACATTCTCATAAGTTCTCCTCTTGCTGTGCTCCGAACAGCGACACTTCTCCTCGCACGTGAGTTATCACGTGTGTCGGTCTTCGAGTTACTTGTCTAGAGTTCCCCTTTGTTACTTTCCAGGATTCCCAGATGCTTAAGCTGGATCAGCTTGTCGATGGTGAGGTTTTGAAATCCATGTTTGCGAGCTGCGTCGATGAATTCCGGAGTGACGCCCTGCACCTTGGCGCCGATCACATCGTCGACGTCCGGCTTGAATCCGGCAGATTGCAGGGCCTTGATGTATTCGGGTGTAACTCCCTGCACTTTCATTCCGACAATGTCATCCGCACCCGGATTCAGTCCAAGCGCCCGAATGTCGCGGATGTATTCGGGAGTTACGCCTTGTACCTTCATGCCAACGATGCCATCCGCATCGGGATTCAATCCTAGATCGCGCAGACCTTTTACGTAGGCTGCGGTTACGCCCTGAACTTTCATCCCGATGATGTCATCACCATCGACTTTCAGGCCGAGAGCCTGTAAGTCGCGAACGTATTCCGGGGTGACGCCTTGCACTTTCATGCCGATGATCTGATCGGCATCGCCCTTCATTCCCGCTTCTCTCATGCCGCGGACATAGTCTGCAGTTACACCCTGCACCTTCATTCCAATAATCTCGTCGACGTCAGGATTGAATCCGAGCGATCGCAGGTCTTTCACATACTCCGGAGTGACGCCTTGCACCTTCATTCCGACGAGATCGTCGATGTTCGGGTGCAATCCGATTTCCTTCATCTGGCGGACGTATTCGGGAGTGACTCCCTGAACCTTGAGCGCAATCAGGTCGTCGGCCGAAAGGCCTTTCAGGCCAGCCGAACTCATGCCGTCGACGTACGATTCGGCGCTGCCCGACGGCTGGCTGCGCTGTGCGGACTGCGCCGCGGAAGGCTTTGCGGCGGGAGTTGTTGCCGGAGTTGCAGGAAGTTGCGGCTGCGCAGCTTGCACCTGGAAGAAGTGCTTGATGGCACTGCTGCTGCTCGCATACACAGTTGGCCGCGAGTGCGCGATTCCGAATAACGCATTGCCCGCCACGAGCGCAGTCGTCAAAAACACGATGCTGCCCACAACTCCAAGCTTGCGGGTACTTCCGCCACGGGAATTCAATCCAAGCAGGTGCATGATTCTCTCCGATAACGGCCCGCGATTGGCTGCCATGGCCAGCGCGGGAGCGGTTCGCCACTCCTCCATGAGGGTAAGAGCGCGGGCGTATTCGACGGCATCTCCGCAGATCGAGACTGCCGTTTCGTCGCAACAAAGCTCGCGATCCGCGCGGATGCGTTTGTTCAACCACCAGACTGCAGGGTGATAAAAGAGCAGCGTCTCGGCGCAAATCTGGAACACATTTACAAACGCATCAAAGCGCTGGATGTGAGCCAGTTCGTGCGCGATCACCATGCGTAATTGCTCATCCGATAAGCCGGTGAGAGCGCTCACCGGCAGAAATACGATGGGACGGAACCACCCGATGACCGCCGGAGCCTGCAGAAAGGCGCTCTCACAGTATTGAATGGCGCGGGTGATGCCGAGTTGATCTTGCAACCTGAAGCAGATGTCGAGCACTTCGTCGCTCACCACCGCCAGAGTTCTGCGCCGCTCCCGTTCGAGCAGAAAGAATCCACCCGCGGAACGAATGCTGAGCAGAGCCACTCCGATCAACCAGGCCTCGACCAACCACGGAAAGGCGTCGAATGATCGCGAGCGAGTCGATACGGTGGCAGCGCTCGATGCGGTGTAGCCCCTCGCAATTGGCCAAGCGGCTGTGACGAGCGGAGAGGGCGTGTTTGCGGGCGCCAAAGCCTGAGCTTGCCGCGAATAGAACTGGTGAGAATAGAAGAACACGGTCGCGACCGGGGCGAGCAGCATCAAGGCCAGTACCATGAGGCCGATGACGTACCGCACCGCAGGACGACGCGTGAGTGCCATGGCTGCCGCAGCCAAGGCCGCCAAAGCTGTTCCCTGCCAAAGGAAGTGCAAAAGAGCCCATCCGAGCGATTGCATCTCGGCGGGAGAAATCCAGTTCAGCAGACTGGCCGCAAGTGCATTGATCAGGATATGCGCGGTCATCATGTGATCGATCATCGACGGTTCCTTTCGTATTCGTCGAGCAGGCGGCGAAGTTCTTCAATCTCACGCACGGAAGCCTTGGTCCCGGCCAGCGCATGCATCATCAGTTGGCTGGCGGATCCTTCAAAGACTTTCTGCAACATGTCTCCGGCAAGCTGCCGTTTCGTCTGCTCGGCAGGGACCCCTGCTTCATAGACGTGCGCCCTCTGGGTTTCGTTTCGCCGTACGATGCCTTTCGTGGTCATAATCTGCAGAAGCTTCAGGACAGTCGTATAACCAACCTCCCGACTTTCGCTTAACGCGTCATGCACCTCTCGTACGGTGGAAGGCCCCCGGGCCCATAAAACGCGCAGAATTTCTAATTCCGAGGCAGTGGGTTTGTGCGGAGATCGCGTCATGGGGCAGACCATACTACGAAATCATTCGTAGTGTCAACGAAAATCTTCGTAGTTTGTGAAGTTGAGCGCATTGAACACAAAAAAGGTGCGGGAATGCGATTCCCTTGATACAGCGAACCTCAGGCGCTAAAGCGCTGCGAGCATGTGCGGCTTAGCGGCACGAGTAAACTCGTGCCCTTCCCGGCTTTGCTGATCTCTATCTTCGCGCCTCTCCGGTTTCGGAGTGCAACGAACTCTTCCGAATTGATTCTGATCGCGGGTGCGAGTAGATTGGTCTGTCCTTCATGTGAGTCAAGCAGCTCTCGAGGAGATTTCCAATGCTAAAACGATTCATTGCAGGCATTTTTGTGGTCGCCGCGCTGGCGGCTTTTTCATTTGCGGCCACCGAAAATGCGTGCAAAGGCGATCCAAATAAATGGCAGCAGCTGTTCAATGGCAAGGATCTGACCGGGTGGAAGCACGTTGGCCCTGGTAGCGATACGGTGGAAGACGGACTGATCCACACGCATGGCGGAATGGGCCTGCTCTACTGGACTGGCGGCCCGGTGGGCAACTGCACGATTCACGTCGTCTACAGGATGCGGGATGAGAACGACAATTCCGGCGTGTTTGTCCGAATTCCAATTGAGCCGCGTGAAGAATGGATGCCGGTGCACTACGGGTATGAGGTGCAGATCGACAATCATCCGGAAACATCCGGTGAAGATGAGTACCACCAGACGGGCATGCTGTATTCCCTGACCAAGCCGCTTGTGGACAAAGCGTGGAAGCCGGGGCCGGAGTGGAACACGATGGACATCACGCTCGACGGCAAACGGACCATTGTGGTTCTGAACGGCCAGAAAGTGACGGATTTCAAAGAAGGGGATCCAGTCCCGCCGAAAAAGTTCGATTTCGAGCCGCAGCGTGGGGAGCGTCCGGAATTTGGCTGGTTTGGGCTGCAGAATCACAGCGATAACGACATCGTGTTCTTCAAGGAAGTGGCAATTAAGCCGTTGAAGAAGTAAATGAGGATGCGCGCCAATCGCGCGTTTTACGCATCGCAAAAATCGCGATGCTTCGCGCGGCGCACCCGGGTCCTTCGCGAGACAAAAGACGTCTCGCTCAGGATGACAAAGCTGTTCATCTCAATGGAGGGAATCGAATGAAACGCGTTTTTTCGCGACGGGCATTCTTACAGGGAAGTGCTGCTGCAGCCGGCGGTGTTCTGGCTGCAAAGACGATTCAACTGGAAGCTCAACCGCTTTATCCGCGGCCCGTCGCGCCGAGCGATCGGGTGCGTTTCGGCATGATTGGCATCGGCATGCAGGGATCGGGCCTGCTGGGCGGAGCGATCACGATTCCTGGAGTGGAGTGCGTGGGCGCTGCGGATTTGTATGACGGCAGGCACACGCTGGCCAAGGAGATCACGGCAAATCCGAATCTGCCGACGTCGCGGCACTATAAGGATCTGCTGGACCGCAAGGACATCGACTGCATCGTGGCGGCCGTGCCGGATCACTGGCATCGCCGGGTCGTCGTGGATGCCTGCAATGCGGGTAAGGACATCTATTGCGAAAAACCGATGTCGCACAACGTGGCCGATGGGCTGGCGATGGTTGAGGCCGCGCAGAAGAACAACCGTATCGTGCAGATCGGTTCGCAGCGCGTGAGTTCGGTGCTGGTGGCGACGGCGCGTGATCTGTATCAGAAGGGCACGATCGGCGATGTCGAGATGGTTGAACTCACGTTGGGGCGGAATGATCCAACTGGCGCATGGCAGTATCCGCCGCCGCCGGATCTCTCCACGGAAACGCTCGATTGGGATACGTGGCTGAACGACGCACCGAAAGAACCGCTAAATCCGCTGCATTTTGCACGGTGGCGCTGCTGGAGAGCGTTCGGAACAGGCGTAGCAGGCGACTTGATGGTGCACCTGATCAGCGGCATGTTGGCGACGCTGGGCTGGAATGAGATTCCTCGGTCGGCTATGGCCACGGGAGGAATCTTCCGCTTTAAAGATGGGCGCGATATGCCGGACTTCCATACCGTGCTGTTCGACTATCACGGGATCCCGGTGTATGTGCGTCTGGATCTAGGCTGCGAAACTCCAGAACTGGCGCGCTTCATGGGCCCGAAAGGGATCCTGGATGCGGGCGAATTTGAGCTGAAACACTCGTACCAGCCGGGCATCGATCTGGCGCCGAGCTACTACGCTTTCAGTTTCCCCGCCAAGTTGCGCGAGGCTTATTTCAAAGAGTGGCACGAGAAGAACGATCCGCCACTGGGCAAGGAGCCGATATACACGGACACGGTGTACAAGGGGCACGACTGGGACGATATGCGTCCTCACCTGAACGTGTTCTTCGAGGCCGTGAAGTCACGCAAAAACGTGACCGAAGATGCGGTGTTTGGAAACCATGCCGCGATCGCGTGCCACATGGCGAACGAGTCGTACTTCCGGCAGAAGCCGGTCACCTGGGATGCAGCTTCGAAAACGATCAAGTCATAACGCGGGAGGAAACATGCGCTCCAGTTTTTCGAGCGGGCGGAACCGGATCACTCCGGTTCTGCTCGCTGTTTTTATTCTGCAGGCATTTGCGCTGGCACAAGATCTGCCTACTGCGAAGCCGGAATCGGTTGGGCTGTCTTCGGAGCGACTGGAGCGTATTACGACGGTCGTTCAGCAAGACATCAACGACAAACGCATCGCGGGGGCAGTCACGCTTGTCGTGCGTCGCGGGAAAGTAGCGTGGTTCAAGGCGCAAGGAATGGCGGATCGCGAAGCCGGCAAAGCGATGCCCACGGATGCCATGTTCCGTATCTGCTCGATGAGTAAGCCGATTACTACCGTGGCGGCGATGATGCTGTACGAAGAAGGTAAGTTCCTGCTGGATGATCCTGTCTCAAAGTACCTGCCCGAATTCAAGGACATGAAGGTGCTGGTGAAGCCGGCGCACGGTGAGCCTTACACCATTCCGGCAAGTAGAGAGATCACGATTCGCGACTTGATGCGGCACACGTCCGGCATGACGTATCAGTGGAACGAAGATCTCGGCGCGATGTACGAGAAGGCCGATGTGGCCAGCGGCCTGCTTGCGTATGACGGCACGATTGGCGACAGCACCAGACGGCTGGCCGGACTGCCGCTGCTATTTAATCCGGGAGATCGGTGGGAATACAGCTTGAGTGTGGACGTGCTGGGCAGATTGATCGAAGTGGTATCGGGAAAGCCGCTGGATGAGTTCTTCCGGACGCGCATCTTCGAGCCGCTCGGGATGAAGGATTCGTACTTTTATCCTCCGGAGAGCAAAGTCGACCGGCTCGCGACGGCTTATACCTACTATCCGGACAAAGGGTTGAGCCGGTTCCCCGATACGCCGATTCGCGAAGGGACGTTCGTGTATTCGGCGGATTATCCGGTGAAGGGGCCGAAGAAACTTTTTTCGGGCGGTGCTGGGCTGGTTTCGACAGCGATGGACTACGCGCGGTTCTGCCAGATGATGCTGGATGAAGGCAAGGTCGGGAATACTCGGCTGCTGAGCCGGAAATCGGTTGAGCTCATGACGCACGATCAGTTGGGAAAGATCGGACCGGAGCAAGGATTTGGTCTGGGATTCGGAATTGAGGGGGTGAAGACACCGCTGGCTGAGCTGGGCACACCCGGGTCGTACAACTGGGGTGGGTTCTTCTACACCGCGTTTTCCGTGGATCCGAAAGAGCAAATGATCGTGGTCTTCATGGCGCAGCTGCATCCGACGGGCGGGCTGACGTTGGATGAGCAGGTGCATGAGCTGGCTTATCAAGCCATCAACGATTAGACATTGTTGATTTTTGATGTTGATTGTTGAATGGAAATCCTTCGGCCGAGCGGGCTTAATTCAACAATCGACAATCGTCATTTCACGATCTGCGGGTATATCATTTTCTAAAGAACGTCTTTGGCTCGTCTGAAAGTGGTTCCTCTCGGGAGCGCATCATGGCTGGCATTCGCTTGGCTATCAATGGGAAAAGTTATTCGGTTGAAACAGATCCCCAAACCAGTCTCCTCACAGTTCTCCGCGAAAATCTTGATTTGACAGGAAGCAAGTACGGTTGCGGCGAGGGCATGTGCGGCGCTTGTACGGTATTGGTCGATGGCAAGGCACAGCGCTCGTGCATCACTCGCGTCGGCAGCGTGTCCGGAAAGCAGATCACGACCATTGAGGGTATCGCCAATGGCGATCAGCTGCATCCTGTGCAGCAGGCGTTTTTGGATGTAGGCGCGATGCAATGCGGCTACTGCACATCGGGAATGATTATGTCGGCGGTTGCGCTGCTGAAGAAGAATCCGTCACCGAGCGAGGGTGACATTGTCGACTCCATGGATGGGAACGTCTGTCGCTGTGGAACCTACCAGCGCATTGTGACTGCGATTCAGAAGGCCGGGCAGATGCATGAGACCACCGCGGCGAAAGGAGCAAGCCGATGAGCGTGAAGACGAATTCGGAAATTCAGCTGGAACCGGAGCGCTACGAACTCAGAGCTGGAGCTCCTTATCGCTTTGACCTGGACCGCCGCGACTTTTTCAAGTTCCTAGGCGCTGGGATCGTTGTGTGCTCAGTGCTCAAGCCTGCCATGGTTGCACAGGAGTCCGGGGGAGCGAGACGGCGAGGTGGAGAATCTCTGCCAAGAGAAATCAATGCGTGGCTGCATATCGGGGAAGACGGCAAAGTCACCGTTTATACGGGCAAGGTGGAGATCGGGCAGAATATTCGGACGTCGTTGAGTCAGGCCGTGTCGGAAGAACTCTGTGTGCCTACCGATCACATCGAGATGGTGATGGGCGACACGAAGCTCACGCCTTTCGACATGGGCACGTTCGGGAGCCGCACCACACCGACGATGAATCTGCAGCTGCGGAAAGTGGCGTCGGCTGCGCGCGACACGTTGATCGGCTTGGCCGCCGCCCAGTGGAAGATGGATGCGCAGAAGTTGATTGCCGCGGACGGGAAGGTCACCGATCCGCAGGGGAATCGTTCGCTCGAATATGCCGCGCTCACGAAAGGACAGCAATTGACGCAGGAGCTTCCGGCGGAGGATCCGCTGATTCCGGCGGCGGATTGGAAAGTGGCGGGGCGTTCGACTCCCAAGGTGAATGGGCGGGACTTCGTGACGGGGAAACACCGTTATCCGTCAGATCAGAAGTTGCCAGACATGCTTTACGGGAAAGTGGTGCGTCCGGCGGCATTTGATGCGACGTTGACTTCTCTTGATACCTCGAAGGCCGAGAAGATGGCCGGCGTCACGGTTGTGCACGACGGAACCTTTGTCGGCGTGGCTGCACCTAGCTCTGATCTGGCGGAGGCTGCCGCAAAAGCAATTCAGGCGCAGTGGAAGTCCGATCCGCAGCCCTCGAACAAAACTTTGTTTGAATATCTCCGCAAGAACACCACCGAAGGGGAAGACCCCACTGGAGACGGAGATCGCTACGAGGTCGGATCCGTCGATCAGGCGTTCGGCGCGGCTGATCACAAGCTGCAGGCGACGTACACAGTGCAGTACATTGCCCACACGCCGCTTGAGCCCCGGGCTGCAGTGGCGAAGTGGGATGGCGATCACGTAACGGTGTGGACCGGAACGCAACGTCCATTCGGAGTGCGGGGACAACTGGCCGAGGCATTTCACATTCCGGAAGATAACGTTCGCGTGCTGATGCCCGACATGGGCTCCGGATATGGAGGGAAACATACAGGCGAAACGGCGATTGAAGCCGCGAGACTGGCCAAGGCAGCAAAACGGCCCGTAAAGCTAGTGTGGACACGCGAAGAGGAATTTACCTGGGCCTACTTCCGACCCGCGGGCGTAATGGACGTGATTAGCGGGGTGCGCAACGACGGCACGATTACCGGCTGGGAGATGCACAACTACAACTCCGGATCGGCGGGCATCCGCACCTATTACGAAATTCCGAATCAGCGGATCATTTTTCATCCAGTAAAGTCGCCGTTGCGGCAGGGATCGTATCGCGCGCTGGCGGCGACAGCGAACCATTTTGCCCGTGAGTCGCACATGGACGAACTGGCGCGCGCGGTGAAGATGGATCCTTTGGAATTCCGGCTCAAGAACCTCAAAGATCAGCGCTTGCGAGCGGTTTTCGAAGCTGCCGGGAAACAGTTTGGCTGGGGCAAGAGCAAAGGGGACGGTCAGGGTTTCGGTATGGGTGGCGGTTACGAAAAGCTGGGAAACATCGCGACCTTTGCCGAAGTTCATGTCGATCGCAAATCGGGCGACGTCAAGATAGTTCGCGTGGTTTCGGCATTCGAGTGTGGCGCGATTGTGAATCCTGACGGCTTGCGCAATCAGATCGAAGGTTCGAACGTGCAGGGACTCGGAGGAGCTTTGTTCGAAGCGATTCAGTTCGACAACGGGAAGATTCTGAACGCGCGCTTGTCGCAATATCGCGTGCCGCGATTCAGCGATCTGCCGAAGATCGAGACCGTCCTGGTGGACCGCAAAGACATTCCGTCGGTCGGCGCGGGAGAGTGTCCACTGATTGGACTGGCTCCGGCAATTGCGAATGCAATTTTCGATGCTACAGGCGTGCGGTTGCGCGATCTGCCGCTCATACCGAATGGACTTAAGACGACATAAGAAAAGATTGAGTAATTGTGTAATTGGGCCTTCACCTGATCCTACAGTTTTGATCTGCTTTCATTTTGCTTGCGAGGAGACATTCAGTGAACCAATCATCCCAGATGAATCGACGGGAGTTTGTCAGCAAGTCGGCAGCGGCGATCGCGGGCAGCGCAATTCTACCCACGACTGCGTTGTCCTATGGCCGTGTGCTGGGCGCGAACGACAGGATTGCTCTCGGGCACATTGGGTGCGGCAGCCGCGGAGGAGATCTCGACCAGATTGCGTCGAAGTTGAAATCCAGCCACAACGTCGAGATGACCGTAGTTTGCGATCTGTGGACGGTGAATCGCGAGAAGGCGGTGGCAACGAATACGGGCTACTACGGCCGCTCTCCGCGTGCGGTGCAGCACGTGGAAGAGATTTTGGCGCTCAAGGATATTGACGCGGTTCTGATTTCAACTCCGGAGCATTCGCATTCACCCATCCTGAAAATGGCTACCGAGGCGGGCAAAGACGCTTATGTCGAGAAGCCGATGGGAAATGTGCTCGAAGAGGCCAAAGCGGCGCGGGATGCCGTGCTGCAGGCGAAGAATATCGTTCAGGTCGGGACACAGCATCGCAGCGAGCCATACCCGCAGGCCGCTCATAAAGTCGCCAGGAGCGGGGCGCTCGGCGATGTCAGCAAAGTAGAGATCGAGTGGAATTACCATGGGCCACGGTGGCGCGGTCGTCCCCAAGTGAAGCAGATTCGCGAGCAGGATACGGACTGGGCCAAGTGGCTGCTGACGAAACCGATGCGGCCGTTCGATCCGCAAATGTATTTCGAGTTCCGGCTCTATCGCGAGTTTTCGAGCGGCATCCCCGATCAGTGGATGAGCCATGCCATCGACCTGGTGCACTGGTTCATGGACGACAATTATCCGACGTCCGCGATGTCACACGGCGGGGTGTATGCCTGGCATGATGGCCGCGAGAATGCCGACACTTTCCAGACGCTGCTCGAATATCCCAAGGGATTTCTGGTGAGCTATTCGTCGAGTTTCGGGAACGACGCGCCGAGTTTCACGCGCTACATGGGCAAGAAGGCAACGTTGTTCAATATTGGTGGAGAAGGCAGCCCCCGGTACCAAATTGTCGAAGAAAAAGGAACGCACGAAGATGACGCGGACATCGACAAGAAGCGCCAATCGAAATATATCCTGCTGCCGGGCGAAACAGGATTGCCGCCCATGGGCATAGACGACCTGACGCTGGGGCACATGGCGAACTGGTTCGAGTGCATGCGTTCGCGCCAGCAACCACACTGCACCGTTCACGAGGGATTCTCGCATTCCGTCGCATGCATGATGGCGACAGAGTCGTACTGGTCCGGGAAAAAGATCTATTGGGACTCGAAGACCGAAACTTTTTCGGACTCGAAGCCTAGCTAACGCCGCAGGCGTGGGCATTTCCCAGGCACTGCCCGACGACGTGCGCGTAGTCGGCAATGGCGATCTCGGGATCGGTGAGCTCGGGGTGCCAGACTTTTTCCCATTCGAAGCAGTAGAAGCCTTTGTAGCCAATCGACTGCAGGGCTTTGATCTGGCGCTCGATAGGGACGGTGCCGCGCCCGGTCAGAACATACTTGCGGTCTTCGCCAGTGCCGACCGAATCTTTCAGATGAGTATGGCGAATCCAGCGACCCAACTGCTTGACCGTGTATTCGGGCGCTTCGTTGGAAGCGGCGAAGGTGTGATGGGCATCCCAGAGCAGGGCGGCGTGATCTGAGTTGGCTGCCGTAAGAACATCCTTCAATGTTGCCGAGGACGTGAAGTGATCGTGCGATTCGATAATCACAGCTACGCCTTTGGGCCCAGAGTATTCTCCAAGTTCGTGTAATCCGTCGGCGACGCGCTTCTTGGTGGCATCGTCCGGGACAGGAGCTTTGTCGGACTCGGCTTTGCCGCCGAAAACGCGAACGTAGGGCGCTCCGAGAGCCGAGGCGAGATCGATGAAGCGGCGGGCGTCCGAGAGTTCTTTTGCGCGTTTTGCAGGATCATCAACGTAGAGTTGGGCGGAACTGCTTACGCTGGCAATCTTCAAGCCAGCGTCTTTAATCTCTTTCTTCGATTGCTCGATTCGGTCGGGCGCGAAAACTGGGTGCGAAGGCAAGTCCATGTTGCCCTGCAAGCCGCGCAGTTCGACGGCGGAAAATCCATGATCATGGGCGAAGCTCAGAATCTTCTGCCAGTCCCATGCCGGACAACCGAGCGTTGAGAATGCGATCGGGATACGGCTCGGCTTGTCGGCCGCAAAGAGAATCGGTGAAAAGGCTGCGGCTCCGATCACTGCTGATGTCGCTTTCACAAAGTCGCGTCGATTTTGCATGATCACAACTCTCCTTTCTTCATTTGGCGCACCGCGTAATCACAGGCGCGTGCAGTAAGAGCCATGTAGGTAAGCGACGGGTTTACGCACGAAGATGACACCATGGCGCCTCCGTCGGTAATAAAGAGATTCTTCACGTCGTGAGATTGGTTGAAAGAATTCAGAACAGATGTTTTTGGATCGCGCCCCATGCGGGCCGTACCCATTTCGTGAATGCTGAATCCCGGCGGATCGTCTCCGGTGAAGGGCTGAATGTCTTTTCCGCCGACTGCGGCGAGCATTTCTGCGGCGGAGATGGCCATATCTTTGCGGAGGGCGAGTTCGTTCTCTCTCCACGCGCAATGAATTTTAAGGGTAGGAATACCCCAGGCGTCGAGGTTTTCTTTATCGAGTTCAACAAAATTGTTGTGATTGGGCAGGCACTCGCCGTAGCCTCCGAAATTGAATCTCCATGGGCCCGGTTGGCTGAGGGACTTCTTGAAATCGGCGCCAAATCCGTTCTGCAGAACGCCGCGCGCCCAGCCTTCGCGATGCGCTCCGCCCTGAAAACCGTAGCCGCGAATGAAATCCGGATGCCTGGTTTTCACGTTGCGGAAACGCGGCATGTAGATGCCATTCGGACGCCTGCCGACTTCCATCACGTTTTCATGACCCGGGATATAGGCGCTGGCGCCGCCAGCTTTGATGTGGTCCATAAGGTTGTGACCGAGTTCGCCGCTGGAATTGCACAATCCATTGGGGAATTCGGCGGTGGATGAATTGAGGAGGAGGCGGGTCGATTCGAGCGTGGATGCGCAGAGGAAGACAACGTTGGCCTTGAATTCGACAGATGCGCGCTTGTGACTGTCGATGACACGCACTCCGGTTGCGCGCCTTGTTTTTGGGTCGAAGCTAACGCTGTGCACCACGCTGAACGGCCGGAGAGTCATACGGCCAGTCTTTTCGGCAGCCGGAAGCGTCGAATTGATGCTGTTGAAATAAGAGAGACTGATGCAGCCGCGCTCGCAAGGACCGCAATAATGACAGGCGGCGCGACCGCGATGATCTTGAGTCAGGATGGCGGTTCGGCCAATCGTGAGCACGCGCTCGCCGCCGAAATGCTTCGCGAGTTCAGCGCGAACAAATTTCTCTGTGCAGTTCAGCGCCATGGGCGGGAGAAATTTGCTGTCGGGCAACTGCGGCAAACCTAAAGCCTCGCCAGAAATGCCGACGAACTCTTCGACGTAGTCATACCAGGGAGCAATGTCGGCGTAGCGAATCGGCCAGTCGATCGCGATCCCATCTCGCAAATTGGCTTCGAAGTCGAGATCGCTCCAACGATAGCTTTGGCGTCCCCATGTGATGGAGCGTCCACCAACCTGGCGGCCGCGAATCCAGCGAAAGGGTTTATCTGCGGGATTCGTGTAAGGATGTTCCTTGTCGTTGATGAAGAACTTCGATGACCATTCGTCGCAGGCGTAGCAAAGACTCTGAATGGGCTGATCTATAGCCAGCCGCTGGCGATTGCCCATCCCGCGGAACTTCATCTCCCACTCGGGAACGTGTTCCACGTAGTCCTGCTCGGGAACGATGGGACGACCGGCCTCGAGGACGAGTGTCTTCAAACCTTTCTCGGTGAGTTCTTTCGCGGCCCAGCCTCCGGTGATGCCGGAGCCTACGACGATCGCGTCGAAAGTAGATTGTTCGCTCACTTCTGCGGCGCCTCCTTGGCAATTGGAAGCTCACCGCATCCGTTGTAATCGCTAGGCACGATTTCGAAGTGCAATTCCTGCGTAGCGCCGGCTTCGGAAGTGTAATAAGCGGTCAAGGTAAGCTGGCGAAACATCGAGTAGAAATTCTTTCCAGCGGCAGCGCCTCTTCCCGTCAGACTCTGACGACGTGAAGCATGGGCGTTGTCGACCAGAGTTTCGCCAAGCGCACGCAGGATTTCAGCCTGTTGTCCTGCGGAGCTATCGACGAAGGCCTTGCCGAATAAGGTCGTGCTGCGGAGATCGACGTCTTCGAGACCGCCGAGGAAACGCTTGCGTTCCGCGTCTTCGTACCACTCCGTCAACATGAGATCGATGAATTCGGCCGTTTTGACGTCGGTGGCTCCCGGCGTGTTTGTGCGCGGAATGATCAATTCCGCCATGGTCTTTACGGTCGCATATTGATGAGGATTCAGGGTGCCGAGAGAGACCTGGCCGTCCATCAAGCTGCGCACTTCCCGCACCAGCCCGAAAAGCTGATGAGGAGCGAGTTGCAGGGCGGTCCCGGTCGCGAGCAGGCGAAGGACTTCGCGTCTTTGCATAATTAAGTTTGATGCTTGCTCGAACTATGTTACCGAAATCGCGGCATCGATTGTGCAGCAGTCGGGCGAATTGCTCCTAGACCCTGAGGCCCGTGACCTGCCCGCGCAAAACGGTGACAGAAGCCTTGGGAAGCATAAAGGCAGTCGCTTCCGAAGCATCGACGGATGAGACCACAGGCGGCAAATCCGGATCAGCGTGAGCGTTGGCTTCTTCCCCGTGCCATACATATTGTTCGCTGCCAAAGGTGATCATGCAAACCTGGCCTGAAAAATGTGCGGCCTTGCCGCCGTTTTCAAAGCTGACTCGAATGGAATGCGCATTGTCTCGATCTTTATTGATGAGCAGTAGAGCCCATTGGCCGTCGGGGCGCCGAACGGCGTAGCTTGTCACCAGATCATTTCCAGCAGAGTCTTGGAGTCCGAGTTCGACCGAGTAGAGGTGATGGACGCCGGTGCGATGCGTCACCCACTCGTTATTGATCATGCGGCCGGCGTGATAGAAGGCGGTGTAGCCAGTAACCTTTCCCTCGCGGTCCCAAAGCGCGTTGCCCCAGATGGCCCAGCCCTGGCATCCATGTTCGATACGGCTGGGTTCGATGGGCGAGTGAATATAGAGCGCGCCGCCTTCGGCGAAGAAAGCGCCGACGTTATCCGCCAGCCACAAGGCGGAAAAGATATCGGACATATAGCCCGAGAGCGAGCCGGAGAGATTGCTTTCGGTGTTCATCAGCGGAATGGAAGCCGGAAGTCCGTCGTCACGAAATGCTTGCAGAGTCTTGCGCGTCAACTCGCGGTTGCGGTAGAGATCGTCCCACTTCATGGTGCAGGCTTCGTAGGGATAAATTTCAAAAGACGCAAACTTCAAGTCTCCGTGGCGATTGCGTGACTTCAGATAGTTGTAAAAGCGGCCGAACCAGGACTTGTTCCCGCGGGCATCGGGCCAGACAGAGACATCCTGATTGATACCTTGAAACACGGGCCCGCCCAGCTTAAGCGTGGGATCGACTTTGAGCATTGCGTCGGCGAATTGAATGTAGAGTGTGGCGTAATCCTCGGGCATGTAGAACTGGCCGTCGGCCTCTTCGTCCATTTCTACCCAGCTGATCGGGTAGCCGCGCTTTTTCAGATATGCGATCATCGCGGCGGCATCTTCGGGGATGCTGTAGATGAGCGGTACCGTGATCAGCGCGGGCAGATTGTTGGTGATGCCGCTGGTGTAGAAGATGTCCCAGCCAGTCTGATCTCCATGAGGATTCAGGTCTTGGGCGGTGTGCCATGGGTCAGTTGAAGAGCAATACGTCGCGGTTTGTTTGCGGCCGTCGGGCGCGTGCTTCACGAAATCCGCGAACTTGCCGCTCGACTCCATTCTGCCGACATAAACCTCGTAGATGGCGTATCCGAGGCGGTGGCGGATGTCATCATTTCCGTGCAGGCCCGGCTGATTGGACGATTGCGTCATCACGACGCGGACCCAGCGCGTGGAAATCAGCTTGTCAGCGAGCTGCAGAGTTACGGTTCCGCCCTTGCCGTTGTGAACCATGCCTTTGGGAAAACGAATCCAGTTGCCCATGGCTTGATTCGAGACCGGAAGATATTCGCCGCCCTGGCCGGTAGAATCGAGGGCCGGCTCCTCCCAGTTCATGGGATCGGCTCCGACCCAGTACTGCACTTCGTATTCGCGGGCACTGGGTTCGCACCAGTCGATGCGGATCGCGTTCACGTCGTAATATTCGCCGAGATCGACGATGATCCACTGCGGATGCAGAGAGTCGTCTTCGTGCGTGAACTGCTTGGCAAGGTAAGGATTGCTCTTCCAGAAAGTTTTGGGATCGCCATCGGTGAGGCGTGAATAACCGCCCTCGGTTCCGCCATTGTGGGTACAGCCGCGGTGCGGGAGGATGTAACCAAAGGAATCGCGGATAGGGTCACCGAGCTCCGAGCTGCCGACGAAGTATCCACGCTGGTTGGCTTCGTCGGTCCAACGACCGTTGGGATTCCAGTGCCAATAATCGATCGTCTCGGGAGTATGCAGGCGATAGCTGATCGGTCCCCAGCCCGCGGACAGGCAGACTTTCACGGTTTCGGGCGTGTAGATCTTGTTGATGGACTCGCGCGACTGAATGTCCATCGAGGTCGCCAGGGCCTGATCAGGATCCAAGGAATTGATGATTTGTGCTGCATTTACCCGGGCAAGCGCGGGAGTTGATGACGACGAACTTGCAGTTTGATGAGGTGAAACGACTGCGCTGGCGAGACGGGGAACCATGGTCGACGCGACCGCGCCGGCAGTGACTTCTAAGAAAGTACGCCGCGAAGTAGACATAAAATGCCTCAATCGAACAGCGAATTCTATCAGCGGCGGCGGAGTAATTTTGGCCGTTGCGTCACTTTCTCAACAGGTGAAAACCGGGTGGAGATGAAGCGAGAAAACGGGAGGGAATAGTAGGCGCGAATGGATTGCGAGTGAGTAATTCTGCTGCTTGCCATCCCTACAGAGAAAACCTTAGGCGCGGTTCTGGAATCTTTATAAGCGGTCATTAGCCTGCACATCCTCGTCGGACGAAAGGACACCGACAGCCTCGTGACAAAACCTGCTCTGCTCTGGATTTGCTTCGGCATCTTGGCGCTGTGCCTTTGTAGTTGCGGAGGAGGCCAGAATCCTCAGTACCCGCTTCCCCAGGCTCCGCCTCCCTCCCAACCGCCGCCCGTGGCTCAGCAGAGCGGCTCCGTAACTCTAAGTCCGCAGTACGCTGCCCTCTCTGCCGGCCAGGCCGCAAAATTCACGGCTAATATCCCCGCTGGCGGTTCCCTGCAATGGTCCGTCAACAACATCGCGGGTGGCAATTCGACGGTTGGGACCGTCGATAACTCCGGCACCTTCACTGCGCCCTCGGTCGAGCTCAGCACGAATGCTGTAATCACGGCAGCTCTCGCCGGATCGCCGCAAACCAATTTCGCCACCGCAGTTGTCGCTGTGATGAGCCCGGGAATCCTCACTCCCACCGCCAATCCTCAGGTCGTTGCTTACTCGTTATATCTCCCGGCCCCAGGAAACATCAGCGTGCAATTCGGCCCGTCGAACTTCATGACCTCTTCCCAGCCCACGCCTTCTCCCAATGGAGGCATGGTGCACGTTTACGTTGCCGGTATGGAGCAGAACACCACCTACCATATGCACGCGATCGCATCTCTCCCGCACTCGATTTCGTTCTCCGATGCGGACCGGCAATTCACCACCGGGGCCGCGCCCCAGACTGCATCCGTCAATATCACCAACCCGTCCGGCCTGCTTCCCCAGCCCGGCGTCGAGTTGTTCGACACCGTCATTCCGCAATCAGGCTCACAACTATTCGCTACCGATCTGCAAGGACGTGTCATCTGGACGTATCAATATCCGGGATCCTCTTCCGATATCGTGCAGGGTGCCCACCTGATGACCAATGGAGATTTCCTGATTGTGGTCTCGTCTATATCATTCCTTCCCATCCATCCGACGGGATCGAATGGCACCATCGACGTAATTCGCGAGATCGATCTCGCTGGGAACACGGTTCGCGAGCTTTCCATCGGCCAGCTCACGCAATCGCTTCAGGCACTCGGCTACAACTTCAATTTGCTGGGTTTTCACCATGAAGCTCTGCCTCTGCCCAACGGCCACACTCTCGTTCTTACCTCTATGCACGTGCCTTATAACAATCTGCCGGGCTATCCGGGAAGCACTCCTGTACTTGGAGATGTCCTGGTCGACATCGATCAGAACTACCACCCGGTTTGGGTGTGGAACTCTTTCGACCATCTCGATATAAATCGTCACCCGTATCTATTTCCCGACTGGACGCACGGTAACGCCATGCTTTACTCCAGCGATGACCACAATATTCTTTTTTCCATGCGTCATCAGAACTGGATCATCAAGATCGACTATCAGGACGGTAAGGGCAGCGGCAACATTCTCTGGCGTCTCGGCCCAGGCGGCGATTTCAAACTGCTCGGCGGCACCGATCCCACCGACTGGTTCTACGCTCAGCACGGACCAAATTACTTCACTCCCAACACTACCGGGGTCTTTCAGCTAGGTGTCATGGATAACGGTGACGACCGCCAGTTTCCGACGGGCGTCGTTTGCGGATCAGCCGGCGCCCCGCCCTGCTTGTATTCGAAAGCCGAGATCATGCAGGTCGACGAGAGCGCGCTGACGGCAACTGTGCTCGTCAACTACACGCCGCCGCCAACCTTGTATAGCTTCTTTGGGGGAAACGTCGATGGGCTCGCCAACGGCGACGCTGAAGCCGATTTCTGCACTCCCCAAGGCGGCGCCATCATTCAGGAATTCACGCAGTCCGCAAGCAGCGAGCAACTCGTATGGCAAGCCAGCACTCCCGGAGCAGCGCAATACCGCGCCTTCCGCATGCCCAGCCTTTATCCCGGCGTGCAATGGTAACCACATGATGGTAGCTAGATGAATGGGATGTCCCGCTTCTCGCCGCCTTCGCGAGAAGTGGAAAAGCCTCTCCCTTAACCGCCTGTCATCCTCTGCATTCTTTTTGGATTCTGTCATTGTTATGTTTCCATGATTGCAGAACATCGAAACGATAGAGGGCGAACTCGGAGCGTCACCGGCCGTGATTATTCGCGGGATCACGGGCTGAGCACGCGCCAGAAAAGTTTGGGGGGCTTTCTAAGTCTATGTCTCCGGGCTGGACAATGGAAAGATGGTAGGCCCGAATGGATTCGAACCATCGACCTCTTCCGTGTCAAGGAAGCGCTCTAGACCAACTGAGCTACGGGCCTGCCTACCGGCGGGGAACTGTGCCTGAGTCTTCGATTTTATGATGTTTGTCGAATCTGCGCAATTTGCAGGCAATCTGCACGCGCGATGAGATCACCACGCACTCTCGATTTCCTGTAATCTCAAGCGATCACACGAAAATGAGATTGGGCCCTAAGAGTTCCGTGCGATGGTTCGTCGCAGGCATGGTGGGCGCTTTTGCCTTCGTCAGCTTCGTCGAGCGCATGAACATTTCCGTCGCGGCTGCGGCGATGATGCCTGAACTCTCGTTGAGCAAAACGCAGATGGGGCAGATTTTCAGCAGCTTTTTGTGGGGATACGCGATTTTTCAGGTTCCCGCCGGACGTATGGGCGATGTAATTGGCCCGCGGTTAACGCTGACGATTGCTGCTCTGGTGTGGGGCATTACTTCGGCGCTTACCGGCTTCCTGCCGGGAACTGTTTTCTCCGGAGCCTTCGCGGTAATTGCGTCGCTGTTGATTCTTCGATTCCTGCTGGGTGCGGGAGAGGCAGCAACCTTTCCTGTGGGTGCGCGGGCAATCCGCAACTGGACGCCGCTGTGGGAGCGCGGCTTTGGCAATTCCATCATGATTGCGGGAGCGTCGATTGCGGCGGCGGTAACATCGCCGCTGGTGTCGTGGCTGCTATTGCGCGTGGGTTGGCGAGCATCGTTCTACATCACTTCTCTGGCCGCGCTGGTGCTGGCACTCGTCTGGCACTTCGCGGTCACCGATCAACCGGACGAGCACAAATTGATTAGCGTTGAGGAATTGGAACTGATCCGAGGAGGACAAGGGTCGGCGCACGCGCGCCAGCAGGAGACGACACTTGCGTTTCGTGAACTGCTGACGAACAGGAATATTGTTCTGCTCTCCTTGAGCTACACGTGCGAGGGATACGTGCTCTTCATCTTTGTGTTCTGGCTTTATCTCTATCTGATCGAGGTTCGCGGCTTCACGATTTTGCACGGCGGATTCATTGCGAGTTTGCCTTGGTTGACAGCGTTTGTCTGCACTCCGATCGGAGGCTGGCTTTGTGACCGGATGACAAGTACAAAGGGCCGGGTGGCAGGAGCACGGTTCGTCATCATCATGGGCTACGGGCTCTCTGGAACCTTGCTGCTTGTGGCTGCCAGAGCGGAGAATCGAGTTGCATCGGTTGCGGCGCTATGCTTGAGCGTAGGGTTTTTGTATTTTGCCGAACCGGCGTTCTGGGCGACGGCGGTGCACCTGGCGGGCGAACATGCGGGCGCATCGTCTGGAATCATGAACACCGCGGGGATTCTCGGCGGAATCGTATCGACATCACTCGTGCCCGTGATTGTGAAGCACTATGGATGGCTGGCGGCACTCGGCTCGGGAGCCGCAGTGGCACTGGCGTGCACCGGCGCTTGGTTCGTGATGGGTCATGCCGGTCTTTCCGATCCAGCGCTATGGGCGGAGCAGTAAATAACGAGTTTGGACATTGGGGAGTAATTACTCACAGCAATGATGAATCGTCGTGAAGTTCTTCGTCGTTCGGCGGCGTTAGCCGCTGCGTCGATCGGTGGTCCGCTGGCGGAGCGGCTTTCCGCTTTACCGGCCCGTGCGATTGAGCCCGCTACTCAACGGACCCGCGTGCTGGCGCGATACGAAGAGATGCAGTTCGGCGTCTCGTATCACTTCAGTATGAATACGTTCACCGGAAACGACTATGAAACCGGAGGAGTTCCCGCAACCACCTACAATCCGACCAAACTAGACGTGCGGCAATGGATCCGAGTGGCCCGCGACCTTGGAGCCCGATACGCCGTTCTCACAGCAAAGCACATGTGCGGATTCTGCCTTTGGGATTCCGAGGGCTATGACTACGACATCGCGGCCAGCGGCAATAAGACCGACGTGGTTGCGGCATTCATGGCCGCGTGCAAGGAATACGGACTCAAGCCGGGGTTTTACTATTGCATCCTCGACCCACACAACGAAGGCAAATTTGATTGGGATGCACCGATCGGTGAGGACTATTACAAGCTCATCAAGCATCATCTGACGGAACTCCACACGCGCTATCGCACGCCGGTTTATCAGTTGCTTGACATCACGTGGAAGATTTCGCAGGAACAGAGGTGGGAACTTTACCGGCTGATCAAATCCATGAGCCCAAATTGCCTGGTGGTCATGAACCAGGCTTTCTACCAGAGCCGGCGCAATCTGGGACGCATTTGCGAACCGGCAAGCTGGCCTACCGACGTCATCAACGGAGAAGACACGCTTCCCGCGCCGGAAGGACACAATCCGCACATCAAGATGGATGGCAAGATGCGGTATCTGCCGATGGAGTCCTGGATTCCCACCGGACCTCCCTATGCGCCGATGCCGCCGATGCATAGCTGGTTCTGGCGCGAAGGATTCAAGACGCAAGATCCGCAAGTTATTGCAGACGCATATCACGCGTGCAAGCAGCGCAACGCGAACCTGCTGCTGAATCTCTCGCCCGACACCTCCGGCAGACTGCCAGATGAAGCTGTGCAGGCGATGCAGCAGGTCGCGAAGCTGATTAAGACCTAGCTATTGCGGCATGCCGTTTGAAGCTACGTCCACCCTCAGCGTGGCCGTGCCAATTTTCTTGCCGTTGCTCTCGGCATCCCAACTCAGCGTCTGCCACGTGCCTTTCTGCGATGCAGAAGGCGTGATCGTCAACTGCACCGAATAAAAGTCGTGCGGGCCTACGGTGTACTGGGTTGCCGTCGGTTGCTGGGACCATCCTGCAGGGAGATTCGGATGTAACGTCACTTGAGCCTGAGCATCGGTGTCGTTGCGAATGATGAGCGGCACCCAAAGAGTTTCTCCAGGAGCGACCTGAGCTTCGGGCGCGTAGAGCTTGCCGATGTGGTCAATCCCGTGCGCAGGCCAGAACGTTTGATAGAAGGCCCAAGGTCCGCCGAGTTCGAGTGCCATTCCCGCGGGTGAAGGTTCGTAGCCGCGAGCACGGTGATACGGAATGGGAGTCGCGGTAATGCCTTCGAACACGTCTCCAGTCGTGGTGCCGCCAACCAACGATTTGCCGAAGATCAGGCGAACCGGCATCTCGCTGTATTCCTTGAGCTGCGCATCGTTGAAATCGTTTTGCGTTTTGTAGAAGTGCCACGCCTCGGCGGCTACCGCGGAGTACGGGATCTTGCGCGAGGGAGAAATATCACTCGTCGGATATTCCGGTCCGGCGCCTTTCAAAAAATCGAAATGCGAGGCATCGCTGAAGTAATAGACTTTTTTCGGCTGCCAGGGACGCAGTCCTTCGCCGTAATTATTGATTCCGAAACGATTGCGCGGAGCTTCCAGTTGTTCAGGAAAAGCCAGAGGGTTGGCCGCCAGGTCGAAGGCTTCAGTGGCCAACACCCCGGACGCTTGATGATCGTCGTGGTTTTCACCGACAACATAGTTGGGCATCCAGGTCATGATCACTTCCGGCCTGGTGATGCGAACCAGACGAACGACTTTCTCGAGAGCCTCGCCGTGTCCCCAGACCTCGAGGGAATGCAGCACGTCTCCTCCAGGAGTATCGGAGCCGTGCAGAAACCAGGCGTCGTTGATTCCATAGGACGCGAGCGAGTGGCGCGCTTCCATTTCCCGGATGTCGGCCAGGGCTTTTGCCTGCTCCGGCCCCATGGCATTGCCTCCGGAATTGCCCCGCGTCCCGTACACAACTGCGACTTTCTTGTGTTGCTCTTCAATCAGCTTGGCAATGTAGGAAGTCACTTCTGTGTCATCGTCGGGGTGGCCGACGACGATGAGAATGTCGACTTTGTAGCGAGGATCGGGCTGAGGATTCGGCTCAGCCTGCTGAGCTTGCAAATGCGAAAGTCCCAACGTCATCAGAATTGCAAGAACAAAAGACACGTGCAGTTTCATGGGTAGATGAGTTCCTCTCTTTGCGATGAAAATATGAACTGCAACTGAACGAAAACCCGCCGAAGCGCTCTGCCTCGGCGGGTTCAGTTACTAGAAGCGGAAGTGAAGTCCGAACTGCATCTGGCGCATGGTAGCAGCCGCTGTGATCTGGCCGGCGCCAGTGACATCAACAGTTCCGTTTGGGTTCGCCAGGTTGACATGGTTCAAAGCGTTGTAATTTTCCCACTTGAACTCCAGCGTTTTGCCTTCGGCCACTGTGAATACCTTGCCGAGGGAAAGATCAAAGTTGACGAGGCCCGGACCGCGCAGTGCATTGTGGTGGACGTATCCATTGCGACCGGGGCTCTGCGGTGCCGTAAACGCAGCTGGATTGAACCAGAGATTCGCATCGGGATGCGAAACACTCGGATCACCAATCTGATCTGTGCGAACACTGTTGAGGTCGGCATTCAGCAAAGGAGCATACGAGACCGTAGGAGTGAACGGCAGCCCAGACTCAACAGTGGTGATGCCGCTGAAATCCCAACCGCCGAGAACGAGGTCCATACCACGGTTCCCTGAGTTGCCCCAGTGACGGCCGCGTCCATATGGGATAGCCCAGACGTGACTGACTGTCAGAGTTTGCGCGCGGTCGTAATTCGCCGGGCCGTGATCCTGCCACCAATTCAGGTTGTTGGAGAATGCGCTGCCGGTTTCGCTGTTGGCCATCGCTTTGCCGTAGGTATACGTGACCAGAAAATCCAGGCCGGCACTCGCATGCTTTTGCACCTTCACCTGCAAAGCGTTGTAGCTCGAATTATCGCAGTTGCACGTTTCATAGAGCCCCTGGGTGAGTTGGAACTTCTGGTAGTACAGACGGCGGAGGTTCCAGTTATCACAGGTTCCGTCGGCAGCGCAGTTGGGGTCCAACGCGGCCTGGTTCACGTTCGGATTGATAAACAAATGGCGCCCAACGTTGCCAACGTACGCAACTTCCGCGGTAAGTTTCGGATTGAACTGATGCTGTACGGTGAGATTATAGGAATCCGCGAGGGGGATGCGATACGCACTGGGCGGGTTGAAGAAGTAGTACACGCTCAAACCGTCGGGCAAGGGATACTGCCCATTGGAACCGATCGGCGGGTTCACGGGGACCGGTGGTCCCGTCAGCATGTTGAAGACAGGTGTGTAGTTATTGGGCGCGTTCACGGACTGCGGATTGGTGATCGGCGGATCATAGTCCGGCCCTTGTCCGAACACCGCGCCAAGTCCAGCTGGCGTGAAACTCCGACCGTAACCGGCGCGGACTACCGTGTGCTCCTGGACCTGGTAGGCGACTCCTACACGCGGAGCAAAACCCAGATTGTAAGCCTGCACTCCCATGTTGAGCGGCACGGACCCATATCCGGCAACGAGCACATTACCGGTATTCGGGTCGAAGCTGCCCGCACCGCCTCTGCTGGCTGCCGTTTGCGGCAAGTAGTTCTCATACCGCAGACCGATGTTCACAGTGAGCTTGCGATTCACTCGCCAGGAATCCTGGCCGTAAAAGAAAAGGCGCGTCTGTCGCAAGCCTGGGTGAAAACCGATACCCGTGAAATAACGCGCAAAGTAACTTGGTTGGCCGAGCAGGAATGATGCCAGCGCGGCTCCAGTCGTCCCTCCACCGAAATTATCGACATATGAGTTGCCAGTAACGCCATCATTGAAAGTGATCTCCCCAGATCGGTGCGAATCGCTCGGGATGCGTTGTTGCTGTGCCCGCCGAATGTCGATCCCCCAACTGAAGGTGTGATTGCCCATGGTTTTGTTCCAGTTGTTCACAAACTGAAAATGATTTTCAGTTTCTTTCAACGGACAGTTGCATTGGTTCACGCCTAGCGCATATCCAAAGTTGAATCCGCCATTGCCATTGATGTAGAACGCAGGCATTCCGCTCGTTTCCGTGGTCCCCAGGTTCAGTCCGGGGAAACCAGCATCGCTGGCGGGAGTTGTGCCCACCCCGTTTGGCTGCACCCGAATGCGATAACGATAGAAACCAAAGCGGAAGTCGGTGATCAGGCTTGTGCTCAGCGTGTAGTTAGCACCGAGTGCCAAACTCTGGTTACGATCTACCGAACTGCCTGCGAAGTAAATTCCATTGAGACCCGGGCCACCAGCTTCCGTTCCGTATGCACCCGGGGCAGACAAATTGAAATCCGCCAGAGTATACCGTCCGAAGAAATGCAACTTTTCGGAGAAGGTATAGTCGACGCGTCCGTCAAACTGATCGCTATTAAACTTTTCGCTTCCGAACGCAATGTAGTTATTCGCGATGTCGGTGCCGTTATTCGGCATCGGGATGAAGTTCAGGATATTGGTGACGGCAGTAGGCACCGATGGCAGGACGTTAACTCTGCCTCCATTTGAGATCGCGTAGGCACCTGTTCCGTCGGGATTATTACTCATAGGCTCAAAGACCATCCCGGCCTGCGCTGGCACGTTCGCGCCCTCCGTGGTAGTCACCATGATTGGGAGGGACGTTCCAGAGCATGGCGTCGCCGACGAAGTTCCATCCTGGCAGAGATAATTGCCAAGCAAACCGGTCAGATCGCCGGAACGTTCAGCGGCAGTCGGAACAGTCGTGGTTGTGGTGGCTTCCCGGCGGCGGCGTGTTCCCTGATAATCTCCAAAAAAGAAAACTTTGTCTTTCTTGATCGGGCCGCCAACGGTGAAACCAAACTGGTTCCAGCGGAGTGGCAAATTCACTCCCGAGAACCGATCCTTTGCATTGAAGAAATCGTTGCGGAGATATTCGAACGCGGATCCGTGATACTGGTTCGTGCCAGACTTGGTGGTCGCCTGCATCAGGGCTCCAGCCACCGATCCAAATTCTGCGTCATAGTCGCTGGTTGTGACCTTAAATTCCTGCAGAGAATCGATATTCGGATTGATAACGGCGATGCCGAGAATCGAACTATTGTTTTCTGTCCCGTCGAGCAGGAATCCGTTGCCAGTGAATTGCTGTCCGTTCACGTCGATTTGATATCCGCCCTGGGGATTCTCCGCGGCGGCATGCGTCCAGTCATTGAGTTGCGTACCTGGAGTGACCAGCAACATCTGGGTCAGGTTCCGATTCAGGATCGGGAGGCTTCCGAGTTCCTCCGTTGTCAACGTAGTACTCACATCCGCGCGATCGGTCTTTAGCAGCGGTGTTTCCCCAGTCACGGTAACCTGCGTAGACTGCCCCTGGACGCCAAGAGGAACATCTACGCGCGTTGAGGCATCGATTTGCACATCCGCCGTTGCTTGAAACTGGCTGAAGCCAGGGGCAGTTACGCTTACTTTGTAGTGGCCGGCGAGCAAGTGAGTCTGCTCATAATTGCCGCTTGCATTGGCTGAAAGGTTGTATGTCTGTCCTCGATCAAGGTCTGTGATTTTGACCTGCGCATTGGGAACTGCGGCCCCGCTGGTGTCCGTGACGGTTCCGATGATATTGCCATAGACGGCCTGCGCGAGTGAGAAAGTGGGAAAAATCAATACAAAAAGGCAGGCGAGAACGACGCCATTGAATCGTTTCATGTGGCCCTCATAGACCTCGACCCAAGCCTGAAATCTAGCCTTGCCCAGCCTGGTTTTTTTGTGGAGTCAGAAGTCTTAACTGAAGCCACACTGATGGTCAAGAAAAAACGACACTAAACGAAACAAAGTGGAAGTGTCTGACGCTCAGTGACTGTTGCGGTTTTCCGGCAAGGCGAAGGCCACGTAGACGCCGCCAGAGCCGAACTTGGGGTCTTTGCCTCCACCGGCAGCGATGGCGATATATTGGTGTCCGTCAATGGAATACGTGACCGGCGTCGCGTTCCCCGCGAACGGCAAGGTCGTTTCCCAAAGAAGCTCACCGGTCGCTTTGTCGAACGCACGGAACTTCCTGTCGTAATTCGTTGCACCGATGAAGAGCAGACCTCCAGCGGTCACGATCGGGCCGCCGTAGTTTTCCGAGCCGGTGTTCTTCATCCCCTTGGCCGCCAGATCGGGATACTCTCCAAGATTGATCTTCCACTTGTACTCGCCGGTGTTCAGATCGATGGCATTCAGTGTTCCCCATGGTGGCGCGATCGCGGGATAGCCATCGGGATCGAGGAATCGGCGATAGCCGGTGATGCGGTACTTCATGGCCGCAAATGTCTGCCCTGTACTGGATAGTTCTTTGTTTTCTCCTGTAAGCAGAAATTCGACGAGTCCGTTGAGCTGATCCTCGTAGAGATTTGGAAATCCGGGCATGCGCCCCTTGCCGCCGCGAATGGTTGTCGCAATGTCGCCCGGACTTCTGCGATCGCCGATCCCGTTGAGCGACGGGATATCCGGCGGAGCACCCTGCCGATCCTGCCCGTGACACACCGCGCACTGGTTTAAATAGACTGCCTTGGCTCCCCGCTCGCCTTTGTCCTCGAAAAGCGATGCAGTCCACGCCATTTCGTTGGAATTGATGTAGATAATGTTCGTATCGGGATCGACTGCTGGGCCGCCCCACTCGGCTGCTCCATCGAAACCGGGGAACATGATCGTTTCCTGTCCCACGCGGAACGGAACGAACTGGCCATCGTGAACCGAAGCACGGAAACGATCCAGCGCCCACTGATGGGCCTCAGGAGTACGCGTCGTCAGCATGTCTTCGGTGAGATTCTGGCGGGCATAGGGAGCGGGCCAGGTTGGCAATCCTTGCTCAGGAGCAGCGGCTTCGCCGGGCAGAGTGCTTGCCGGATATTTGCGGTACTCGATCGGAACGAGAGGCTTTCCCGTCTGGCGATCAAACATGAAAACAAAGCCCTGTTTGCTGGTCTGGATGACCGCATCCACCGGCTTGCCATCCCGTTTCAAAGTGACCAAAACCGGCGCAGAGGGAAAATCGCGATCCCACAGATCATGACGGACTGCCTGGAAGTGCCATATGCGCTCGCCGGTTTCAGCGTTCAGCGCAAGTTCGCAATTCGCGAATAGATCGTCGCCGACGCGATCGGCACCATAGAAATCAAATGCGGCAGAACCGGTGGGGATATAGACCACGCCCCGCTTCTCATCGAGCGCCATGCCTGCCCAGTTGTTCGCGGCCCCGCTGGTCTGCCAGGCGTCTTTGGGCCAAGTGTCGTGTCCGAACTCCCCGGGATGCGGAATTGTGTGAAACGACCAGCGCAGTTTGCCGGTGCGCACATCGTAGGCGCGAATGTCGCCGGGAGGGGCGGGCAGCGTCTCAGGGTTGCGCCCGCCAACAATGATCAAATCTTTGTAGACAATGCCGGGACTCGTGAGAGCGATGGATTGATAGCGCGGCTCGCGTCCGAGATTTTCCTGAAGGTCGACGCGGCCATTATTCCCGAACGCCGGAATCGGCTTCCCTGTCGTCGCATCGAGAGCGTAAAGGAAGTTCATGATGCCCACGAGAATGCGTTTGTCGTCGCCGCTCGACCAGTAAGCTAATCCCCGGTTGGGCTGCATACCCTTGATGCCGGAATCGAAATTCCAGAGGAGCTTTCCGTTGGTGGCGTCGACCGCGAAGATTTTCTGCGTGGGACTGATGCCGTAGAGAACGCGCCCGACGACTAACGGGCTGGTCTGCATCCCGCCCTTCTCGCCGGTGTCGTAGCTCCACGCAAGCTCCAACTGCTTCACATTGGAACGATTGATTTGCGCGAGCGACGAGTAGTGCAGGTTCGCGGGCGAGCCGTTCCAGACCGGCCAGTCTTGCCGCGTTGCAGACGACTGCGGACGCGCAGCAGCGATGTGCCCGCCAAAAACAGTTGCTACAGTCAGAACGAGTAGGAGAAAAAAAGCCCAGGGCCGAAGACGCATTCGGACAATGTATAGCGTTTCGGCCCAGAGTTCCAAGCCTGTTCTCGTTTACGACCACCACGCGGCGGCCGGCTGCTCGCGGATCATGATGCTGTTCAGGAAGGCAGCGGCCTTGGTCAGGCCTTCGCCGGGGGACATCAGGCCGTCTTCATGCTCGATCGAAAGCACGTTATCGTAGCCGACCAGACGCAGGGTCGAGATGAATTCGCTCCACCACTCCGCACCGTGTCCATAGCCGCAGGTACGGAAGATCCAACTGCGGTCGCGTTCCTGCGTGTAAGGCTTGGTGTCGAGCACGCCCGTCCGCACCATGTTTACGGGATAAAGCTGCGTGTCTTTGGCGTGCACATGGAAGATGGCATCGCCCAGTAGGCGGATGGCGTCCACCGGATTGATGCTTTGCCAGAAAAGATGGCTGGGATCGTAGTTGCAGCCAACCTGGTTCCCTGCAATGGAGCGCAAGCGAAGCAGCGTTTCCGGGTTGTACACAACGAACCCCGGATGCATTTCGACGGCGATCTTCACTCCGTGGTCAGCAGCGAATTTGGCGTGCTCGGTCCAGTACGGCGCGACCACCTCGTTCCACTGCCATTCAAGTGCTGTGCGGAAATCTGGCGGCCACGGGCACGTAACCCAGTTGGGAACTTTGGCGTTCGGAGAATCTCCGGGACAACCCGAGAAATCTACCATCACGGAGACTCCAAGCTTCTCTGCCAGAAGAATCGTTTTGCGGCTGACATCGCGATGCTGCTTGGCAATCGACTTGTCCGGATGAAGAGCGTTGCCGTGACAACTGAGGGCGCTGATGCTAAAGCCCTGATCGGCAATCAGCTTCTTGAAATCGGATAAAGCCGATGGATTCTCAAGCATCGCGAGCTTGCAGTGAGCATCGCCAACGTAGTTCCCGGTCGCAAGCTCGACGGTGTTGATCTGCAGCCCGGAAAGCTTCTTCAGCACCGCTTCGAGCGGAAACTGCGATAGCAGCGGAGTAAAAACGCCAACACGCATAAGACTGGTTCTCCTGAGATGATCGGGTCATTCTACCGCAGGACAATTGTGGTACCTTTACTTGCAATAACGATTTAGGACCGCACGTTCAGAGCGGATTCTGTTCGAGCATTTTGGATGTGCGTCCCTGGGGAGATCGCTTGCGCCAAGGCCGAACCACTGCATTTTTGTCGTTTGTATTCTTTGCGTTGATAGCTCTGGTCGCAGCCCAAAATCCGCCTGGCGCGGATTCGTCCCTGCCGGCCCCGCCGCATGAGAAGAAGATCCACCTCAAGCATGTTCTCGTCGTCAGCCAGACGAAGGGCTTTGAGCACGATTCCATTACCGCAGCAATGGCCGCCATCTACAACATGGGTCGCGAGAGCGGACTATGGGATACGGAATTGCGGACCGACACCGAACTGATCACGAAGAAGAACCTGGAGCGGAATGCGAAGAACCTCGACTACTTCGACGCGTTGATCTTTGCGAGCACGACGGGTGAACTCGACCTCGAGGACAGCCAGAAGAAAGACATGATGTCGTTCATCAAGGATGACGGCAAGGGCTTCGTCGGCATTCACGCCGCGCTCGACACGAACTACAAATGGCCGGAGTACGGAGAGATGATCGGCGGCTGGTTCGATCAGCATCCGTGGATGACCTTCAATGCTCCGATCATCAATGAGGATCCGAATTTCCCGGCGGTTCGCCATTTGCCGGCGGCATTCGTCAAATACGACGAGATCTACCAGCCGAAAGAATGGTCGCGTGACAAGGTCCACGTGCTGCTCAGTCTCGATCCCAACAAGTTGAACTACGCCAATAATCCGCGCATTCACCGGACCGACCATGATTTCGCCGTCGCCTGGGACAAGATGTACGGCAAAGGCCGCGTCTTCTATTCCACGCTGGGTCACACCGAAGAGTCATGGAGCGATCCCGATATTCGCAAAATGTATTTCGAAGCGATCCGGTGGGTTCTCGGGATGACCGAAGGAAGCACGGCTCCGCATCCGAGACCGCAGACCTCAGGCAGCGAGCACTGAGGATGGCGATGAGGATCAAGCCACCGCATTTCCTGCCCGGACTCCTTCTGATTTTGTCTTGCGGAGCCCTTCCATTTGCGCAAGGTCAAGCAAGTCCGCCGGCCAAGAAATCTCCAGTTCAACGTGCGCCGGCGAAGGTATATTCCGCGGAAGTCGTCAAGAAAGGCAGCGCGCTGTTTCGGCAGAACTGTTCGTTCTGTCATGGACGCGATGCGACCGGCGGAGAGACCGGTCCCGACCTGACCCGATCAAAGCTGGTCACCGCCGACGTGAATGGAAACAAGATCGCTCCGGTTGTGCGCAACGGGCGTCCGGACAAAGGCATGCCGCATTTTGAGTTGTCGGACGATGAGATTCACAGCCTGGTCGCATTCATTCACACACAGCAACAGACGTTGATGGCAAGTGCGAACGGCCGCCGAGGCGCCGGAGGACGGAAAGGCGTCGATCCATCAGATCTGCAAACCGGCAACGCAGAAGCGGGCCGGCAATACTTTAATGGCGCGGGAGGCTGCGCGAAGTGCCATTCCGCAACAGGGGATCTCGCTGGAATTGCATCCCGTTTTCAGGGCCTGCAACTGGAACAGCAGATGCTTTATCCGCGACACGTGAAGTCGAAAGTGAGCGTCACTGTTTCATCCGGAGAGACGATCAGCGGTACGTTGTCGTATCTGGACGAGTTTACGGTTGGCCTCACCGATGCCGACGGCACCTATCGTTCCTGGCGCACCAGCGATGTGAAGTACGAAGTCGATGATCCGGTGAGTGCGCATGTCGATATGCTCGACAAGTACACCGATGACGACATTCACAACCTGATGGCTTATTTGCAGACGCTTCATTAGAAGTCAGCTGTTCTCATACCGGGGGAGTTCGACGGGATGATTTTGAGACGGAGGATTGTTTTTGCCCTGAGCGCGGCAGCGTTCTTATGCCTGTCGTCGCTCGTGCTGGCACAAAATGTAACCGAGCAGATGTTGCTGCATCCGCCGGCAGACAGCTGGCCCGGCTATCACGGCGACTACTCCGGCCGGCGGCACAGCGCTCTGACTCAGATCACTCCAGAAAACGTCGGCAATCTCTCCCTGGCCTGGGCGTTTCAAACGAATCAGGCGGCACTCATCAAATCTTCTCCGCTGCTGGTCGATGGCATTCTCTACTTCACCGTTCCGGAAAATATATGGGCAGTCGACGCCCGCTCCGGACATCAGATCTGGCACTACACTCATCCGAAAACTGAAGGCGAGCATATTGGGCACCGCGGGGTCGCGATGTACAAGGGATATCTCTATTTCCTAACTCCTGACGCCCACCTGCTTTCGCTCGACGCGAAAAACGGCAAGGTTCGCTGGACCGTCCAAGTCGCGGACGTCAGCAAGGGATACTGGACCAGCATGGCCCCGCTCGTCGTGCGCAATCACGTGATCGTCGGCGTCTCAGGCGACTTCGATAATTTGACTGGTTACCTGCGCTCCATCGATCCCGAGACGGGTTCGACGCAATGGCAATGGGACTCGACGCCTCCTCCTGGAACTCCCAATAAGACAACCGGTGGCATGACATGGATGACCGGAACCTATGACCCTGATCTCAATCTGCTGTACTGGGGGACCGGCAATCCCACCCCCGTGCTGAATGGTTCGACGCGGCCGGGAGACGATCTGTATACGTGCTCGATCGTAGCGTTGAATCCGGATACCGGGAAACTTGCCTGGGCATTTTCGGTTTCGCCGCACGACACGCACGACTGGGACGCGGTAGAAACTCCTGTGCTCGTCGACGGCAACTTTCACGGCGAGCCGAAGAAGATGCTGATGCAGACTTCCCGCAACGGCTACTTCTTCGTTCTCGATCGCACGAATGGAAAGAATCTTCTGACGGCTCCTTACGGCCCGGTGAATTGGGCACTCGGCGTGGACAAGGAAGGGCGTCCGATCCCGAACCCCGCGAAGGAACCCGCACCGGATGGGCGGATCATTGCTCCAGATGAGGGCGGCCTGACGAACTATCGCTCGCCCAGCTTCGATCCCAAGACTGGATTATTCATTGTTGATGCGCATCCCAGTTGGAGCTTGTACTTTGCCAAACCCGCCGACGGAGTGTATGGCTGGGCCGGCGCGGACTACGACGTGTGGGGCAAAGGTACGCTCATGGCCATCGATTATCAGACTGGCAAAATCCGATGGAGTCACGAGCTTGGACCATATGGCGCCGGCTCGGGCGTGCTGACCACAGACTCTGGCCTGACGTTTACTGGCGATGCTCTGGGAAACTTCCTGGCTCTGGACTCAAGCAATGGCAAGACGCTGTGGCACGCAGGATCAGGTGCCGGAATCGCGAGTTCTCCGACCAGCTATGAACTCGATGGCCGACAGTATGTGCTGATGAGCAGCGGCAGCGTGCTGTTCGCGTGGGCGTTACCCGAGAAGCAGTAGTGTCATCCCTGATTTGTTGGAGATAGGGGCCCGGCGGTATATCCTGCCGCGTCGCCACTCATGCACATTTTCTTATTAGGAACAAATGAAGGAACTTCAATGACCATGCGGTCACTCCGTTTGATTCAAGCGGTTCTGCTTCTGTTTGTCTGTTTGTCAGCCGGTGCAATGGCCGCGGATTTCCACGATGTTCCCTACCGTGGAATCGACGGGGGTCGCCTGACGCTTGACGCTCACATTCCTGACGGCACAGGTCCGTTCGCAGCGGCTGTTCTCGTTCACGGCGGTGGATGGGTCGCGGGAGACAAGCAGCAATACATTACCTACATCTTTCAGCCGCTGTCCGATGCAGGCTTCGCGTGGTTCAGCATCAATTACCGGCTCGCGCCGCAATACAAATTCCCGGCTGATGCGGACGATGTAGAAGACGCCATCCATTGGGTCAAGACGAATGCAGCGAAGTACAAGGTTGATCCGAAGCGTATTGCATTGATCGGGGAGTCCGCGGGTGGACATCTTGTTTCGCTGGTCGGCGCCCACAGCAAACCTGAGAACCGTGTCGCTGCCGTGGTGTCAATGTACGGCGTTCACGACTTCATCACGGCTTCCATCGAGTGGAAACCGATCCCCACAGAAATTCTTCAGCTCTTCGGGATTCCGGCCGTAGACGCGAACTCCGCGCCAGCCCTGATCCAGGCATCCCCCGTGGTTTACATCAGCAAAGGCATGCCACCATATTTGTTGATGCACGGATCCAAAGATGAAGACGTCCCTTATGAGCAGTCAGTCGAGATGTGCGACAAGATGAAGAAGGCGGGGGCGAGCTGTGAACTTATCACCGTTGCAGGTGCGCCCCACGGCATGGACCACTGGGAACCTCATCCGGAATGGCTGTGGTACAAGAAAGCGCTGGTCGACTGGCTGACGAAAACTCTTGGCAAATAGCTGGATGAGCAGCAGGGAGTTGGTCAACCTGGAATCAGCGTGGATTGCTTTTCCGATACGCGGCGATACAAGTCCTGCGCTCTCAAGCGTTGACACCACTTTTCGAAATTCGGCGCCGGCCCTTTCCATCTCAATTCATCGACTGACTCGAACACTGGCGCATCCATTCTTAGCGTCGCAAGCCTGCGGAACAGCAATGCATCATCCCAGTTGGTGAATAGCGATTCCGACAAGCGCTGCGCCCTTTTGATCGATGGAGCCCAGGAGCGCCAGTCTTTTGGGATCTGCTCCAGATGGGAATACGCTGAGAGGACCGAGGCTGCAGCCTTCTCGCCCCAACCAGCAATTCCCGGATACCCATCAGCCGAGTCTCCGGTCACAGCGAGATAGTCAGGAATGGATCCAGGCTTCACTCCGAATTTCGCCTCCACGCCGGCTTCATCCCGCACAACTTCGCGGCGACGATCGACCTGCACGACGCGAGTTCCCGTCACGCATTGAGCCAGGTCCTTGTCGGGCGTACAAATCAAAACTTGCTCAACCCGGCTGTCCTGGGCGGCTTTTGTGGCGGCCGACGCCAGCGCATCGTCGGCCTCGAAATACGTCATGGGCCAGACCTTCACGCCCATCGCTTGCAACGCTTCTTCCAGAATCGGAAACTGCGAAAGCAGTTCCGAAGCGACGCCTTCGCTGGTCTTGTAACCGGGATAGAGCTCGTTACGAAAGGATTCCACCACGTGATCGGTAGCAACTCCGAGGTGAGTAGCGCCGGCGTCGATCATCGAAAAGACGGTGCCAAGAACTCCACGGACCGCGCCGATCTCCTGCCCGTTTTCATCCTTTGAAGAAGGGACGGCAAAGAAATAGCGGAACAACTCGTACGTGCCATCAACCAGATGAATTTTCATGCGCGCTGTTACGCCCTCGGGGCGACGGGCAGCCACACCTGGAAGCAGGTATCCCCCGGCTTCGATCGCACCTCGATGTTGCCTCGGTGCTTCTTCACAATTCGTTGCACCGTATCGAGACCGAGCCCAGTTCCCTCGCCCACTCCTTTTGTGGTGAAGAATGGTTCAAAGATTCTGGGCTGGATTTCGTCTGGAATGCCCGGCCCATTATCTCTGATTTCGACCACCACGCAGTCATCCTGTCGATACGTTCGCACGCGCAACTCGCCCTTGCCGTTCATCGCGTCGATGGCATTGTCGATAATGTTCGTCCACACCTGACTCAGTTCGCTTCCAAAAGAGTTCACCAGCAACGGCACCGGTTGATAGTCGCGCTGGACGATGACGCCGCGTTTCAGCTTATGATTCAGGATCGTCAGAGTGTTCTCAAGTGTTTTCACGACATCAACGTTTTGGACCGGCGACTGGTCCATGAACGAGTATTCCTTAATTGCCTTGACCAGGTCGGAGATACGCGATGTGCTGCTCTCGATTTCGTTGAGCAAGCCCGCGATCTCACCCAAAGTTGAAATTCGAATCAGAGCGGCTCGTGCGGTATCGCGGTCCAGCGTTTCAAACAAGTGCTCGACCACTTCTGGCTTGAAGTTCTTGCGGGCTAATTCGGCCGAGAGTTGCCACAGATCGTTCTGACCGTGACTGCGCAACAATGAGTCCATCTGCTCTTCCAGATCGCTCACCGCAAGCGGATTCGGAGCGTTTTGTCCATCCGCCTGCATGAGTGAAGCCTCAAGCGTCTCTATCTCAGCTTTTAGTGCAGCGGTAAGTTCGCGGCTTCCTAGTTCATGGCTCGCGTCGCGCACTCGCTTCAACATGTCTCGCAGCTGGCTGGAAGCCCGTTTCGCTGCCGAAGCCGGATTATTCAACTCGTGTGCGAGACCTGCAGAAAGCTTGCCGAGAGCGGCCAAGCGGTCGCGTTGCTGTTCAAAGCGGGTTGCAAAGCGGATGCGATCGGACATCAAACCGACCAGCCGTGCAGCAAGTTCCGGCATCTTCTGCACCAATTCGGGCAATTGAGCAGCGGGAAATTGCAGGAGGCGGCCGTCAGTCAGCGCACGTCCCGTCAGCGGATAATTCTTCATCCTTGAGAACGGAAGAACCCCAGTGACCTCGCCGGGCTTTAGCTCGATGACAAAAGGCTCTCCGCCCATCTCTCCTCGAGCCTGAAATTCCCCCTCCAACAACACGGTCATCTGATCTGCTGGATCGCCTTGTCTTGCGTAAGTCTCGCCTGCTTTGACCCGTATGTCTGCCGCTCGGCCCATGAACCAGGCAATTTGATCATCGGGCAGATCAATGAATGTGGGACTTTGCCGCAAGAGCTCGAGTGCTTCGGCCATTTAGACCTTGCTCAAGTACTGATGGATGAATTGAACGGCCACAGAACCTTCACCGACTCCAGAAGCCACACGCTTCACTGATCCGTGACGAACATCCCCAACAGCGAAGATGCCCGGAACATTCGTCTCGAGAAGAAATGGATCGCGCTCCAGCGGCCATTTTTTCGAAGTCTTGCCGCCTTGCTTCAAGTCTGGTCCGGTGAGAATAAATCCTCGATCGTCGCGCTCCACGATTTCTCCCAGCCAATCGGTGCGGGGCAAAGCGCCGATGAAGATAAACACCGAGGTTGCCGGTACCCTCTCGACTTTATTCGTATCAGAACAAAGCACGGAGATCTCTTCGAGATGCGTATCGCCATGCACTTCGGCCACGCTGGCATGAGGCCAGATTTCAATATTCGAAGCGGCTCTGATCTGGTCGATCAGGTATTGCGACATCGTGCTCGAAAGCGAATCCCCGCGTACCAGAATGACGACTTTTTCTGCATACTTGGCAAAATTCATCGCCGCCTGTCCGGCAGAGTTCGCGCCACCTACGACATAAACCTTCTCTCCCTTGCACGATAGGGCCTCGGTCGTTCCTCCGCCGTAATAAACTCCAGCGCCCTGCAACCGGTCCAGACCGGGCGCTTCCAAACGGCGCCACTGCACACCTGTTGCGACCATCAGCGCATGGCACGAAATCTCGCTGTCATCCGCAAGCTTTATGATGCGGTAAGGATCTTCTGTCCGAACTCCGGTGACGGTCTGCGGAGCGAGAATTTCAACCCCGAAGCGGCGAGCCTGCGCCACGGCTCGCCGGGCCAAGTCACCGCCACTGAGCCCAACCGGGAATCCAAGATAATTCTCGATACGCGAACTCATGCCCGCCTGCCCACCCGGAGCTTCGCGTTCAACGATCACCGTCTTTAGCCCTTCGGAGGCGCCGTAAACAGCTGCGGCCAGACCAGCAGGCCCTCCGCCAACAATCGCCAGATCGTAGAACGAAGTCTCGGCGCGAGTGCGCAAACCCACTTTTTGCGCAATATCCGCGGGAGCGCTTTTCAACTTTTTCTCTCCGTCAGGAAACAAGACGACAGGCAGTTCCGCGGCATCAGAGCCGAGGGATTCCAGCAGGCGCTTCGTCTCTGGATCGTTCGCTGAACCCTCAACGTCGATCCATTGGTAGGGAACGTGGCTACGCGCGAGAAAGTCGCGCAGCTCATAGCATTGCGGTGACCAACGCGTCCCAAGCACGCGGATACCCTGAAATGGGGGCCGGTAAGTAGCCTGCCAATCGCCAAGAAGATCATCCAGTTGCGGATAAAGATGGTCGGCCGGAGGATCCCAAGGTTTCATGAAAAAGTAATCAATGTTCGCTTCATTGATCGCGCTGATAGCTGCATTCGTATCAGCATAGGCAGTCAACAGCGCACGTTTGGCTCCCGGATAGAGTTCCCGGGCTGATTGCAGGAAGCCGACACCATCCATCTTGGGCATCCGCTGATCGGCGAGCAGCAGGGCCACACCATCGTTACGAACTTTCAGTTGCTTCAGGAGATCAATGGCGCCTTCGGGCGAATCGCTGCTCAAGACGCGATATTCCGCGCCGTACTTTGATCGCAGGTCGCGCTCGATGGCACGCAGCACGTCAGGATCGTCATCGACCGTCAACAAAATAGGTTTCGGCATGAATACTCTCGGAACCCGCGGAAAACAGCTTAGATGTACAGCCTGCGACATGGTCGCTGAAAACTTGGGCGCACTATCGCGAATCGGTAGCCTAGTCGCGCAGTTCCCCAGGCTCCATCTGATCCACGTAACACCATATCCACGCCTCCCCGGGCTCAATCGATCGGATCAGCGGATGCTTCACCGCGTGAAAGTGCTTCGTGGCGTGCTTGTTCTTGGATGAATCGCAGCATCCCACGTGCCCGCAAGTCAGGCACAACCGCAGATGAACCCACGTGTCACCCATCTTCACGCACTCTTCACAGACGTGCTTATCGGTGTTCTTGATCTTGATCTGGTCGAGGTGAGTGCATTGATTTCGCATGCGTCCCTTTCCTACCTGTGCTTCCGGTCAAGTGACCTCCGTCACGTAACGAAGGACCATAGTCACAGATTTTCGACTGCTTTTTCACTCACAATGCTGTCGGAGGTTCTTCATACGTGTTCCGTCTTGATTATCTGTCGTGCGTACTGACTATTGCATCGACCGTTCTCATTGGTCGACGGTACTGGGAGGGATGGGTCCTCTCCGGCATCAACAGCATTGTTGTCTGTGTGATCGGATTCCGAACGGCTCAGATTGGATTCATTCCGGCCAACGTATTTTGCATCGTCGTCAGCGCCATTAATCTGCACGCCTGGCGCAGGACTTCCACAGAAGGCCGTTGAATCTATTCAGCAATCAGCAGATTCTCGGCAAAGGGCCACTGCTCGTCAACCCACTGGACTTCGCATCGGAAGCCAGCCTTCTGTGCCGTCTCGAAAATCTCCTCCGGCGAATACTTATGGCTGCTCTCGGTCCAAATCGTCTCGCCTTCCTGAAATTCGACCACCACCTCAGCGGCCGGAATGCTCACGACCTGCTGCTGCTTCGATAAGAGATGCATCTCGACGCTGCGGGCTTCAGGATTGATCCGCGCCTGATGTTCGAAGTTCGAGAGTTCGAAATCGGCTCCAAGTTCTCGGTTTACACGGCCCAGCAGATTCAGATTGAAAGCAGCCGTAACTCCAAGTTCGTCGTCGTACGCAGCCACCAGCTGTGAACTCGATTTTTCCAGATCCGTTCCGAGCAGAAGCGAATCGCCCGGCTGCAGTATGCACCGCATTTCCGAAAGAAACTTCAGACCGGCCGCGCGATCGAAGTTACCGATCGTACTGCCGAGAAAGAGCACACAAAGATGCTGTCCGGGCTTGCGGTAAGCAGCGACCTCCAGCAGACCATCCAAGTATTCCTTCTCGAAACCAACGATGCTGATCGAATCGATGTCGCTTAATTCGCGCTCACACATAACAAGAGCCGAATGCGATATTTCGACGGGATAATACGAAGTGCGCTGCCGCCGACAGAAGGCCTCAAGCAGCCAGCGGGTTTTCCTGCCGCTTCCGCTGCCCAGTTCGGCAACGGCAACTGGGCCGGGCACCCGCTCTACGATTTCATTCGCGTAGCGGCGCAGCAAACGTTCGTCGGCACGGGTCAGCCCATACTCCGGCAGATGACTGATCACTTCAAACAGGGCGGACCCTACATCGTCATAGAGATACTTCGACGGCAGTTCTTTTTGATCGGTGCGTGTAAGCCCGGCCCGTACATCGGCAGCGAACTCGTAGGAAACGTTAGCGGGAATCGCGTGAATCAGCATCACTTGCTCCTTATCTGGAATTTACGCAGCGGAATCCCGCGTACACGTACTGGTAATGGCTCTGAAACCAGTTGCGGAAAGTCGGCCGCAGCATGCAGGCCGCTGTGCGCGCCGACCCGCCTTTGATCACGAAGTGCTTGCCATCGAAGAAGTCGGCGGAGTAGCCGCGGTAAAACGGAAATGGCTTAAACCCAGCGAATGGCCCGAAGACACTCGACGTCCACTCCCAGCCATTGCCCAGCAGTCCTTCAACCCCGAATGCGCTTTGGCCCTGCGGAAATGCATGGACCGGAGCAGGATCCCATCGATCGAAATTAAAATTGCCCAGCTTGGAATCCGGAGGCTGATCACCCCACGGATAAATTCTTTGCGATCCATCCGCGGTTCCGTAAGCAGCACGATGCCACTGCTCCTCTGTCGGCAGCGACTTCCCTGCCCAGCGTGCATACGCCGCAGCCTCAGCCTGGCTCACGTAAACAGGCCAGTCCGCCGGCAGCGGGATTTCCTCGAACATCCCGCGATACAGCCACCCGCTCTCCGCTTTCTTCCAGAAGACCGGATGAGATATGCCCTCCGTTTCTTTCCAATCCCAATCTGCTTCGCTCCAAAGAGAGCGGACGTTGTAGCCGCCGGCATCAATGAATTCCAGGTACTGGCGATTCGTGACCATGTAGCGGTCGATCGCAAATGCAGGCACGTCAGCAGAATGAATCTCGAATTCGTTATCCCAGCCGAATGCGCCAGATTCCCTCGCGAGGCCTAAGGTCGCAGTCCCCTCCGGAATTTCGACCATCGAAGGATTTACTGCGGACGAAGTGCGGATCAGAGAAGGTGCTGCAGGAATTTTGCGGTCCAGCGGAAGCTGATGAAACATGTAGGCCAGCGTCTCCACATGCATTAGCCGATGCTCGATGGCTACATTCAGCAGCGTCTCGACCGAGAATCCATCTCGCGTGCGCGTGTCAGGAGTGATCTCGTCATTCAGCTTCTCGTCCAGTGCGGCGCGAATCTGCCGCACGTACTCGCGAACTTTTCCAACAGAAGGCCAGTCGGAAGGTTGATCGCTCGGCAGTCCTCCACCAACCGGATCGATACCGAACGCAAAAAGCCGATCGAACTCCGGATGGAAACTCTTCAGGCCAAAAACATTTTCGTGAAGAAGATTCCAGTCAAATGCCTCGAGGTGACCAATGTAGAAGATGATGCGGTGCCGCTCGGCAATGGGCCGATCGTAGATGGCGTCTGGGCGGACAATGTCGAACAGAGCGTCGCTCTTGCGGCGCGCATCAGAAATTCGTTCGAGCAGGCTTCGCGCGACGACGGCATCACTCTGCACAGTTGGCATTTAGACCTCCAGTTGATTAGGGAGAGGCGCTAAAACGCGTCTCGAGCGGCCGGTTCGGTCCGCCTTTTCGGGTTCACGACGAGATGTCCGGGAAGCACGCGTGACGGCTGGTCTGCGTCCCCACACGAGGGAGTCCCAAGACTATACCTGTGGTCTTGACGGCTCGCAATAAAACTTCTCGCTATGCAAGAAACTGCAAACATCTCAACTCTCAGTAAAATTGAACGGATGCGCATACCCTGCTTCCACGTTGACGCATTCGCCAGTCGTCCTTTCAGCGGCAATCCCGCGGCCGTCTGTTTTTTGGACTCGTGGTTAGATGACGCGATGCTCCGCAAGGTCGCTGCAGAAAATAACCTCCCCGCGACGGCTTTTCTGGTCGAATGCGGGCAATCTCATGAAATTCGCTGGTTTACCGCTCGCAGAGAGATAAATCTTTGCGGTCATGGGACTTTGGCGGCGGGGTTTGTTCTTCTGAATTTGACTCAGAAGTCGAGGGACCGCGCTGAATTCGTGACCCGGCACAGCGGAATGGTGGCTGTCGAGAAAGCAGGCGAGTTTCTCAGAATGGACTTCCCTGCGCTTGCAGCTCAGCCTTCCTCACAGCCTCCGGAGCGATTCACAAAGGCGTTGGGATTGTCTTCAGCACCAGCCGAAGTATTCGAAGCCGGGGAAAGATACATTGCCGTGTTGAATCAGCGCGAGATGGTCGCGAACGCGAGTCCGGACTTCGAACTTCTCAAGAACTTCTATCCGTATGTGGTTGCGATCACCGCGCCCGGCGAGAACGAAGACTTTGTATCACGCTACTTCGCTCCAGGCTACGGCACTCCTGAAGACTACGTCACCGGGTCGCTGCATTGCGCTCTGACTCCGTACTGGAGCAAGCGGCTCGGCAAAACTCAGATGCACGCGCGGCAACTCTCTGAACGTGGAGGTGAGTTGCGGTGCGAAATGTCAGGCGATCGCGTGATACTGAAGGGCAAGGCCGTTCTGGTGATGCAGGGATACCTGACGATTTAAATCAGACAGTGTGAATTCGCGCTTTATTCGATCAACTTTTTCGCGCGCAGAAAATCTCTGACGACATCCTGCGTGTCCCGGTGCTGTCCATCCACGGCGTAGTTCATCTGCTGCATCTCTCGATCCGAAATCTTCTCACCGAGTGCCGCCAATGGCGGAACCAACTCCGGGTGCTCCTTGAATGTATCCTCCCGTACGACCGGTACCGCTTCGTACGGCGGAAAATAGTGACGGTCATCTTCAAGCACAAATAAATCGAACGCCGTGATCAGCCCGTCGGTCGCATTTCCTCCGGCAAAATCAATCTGCCGATCTTTGAGCGCACGGGAGAGCAAGCCCAGGTCCATGATCCGTGGCTGCTCTCGAAAATGCAGGCCATAAGCCGCCGCCATTCCGCGGTACCCGTCGGGCCTTTCCATGAACTCGTAGCCGAAACCCGCCCGCCATTGCGGAGTATATTGGGCAGCCTCTGACAAAGTTTTTAACTGCAAGCGTCGCGCGTCTTCGCCGCGAATTTCCATCGCGAAGGTATCGTTAAATCCAAACGCCGGACCCAGCGTCAATCCGAAACGGCGCTCGTATTCATGCTTGACCTGGTTGTAGACCTCAGTTTTGTTGCTGCTTGCGTTTTGCTTGAGCACTGCGGTGAGCGCCGTCCCTGTGTATTCCGGATAAATATCAATCCGCCCCGCGAGAATTGCCTGCTGGCAAATGTAGGTTCCGGCGAGATAGAACCTGCGCTCAACTTTCAGATGAGTATGCGATTCGATCTGCTGCGCAATGAGTTCGCCTAGGATGAATGACTCGGTGAAATTCTTTGATCCCACCACGATTCTATCGCGGTGAGAGGGCTCGCAATCCAGCAAAAGCAGACAGCACAGAGCGAGCACGCACGCATTCAGCCTTCGCATGCTCATCGCGGACGCAGCCGCCTCTCGAGCCACCCCACGCCAGCATCCGCGAGCAATGCCAGGATGGCGGCGGGAATGGCTCCTGCCAGGATCACGCGATCGTCCACCATCGCCAGGCCGCGGAAGATAAACTCGCCCAAGCCTCCAGCCCCGATTGCCGCCGCAATCGTTGCCAGCCCCACCGAGATGACAACAGCTACTCTGACTCCCGACAAAATCACGCTCAGCGATAACGGCAGTTCCACTTGCCACAGAACCTGCGACTCAGTCAGTCCCATTCCCTTCCCCGCCTCGACAATCGAGGAATCGACTCCGCGAATTCCCGCATACGTATTTCGAATAATCGGCAGCAACGCATACAGCGTGAGCGCGAGAATCGCCAATCGATCAGAGCGCGAACCGAGCCACGGCACTGGCAGAAGGAATCCGAAAAGAGCGAGGCTCGGGATCGTCTGAATAACGTTTGCGCTCGACAGCACTGGTTTGTTATATCGCGGCCGGTGCGCGATCAGAATTCCGAGCGGAATACCGATCACCATTGCAAATGCGGTGGACAGCCCCACAAGCCAGAGATGTTCCAGAGTAAGCTCCAGAACTTGTGTGTGATTTTGCACGATGAAGCGCAGAACGTTCATGATGCCCCTCGATTTGCCGCCGACTCCAGTCCATCTCCGAACGCGCGCACATAGGCCGACGCCCACGGGTCGTCAGACTTAACAAATTCTTGCGGAGTCAGCACCGTCACCAGTTTCCCGGCCTCCATCAGTGCGATCCGGGTGCCCAGCCTCAAGGCCTCTCGAAGATCATGCGTCACAAAGATCACCGTCTTGTGCAACCGTTGCTGCAATAGAAAGAACTCGCGCTGCAGCTCATCTCGCGTGAGCGGATCGAGTGCCGCGAACGGCTCGTCCATCAGGAGAATCTCCGGATCAGCCGCCAGCGCACGCGCCACTCCGACCCTTTGTCGCTGGCCTCCCGAAAGCTGATGAGGATAGCGCGACCCCATCTCGGGTGAGAGCCCGACCAGTTGCAGCATTTCCTGAACTCGGGAATTTACGCGATCCTCGGACCAACCCTCAATCTTTGGAATCAACCCTATGTTCCTGGCAACGGTGAAATGCGGGAACAGTCCGGATTCCTGGATCACGTAGCCCATGCTGCGGCGTAGGTGAATGACATCCTGTTTTGCTGAACCGTCTACTAACACTTCTCCAGTGGTTGGGGAAACCAATCGATTGACGAGCTTCAAGGCCGATGTTTTTCCGGAGCCGCTGCGCCCCAGCAACACAAGCGTTTCGCCGCGCGCAACGGACAGATTGAAACCGTTGAGGACCTGCGTGCTGTCGACATGATAAGAGACGCTTCGAAATTCAATCGTCGGAATGGGCGAATCTGTTGCCATTTCAGCCAGCATACCGGAGGTCACGGTTCACCGAAAGCTATCTGCACTCTCAGACGCATTTGCAATGGAAGCCTTCCCCGGCGAGAATCTTGCCATGGACAGATCTCCGGGCGGTCCTCCTTCGGAAGCAGTCACTCGGAACCAGCCTTTCTCTGCAGGTGCGCTGGTGATTGCTACCCTGTCGAATCCGCGAGAAAAATTCTGGGGCATGATCCTGGCGCTCGCGCCTGAGGGCTTGAGCCTGAGCGGAGCCGAACTTGCCTCGTTTGAAGACCTCGCCGTGATGGTTCGTGATGGCGAGCCCTTCACTCCTGCGGTCGTCTTCTTCCCCATGCACCGCATCGAGCGGGTTGAACTCGACTTGCCGGACGGAAACCTTCCGTCCTTATCCCAGCGCTTTCTTGCGAAGACGGGCCTGGATCCGGCTACAGCCCTCGCACCCAAAGACGCCGCGAAAGCAAAGAGTGCTGCGGAGATGAACTCGGAGTTGTCGAGGGAGCAGGCGTGAAATTCTCGCAAGTCCTCACTGCTCCCAATCAACTCACGTTGCTGCGGATGATTTTCGTGCCGTTCATCGTCATTCACCTGGTGGATGGACATTACCTGTGGGCGCTCATCGTGTTCGTGATCGCAGGATTCAGCGATGGCCTCGACGGCTTGCTGGCTCGCAGGCTCCATCAGCAAACGCTGCTCGGACAATATCTCGATCCGATCGCCGACAAGCTTCTGCTGAGCACGGTGTTCCTGGTGCTCTCGATCCTGCACAAGATTCCATGGAAGTACACGGTGGTCGTCTTCAGCCGCGATATCTCCATCCTTGCCGCCAGCGTCGTTTTATTCACTATCGCAGGTCTCAGAGATTTCCGACCCAGCATCTTCGGGAAAGCCAATACCGTATCGCAAGTGGCGGCGGTGTTCTTTGTGCTCCTGCGTCAGGTCGATCCACAAGTCTGGGTCTGGATCGCTGAAAAGACTTTCCTGCGTGCAACGTTTTTCTTCACCATCATTTCAGCCCTGCATTACGTGATTCTGGTACAGAAACGATTGCGGGAGCACCAGCACGCCCTGCCGCCCCACACTCCAATTTCCTGATGGTGATTTGACCGGCCATTCCGCCGAACCCTAAAATCTTAGATTCCTTTGGCGGCTCGTTCATCTCATATGCCCCTTCGTCTTTTTAACACGATGTCGTCGCAAGTGGAGGAATTCCGGCCACTGGTCGACTCTGAAGTCCGCATGTATGCCTGCGGTCCGACGGTTTACGATTACGGGCACATCGGCAACTTCCGCACGTTCATCGCGGTTGATTTGCTGCGTCGCTTCCTGCGCCAGAGTGGATACAAGGTGCGTCACGTCATGAACATTACGGACGTCGACGACAAGATCATTCGCAATTCTGCCCGCGACGGCGTCACCGTACAGCAATACACAGCCAAATACGAAAAAGCATTCCTCGAAGACGCTGCCATGATCGGCATCGAGCAGCCAATTCTGGTTCGCGCCACCCAACACATTCAGGCAATGGCAGAGTTTGTCGAAAAGTTGGTGGACAAGGGAATCGCGTACCGCACCGAGGACGGGTCGTACTACTTCCGCATTGCCAAATTCCCCGAGTACGGCAAGCTCTCGAAGAAGGATTTCTCCAACATCCTTGATGGCGCTCGCGTTGACGTCGACGAATATGAGAAAGACAGCGCCCGCGACTTTGCTTTGTGGAAGGCACCCAAGCCCGGAGAAGCGTCGTGGGAAACGAAGATTGGCCCCGGCCGCCCCGGGTGGCATCTGGAATGCTCCGTGATGTCGATGCAGGAACTCGGAGCGAGCTTCGACTTGCACGCCGGAGGAGAGGATCTTGTCTTTCCGCATCACGAAAATGAAATCGCACAATCTGAATCTTTGACCGGAAAGCCGTTTGCACACTTCTGGTTTCATGCGCGATTTTTACTCGTTGAAGGCGAGAAGATGTCGAAAAGTCTCGGCAACTTCTTCACGCTCCGCGATCTCGTGCTGAAGGGACACAAGCCTTCTTCGATTCGATACCTGCTCGCGTCCGTTCCTTACCGCAATCAACTGAACTTCACGTTTGATGGCTTGAAGCAGGCCGCAGTCTCCGTTGAGCGCCTGCGCAATTTCCGGCTTCGCCTGACCGCCGGCAACTTCGCAGCAGGATCGAATCCCGAGATGCAGTCTCTCGCGAAAGATTCTGCAGACCGCATGCGCGGCGCTCTTGAAGATGATCTCAATACTGCGCAGGCCCAGGCCGCGATTTTCGAGATGGTCCGTCAGGCAAATATTGCGCTCGATGCAGGCTCAATCAAGAAAGAGGATGCGACCTCGTTGCTTTCCACTCTGGCGAAGTTCGATGAAATCTTCGCTGTGCTCGAAGACGACGATGGCCCCAAGATGAAGCGCGTCTTCGATTGGGCACTAGCGGAAGGACGCGAGAAAGACATCAGCGAAGAACTTCGCACAGCCGTTCAAAGCGGACAGCTTTCCGATGCAGATATCGAGCGCAAAATCAGCGACATGAAGGCGGCGCGCACAGCACGGGACTTCAAGAAGTCCGACGCAATTCGCGCCGAACTGACCGATGCCGGCATCCTGGTGGAGATCACAAAAGACGGCATTCGCTGGCGCAGAAAATAAGTCGCAGCGGCTGCCAATCGGCCGCGATGTTAATCTGAAAGCTGACGGCTGATAGCTGAAAGCTCCGTGTCGTGAAGTCCTTCGACGAATACCTCCGCGATGCCGAACTAGCCCATGGGCATCTGTGTGCCGGGCAGGTCCTTGGCGTGCGCCTGGCTATGCTCGGGCTACGAAAACTGGCGATTGATGACCCGCATGGGAAAGATCGAAAACGTCTCGTCACCTTTGTCGAAATCGATCGTTGCGTAACCGACGCCGTCGCCGTAGTCACCGGATGCCGACTGGGCAAGCGTGCTCTGAAATTTCGCGACTGGGGAAAGGTCGCAGCGACGTTCATAGACGTGAACAGCGGGAAGGCGATCCGCGTTGCGGCCAAAGAATCTTCCAAAGCGCTCGCCCGGCATCTGCATCCTGAGATCGAAAGCAAGAACCAGCAACAGATGCTGGCTTATCGCGAGATTTCTGATGACGACCTGTTCACAACGCAGTGGGTGAAAGTCGAACTTCCACCCGAAGAATTTCCCGGCTACAAGGGTGAGCGTGTCGCGTGCGAGAAATGCGGCGAGGGAATTAACTTCCGGCGGGAAATTCGAAAAGATGGAAGGGTGCTCTGCCGAGCTTGCGCAGGAGAAAGCTACTACGAACCGGCTTAAGCCTGCTCGTATGCGCGCGCGACGCGCAGAATCGTCGCCTCTTCAAAGTGCTTTCCTAAAATCTGCAGAGCGATCGGGAGTTTCTCCCGCGTTTCTCCGCACGGGATGGAGATGCCGGGAATGCCTGCCAGATCCGCCGTGACCGTGTAGATGTCCGCCAGATACATGGCGAGCGGGTCGTTGGATTTCTCGCCCAATCGGAACGCCGCCGTCGGGCTGGTCGGCGTAACAATCGCATCGACCTTGGCGAATGCCTGCTCGAAGTCCTGCGTCAGCAGCGTCCGGACTTTCTGCGCCTTCAGGTAATAAGCATCGTAGTAGCCAGCGCTGAGCGCGTAAGTGCCGAGCATGATGCGACGCTTGACCTCGGCGCCAAAGCCTTCATCGCGGCTGCGCCGGTACATCTCGGAAAGCGTCTTTACTCCGCGGGCACGGTGGCTGTAGCGGACGCCATCGTAGCGCGCCAGGTTCGATGATGCTTCCGCGGTTGCGATCAGGTAGTACGTCGGAATCGCGTAAGGAGTGTGCGGAAGCGATACAGGAACTATCTCGCAACCGAGCGACTTCAACTTATCGATCGCAGCTTCCACAGCGTGGCGGACTTCATCGTCGAGGCCTTCACCGAAATATTCTTTGGCGATACCGAGCTTCAATCCCCGGACTGGCTTCTCGAGTTCGGCAACGTAGTCAGGAACCGGAACGTCCGCGCTTGTCGAATCCATGGGATCGCGGCCTGCAATCGTGCGCAGCACCAGTGCCGCATCCTTCACGGTCTTGGTCAGCGGACCGATGTGATCGAGCGACGAAGCAAACGCAATCAAACCGTAGCGGGATACGCGCCCGTAAGTCGGCATCAGTCCAACCACTCCACAGAACGAAGCCGGCTGGCGAATCGAACCTCCTGTGTCGGATCCCAACGTGAACACAGCCAAGTCCGCGGCGACGGCCGCTGCTGATCCTCCCGAGGATCCTCCCGGCACTCGCGACAGGTCACGCGGATTTCTGACCGGTTGATACGCCGAGTTCTCATTCGACGAGCCCATGGCAAATTCGTCGCAGTTCATCTTGCCGAGCACGACTGCACCCGCCGCTTCCAGGCGATGCACCGCCGTGCAGTCATAGGGCGGAACGTAGTTCTCGAGAATCTTCGAACCGGCCGTGGTGCGCACGCCACGCGTGCTCATCACATCCTTGATGCCAACCGGCACACCGGCGAGCGCTGGTAGAGTCTTGCCTTCAGCTGCCATGCGGTCGATCCGCTCGGCCTGCGCCAGAGCGCGTTCTTTCGACAGCGTCAGATACGAACCGATCTGCCCGTCTTCCTTGTGGATTCGCTCATAGTGCGCCTCGGCCAGCGCGACAGCGGTCGTCTTGCGCTCCTGAATCGCAGAGCGGACGCCGTCGATTGTCAGTGAAGTGAGATCCATCTTGTCAAAAAACTAGCGCTCGATCACTTTGGGGACCAGGAAGAAATCTTCGTCGCGGTCGGGAGCGTTCGCCAGCGCCTCATCGTGCGGCAATGATTTGCGGAGACCTTCGAGAATGTCGTTGCGAGTGGCGTAGGCAAAGCGCTCGCTGCCCTGCCTGGCTGCGTCCACTCCGTAGCGATCGGAGACCTGCGCCATCGGAGGCACATCGGATGTGTCGAGCTCGTTCAGGCGCTCGACGTAATCCAGAATGGAGTTCAGGTCGCGGAGCATTCCATTGCGCTCCTCGGGAGTCAAATCGAGGTTGGCAAGTTCCGCTACGTAGGCGACGTCTTTCTCGGTGACTTTCATGCGAGGCTAACGAGTGTTCTCTGCGGTCTCGGGGCGCATAATGATGAACTCGACCTTTCGAACTGGCTCTGCCGTGTAACGGTTGACCGAAGCCAAATATCGCGGCGCGAGAGCCTGAAGTTCCTTTTTCCATCCGGCATCGGAGACGGCGACTCGCAACACTCCATCGATAAAATCGAGGGCGCGCGTTCTCTCCGCGACTGCGGATCCGCAAACGACCGGCCAGGCCAGCACCGGCGCGTGTGCCGGAGGGACTTGCCGCAACGATCGCGCAACGATCTTTTCCAACTCAGAACCAGCTAATTCCAAAGCAAACTCCGACTCATACCGGCGAGAGAAGTTCGATTTTAGCACCTTGCCGGACGCAAAAATTCTGCGCCGCTGTGGATCAGACAGGAAATTCCCGGCGCACAAATTCAAGGGCTGCATCGCGGGAAGGCAGGCGGCCTTCGAGTTGAGCGTCTTCTACGGCGTTCAGAATTTCGCGGAACTTCGGTCCGGGCGTGCGGCCTTCGGCAATGAGATCGCGTCCGGTGACGAGCGGAGCAGGCCTCATGTTCGCGGGCGGAATCTCTGTCCGTTTCTTCTCGATAAAGTCATAACTACCTAGGTTGCGATGACTCGCGAGACAGTCGGCGCGGTGCAGCGCAAGATGCTCGTCGAAGCGCGGCAGGCGCAGGAATTTCTTCAACGTTGATTCCTTCATCTTCTTCGCGTCGGCGAAGCGCATGTGATTATCGACGAGCGCCAGGATCTGTTCCGTGTCGTCTTTGGAGAAGCGCAGCCGCCGGCAGATCTCCTCGGCCATCTTTACGCCTACGTCCACGTGGTTATCGAACCGGATTCGATCCGGCGCAACGCGGAAGGTTGGCGGCTTGCCAACATCGTGGAGCAGTGCTCCCCAGGCCAACGTCATTGGGCACGGGTGAGGCAAGTAGTCCAGCAAACGCAGTGTGTGGACGAACACGTCTCCCTCGGGATGAAACTCAGGAGGCTGTTCCACGCCTTTCATCGCCGAAATCTCCGGAAGCACGTGTCGCAGGAGTCCCGAGTGATCCAGCAACTGAAACGCATGCCGCGCGCGGCCTTCTGTCAGCATGCGCGTGAGTTCATCTCGCACACGCTCGCGCGATACGACACGAATCTGCTCCGCAAGGCGCTGAATGGCCGCGAAGGTTGCCGAATCGATCGCGTACTCGAACCGCGCCGCAAATCGCACCGCTCGCAGCATGCGAAGCTTGTCTTCGGTAAAGCGGCGCTCCGGATCGCCGATGGCGCGGACAATGCCCACGGAAATATCGTGGCGGCCGCCGACGTAATCGAGCACCTCTCCGCTGCTTGGATCCAGCATCATGCCATTGATGGTGAAGTCGCGGCGGGCGACGTCCTCGCGTGGATCCTGACTGAAGCGGACTTCATCGGGATGGCGGCCATCGGAATAGCCGATATCGCTGCGGAAGGTAGCGACCTCAACGTAGAGCGACTTCTTCTCCTCCGTACACTGTTCGGCTTGCGACTGGTCTTCGGGAAGGGGCACCAGCACGACGCCGAACTGAGCTCCGACCGCGTAGGTCTGCGGAAAGATTTCCATCACCTGCTTCGGGGTCGCATTCGTGGCGATGTCATAATCCTTCGGCTCCCGTCCCATCAGGAGATCGCGGACGCACCCACCCACCAGATAGGCATGAAAGCCATGCTGCCGCAGTCTCTCGACAATCGATGTGGCAAAGCCCTTCATGGCCTTCATGATACCCCTGCTGCGATGAATGGCCTCTGCTGCACAGAGGTAAGTCGCGCCGATCGGAGGCGGTGAATTTTGTTTCGAGCAAAAGTTGCAAATTATTGAAGCAAAAGCAGTTATGGGTTTCCGGTGGAGCTTAGCCCTCGCAAAATATTCGAATCAAATCACTTACAGGTAAAATCTTGCGGATAAAGGAGTTACGGCAAGGCTTTATCGCAGATTCGCCAAATGATTTTTCTTGCTGAAAGCTCGTAAAATATTGATTGCAGGCACGTTACGTTGTTACTAGCAGCTGCATGCCTCGCAAAATATTGTCAAAGAAGGACTTACACGCAAAATATTCCAGAATAAGGACTTAGCTTGTCGCGAGTTGCGAGTTGCCGAGTTCCAAGTCCTGAGCTCCCAGGAGCCGCGTTTGTGCTGCGCTATTTGCGGTGCATTGTGCACGTTGTCATTGTGAGCTTTTGGCTGGGAGGGTCAAGGTTGTATGTCACAAGAAAACTGGTTTTGGCTGTGGAAAAGTCTTATAGGTCCCGAGTCCTGAGTCGCGAGTCGCAATTTGAGCACTGCATACAGCGGAGTACACACGGGACGAACTCCGCGAGGCTCTCACAGTTAGGTTTACGTGGCAGGGATCCTTCGACTCCGCTCAGGATGACACGATGGCAATGGGATCGCGGATCAGAGAGAGAGGATATTTTAATAATATAGTTTCATGGCTGACGCTTACATTCTTGGTATTGAGAGTTCGTGTGACGAGACAGCGGCTGCGGTGGTGCGGTCGGGTGAGCAGCTTGTGTCGAACGTTGTGGCTTCGCAGATCGCGACGCATCAGCCGTACGGCGGAGTAGTTCCGGAGCTTGCTTCGCGCGAACATCTGCGGGCGATTGTTCCCGTGATCCGACAGGCGCTGGCCGAGGCCAAGCACACGTACGATTCTGTCGATGCCATCGCGGTGACTCAGGGTCCGGGGCTCGCGGGAGCGTTGCTGGTCGGGATCAGCTATGCGAAGGCGCTGGCATTCGCGCTGGAGAAGCCGCTGATCGCGGTGAACCATCTGGAAGGCCACATCCACGCCGTCTTGCTGGAAGAGCGACAGAAGGGCAATCACGAACTGCAATTTCCCGTGTTGGCCCTGGTAGTTTCTGGCGGGCACACACATCTTTATCTCGCGTCGCAAACTAGCGACGCATGGACATACGAAAACATCGGGCACACGCGCGACGACGCAGCCGGCGAAGCTTTCGATAAAGTCGCGAAGCTCTTAGGGCTGGGATATCCCGGTGGTCCGGTGATCGACCGTCTGTCGAGGCATGGTGATCCGCACGCGGTGAAGTTTCCTCCAGCGCAAATCAAGCATCGCGATCGACGCGGGCGGCAGGACAACCGAGCGGTGGATCCTGAGGATGAACGCCCGCGCTTTGATTTCTCCTACAGCGGCATCAAGACGGCGATGCTGCGCTACGTGGAAGCGCACCAGATGCAGGCGAGCATCGAATCCCGCAGAAGAGCGCTGGCCGGGATCAAGAAGCCGAAACTGGAAGACTACCTGGCCCACTGCGATAAACAGGCCCTGGACCTGGTGGCATCGTTTCAACGCGCGATTGTTGAAGACCTGGTGGGAAAGACTCTGGCTGCGGCGGAAGCATATAACGTCGCGACGCTTTTTGTGACGGGCGGAGTGGCCGCCAACCAGGAACTACGGCAGACCTTTGAGCGGGACGGCGCAAAACAAGGGCTGCCCGTCTTCTTTCCGTCGCGTCCGCTGTCGACCGACAATGCGGCGATGATTGCGGCGGCGGCTTATCCGAAATTCCTGGCGAAGGATTTTGCGGCGATGGATTTCTCGGCAGAGGCGGGAATGGTTCTCAGGTAGGGTCGGAGAACGTTCGAGAGTGTGGGCGAGACGCCCGCACGACAGCCGGCGCTACGATCCTACTTCCGTGTCGCGATTGCGCTTAGCGCCTTTTCAAGTTGCTTCTCGACATCGATGTCTTTCGAGACCGCGAAGTTGGCGCGGCGATCACCTTCGAGAAAGCCGCTGGCGCGACCTGTGATGACGATGACCGGGACATTTGCGGTTTCGGGTTTGCTCTTGAGAACCGTGATGAATTCGCTGCCGGTCATGCGGGGCATTTGCATATCGGTCACAATGAGATCCGGATGCACGCGAGCCACGATTTCAAGCGCCTCATTGCCGTTGGTGGCGGTTTCTACCGCGAAGCCCCGCTCCTCGAGGAAGCGGGAGACGGAGTACCGAACCAGCATGGAATCGTCGACGACAAGGGCGACCTTCGGCATGAGCGAATCTTGCGGGGGACACGAATGCTTCATCCCCGCCCGCACCGTAGCAGAGCAGATCGCGCAGACCAAGCGTAAATCGGAGAGTCACGTTACGAGGGTCATGCTGAAGCGTTAGGCCTCGCTGTCGTCGGCGCGTTCTTCGATATTCATGTCCTTGAACTCACTGGACTCGAAGATCTCGCCGCATTCTTTGCACTCGACGAATTCGGCATCTTCATCGCGGCTGACGATTTGCACGCGCAGATGTTTACAGGGCTGCTTCATAGTTGAGTTCTGAGGAGGGGCAGGCGACTGAGGTTTCATATCTCCGGGATGATTGCGAAGGACGTTGGCTGAGGGGTGTACGTTTTCACCGGAATTTCCCGGTATTGTAGACCGGGTTTAAGGGTTGTCAAGCCCCCACGCATCAATCTGTTGTGAATTCGTAACAAGTCCCGAATCACCGCCGGATTCGGATGGGTGGTGAATTCACGACCATTTTGATCGTATAAAGCTAAACCATTCACCTTTATTGGCTTACCATTCCCTGTGGGGTTCTGCCGTTCGCTGCCTCGACTTGCCGCAGAGGCGATTTGTCCAGTAGAATGAATATGCGACGAAAACAGTCGGATTGAGTCCGACTGGATCAGTCGGAATTCTCAGCCCGCAGTCCGGAGGAGTAACGCTCTGCTGAAGCTTACAAAAAAGGCGGACTACGCGCTGATGGCGATGAAGCATCTTGCCGAGCGTGCGAGCGACGGTTCGCGCAGCGCGAAGGACGTTGCCGAGGCTTACGGAATTCCTCCGGAGGCGTTGGCGAAGATTCTGCAGCGGCTAGCGAAGGCCGGGTTGCTGCAATCGCAGCATGGGACCAATGGCGGATACACGCTGGCGCGTCCTGCGCACACGATCTCGGCATTTGAAGTGATCCAGGCCATCGATGGGCCCCTGTTCATTACGTCGTGCATCACGGTACGCGGCGAGTGCGATCAGAGTGATCGCTGCAATATTCGCGAGCCGCTGCGCAAAGTGAACGAGAGCATCGAGGCGGTGCTGAAGCGGATCAAGATCTCGCACATGCGGGAAGAACCCGAGGAAGCGAGTACGGACCAGCGGAAGCCGTCGGAATTGGTAACGATTAGCTGAACCATTGAGGCAAGAAGATTCATCAGTAACGTTAAGTTCGCAGGAGAGCAATCAATGAGCACGGATGTAAAGATCCCCCAGGCAGACGTTGAGACGCTGCACACCAATCACAAGGGTGTGAAGTTGCCGATCTACATGGATAACCATGCCACCACCCCGGTCGATCCGCGGGTGCTGGAAGAGATGCTTCCCTACTTCACCGATAAATTCGGCAACGCGGCCAGCCGGAATCACTCATTTGGATGGAGCGCCGAAGAAGGCGTGGAGACGGCGCGCGAGCAGATCGCGAAGCTGATCGGCGCGAGCACGAAGGAAATTATCTTCACCTCGGGTGCCACCGAAAGCGACAACCTCGCGATTAAAGGCGTTGCCGAGATGTACCGCGAGAAGGGCAACCACATCATCACCGCGGTGACCGAGCACAAGGCGGTGCTCGACACGTGCAAGCGCCTGGAGAAGTATGGATACCGGGTCACCTATCTGCCGGTGCAGAAGGACGGTCTGATCGATCTCGAAGATCTGAAGCGCGCCATGGATGACAAGACGATCCTGGTCACGATCATGTGGGCGAACAACGAGATTGGCGTTCTGCAGCCCGTGACGGAGATCGGGAAACTGTGCCGCGAACGCGGTGTGATCTTCCACAGCGACGGGACGCAGGCGGTTGGGAAGGTTCCCGTCGACGTAAACAAGAACAATATTGATCTGCTGTCGATCTCGGGGCACAAGATGTACGGGCCCAAGGGTGTGGGCGCGCTGTACGTTCGCCGCAAGAATCCGCGCGTGCAGCTTTCGGCGATCATCGATGGTGGCGGTCACGAGCGCGGCATGCGCTCGGGCACTCTGAATGTTCCCGGAATTGTTGGGCTCGGCAAGGCGTGTGCGATCGCTCAGGAAGAAATGGCGAAGGAGTCCTGCCATATGGCTGGACTGCGGAATCGGCTACGCGACCGCATCATGGGACGACTCGATGAAGTGTTCATCAACGGCTCGATGGAGCATCGGCTGCCGGGCAATCTGAATATCAGCTTTGCGTACGTGGAAGGCGAGTCGTTGCTGATGGGCATTAACGACGTTGCGGTTTCGAGCGGATCGGCGTGCACCTCCGCGACGCTGGAGCCATCTTATGTACTGAAGGCGCTGGGCACGGGCGACGATCTGGCGCACAGCTCGATTCGGTTTGGCATCGGGCGCTTCAACACGGAAGCTGAGGTCGATTATGTAGCGGATCGCGTCATTGAGACTGTCGAACGGTTGCGCGAACTTTCTCCGCTGTACGAGATGGCGAAGGAAGGCATCAATTTGAAGGATGTGAAGTGGGCGGCGGAATAAATCAAGTTTCAAGGTTTCAGAGTTTCAAAGTTTCAAGGTTGCTTTGGAACTCTGGAAACCGAATGGTCCGCCAGCGGGTTGTCTTTGAAACCTTGCAACTTTGAAACCTGAGGTCAAGAAATGGCATATAGCGATAAAGTCATCGATCACTACAACAATCCTCGCAATGTCGGCTCGCTGGACAAGAACAGCACCGATGTCGGAACCGGACTGGTCGGCGCGCCGGAGTGCGGCGACGTGATGAAGCTGCAAATCAAGGTCAATCCTCAGACGAATGTGATTGAGGAAGCGAAGTTCAAGACCTTCGGATGCGGTTCCGCGATTGCATCCTCGTCGCTGGCGACCGAGTGGGTGAAGGGCAAAACGGTCGATGAAGCTCTCGCCATCAAGAACATGGACATTGTGAAGGAGCTTTCGCTTCCTCCGGTTAAAATCCACTGTTCGGTATTGGCGGAGGACGCGATTCGCGCCGCGATCGGTGACTGGAAGAAGAAGCAGGAGTCTCCGAACCCAGTAGCAGCGGAAGCGAAGTAGGAAGAAAGCGGTGAGCAATGAGTAATGGCGGGTTGGCTCATCGCTCGAAGCTCATTGCTCATTGCCCGACAGGTTATGACTACGGCAATCGAAAATACGACGCAGGCCAGCGCCAAGGGGATCACCGTCACCGAAAAGGCGATCGCGAAGATCCGCAGTGCGATGGCAAAGGAAGGCATTTCGCCCGAGCAGGGAGGCCTACGTCTCGGCGTGCAAGGCGGCGGATGTTCTGGGTTGAGCTATAACATCCGCTTCGACACGCAGGCGCGCGAGCGCGATCGTATTTTCCAGTTCGCCGATGTGCGCGTGTTTGTCGATCCGAAGTCGTTCATCTATCTGCACGGCATGACCCTGGACTACCAGGAGACGTTGATGCAGCAGGGATTCGTATTCGTGAACCCGCAAGCGACGAAGTCGTGCGGTTGTGGAACTTCGTTCTCCGCCTGATGCCTGCTCTTGTGTGGCGCGGGTGCCACGCCCGCGAAAGCATGCGCCACCGGAACTTTCTGGAAAAATGCGGCCGGTAGAAGGAACACGAACGTGACTACAAAATCGATCTTGACGGCAATTGGATCTAAGCCGCTCCCGCAGGAGACGCATAGCTGCTGGTCGTGTGGTGCGATGCGAGCCGCGCATTTTTGCGCGTCGTGCGGCAAGGTGCAACCCCCGGCGCCGGTGGATTACTTCACGTTTTTCGGGCTTCCTCCGAAATTGAACATTGACGTTCCCGCACTGGAAAAAGATTTCTATGAGCTGAGCCGCAGATTGCATCCGGACCTCAACGCCCGCGCCGGGAGCCAGGAACAGGAATGGAGCCTGGAGCAGAGCTCGCTGCTGAACGATGCGTATCGCACGCTGCGCGATCCCATCAAGCGGACGCAGTACCTGCTGAAGCTGGAAGGGGTGGAACTGGAAGAACAATCGAAGGCTGCGACGGAGCAGGCTCGCGCCAGCGGCGAAGTGAAGAAGCAGATCGTCCCGCCCGATCTTTTGGAAGAAGTATTCGAACTGAACATGCAGCTCGAAGAACTGAAGATGAACAAGAAGATGGGCGATGATGATCCTGATTTAACACGAGAGATCGCGCAGCATAAGGACGCGCTGGAAGCCAAGCACGACGCGTTGCTGAAGGAATTAAAGACGTACTGGGCGGAGTGGGACAGCCTGGTGGAACGCAATCACGGCTCGAAAGCGCCGGCGGAGGAACGCGGCAAGATCACGGCGAAGATGGTGGATGTGCTGAACCGGAGAAATTACATCCGGAATTTAGTGAGGGATGTGAACGCGGCGTTAGAAGAATGAAAGGATTGAGTCATTGAGAGATCGAGCCATTGAGCGATTTCAATGACTCAATCGCTGAATCGCTGAATGAATCAATGGATACGGATCACATTGTCGGGATTGATTTAGGCACCACGAATTCTCTGGTGGCCTTCATGCAAGGGGAGACGCCTGTCGTCATCCCGGGGGAGGATGGTTCGAACCTCGTTCCCTCCGTCGTTGCGCTGAAGGAAGACAATCAGCCGATCATCGGAAACGCGGCGCGGCGGTACTTGATCGAGACGCCCGAGCGCGCAGTCTATTCCATCAAGCGGTTGATGGGCCGCGGGGTGGAGGACATTCAGGACGAGTTGCGACTCTTCCCTTTCCGAGTGGCCGAGGATCTGCAACCGGGAGAAGTGCTCCGGATTAACCTTGGGGACAAGACTTTCACGCCGCCTGAAATCTCGGCGCTAATTCTGCGTCAGCTCAAGCGCAACGCGGAGCGTTATTTCGGAGAACCGGTTACCAAGGCGGTGATCACCGTTCCCGCGTACTTCAATGACGCGCAACGGCAGGCGACCAAAGATGCGGGCCGCATCGCAGGCCTGGACGTTCTCCGCCTAGTGAACGAACCGACGGCCGCATCACTGGCTTACGGACTCGACAAGAAACAGAACGGCATCGTAGCTGTCTACGATCTGGGCGGCGGCACATTCGATATTTCGATTCTTAAGTTGCACGACGGCATCTTCGAAGTGATCGCCACCAATGGCGATACGCATCTTGGCGGGGATGACATCGACAATCTGCTAATCACGATCGCGCTCGACGATATTCGTGGAGACCTCGGCATCGATCTTCGTCGGAATGCAGAAGCGGTGCAGGCCATTCGCAAGGCGGTGATCGAGGCGAAGATTGCGCTGTCGTCGCAAAGCTCGGTCAGACTCGATATTGCATTACCGCAGGGCAAGCGCTACCAGCGGGAGATCACGCGCGAGCAGTTTGAGCAATTGATCCAGCCGATCATCGATCGGACGGTGGGTCCATGCAAGCAAGCTCTGAAGGACGCGAATCTCAAACCTGAGCAGATCGATGAAGTCGTCCTCGTGGGCGGATCGACGCGCATTCCGAAGGTTCGGGCGCTGGTGAAAGAGCTGTTCCAACGGGATCCGCATGTCGATTTGAATCCGGACGAGGTGGTTGCTCTCGGTGCGGCCGTGCAGGCCAACATTCTCGGTGGTGGATCGCAGGCAACGCAGAACATGCTGCTGCTGGATGTCACGCCTCTTTCGCTCGGGATCGAGGTTGCTGGGGGAGTGACCGACAAAATTATTCTGCGCAACTCGACGATTCCTGCGTCCGCCACGCAGTACTACACGACGCAGATCGATGGCCAGGCGAATGTCGCCATTCACGTGCTGCAAGGAGAACGTGAACTCGCCAAGGATTGCCGCTCGCTGGCCCGCTTCGATCTGAAGGGTATTCCGCCAATGGCTGCAGGGATTCCGCGGGTGGAGGTGAAATTCCTGATCGACGCGAATGGCATTCTCAACGTCACGGCCCGCGAGCAACGCAGCGGGAAGCAGGCTGAGATTCAGGTGCAACCGAGTTACGGGCTGACGGACGAGCAGGTCGAAGGCATGATTCTGGATTCCTTCGATAACGCGGAAGAAGATTTCCGGCGGCGGCAATTGATCGAAGCGCGGAATGAAACCGCGACAATTTTCGCCGCGCTTGAGAAAGCGAAACAGAGTCCGGCATGGGGACAGCTGCGCACTGATGAAAAGAAGCAGATCGCCAAGATGGAGAAGTCGCTCAACGAAGTGAACAAAGAGGACGACTACCAGGCAATCCGAAAAGCGATTGATGCATTGAACCAGGGCACGATGCGGCTCGCCGAACTGATGATGGATACGGCCGTTTCATCGGCTCTAAAAGGCAAGAACATGGAAGAGACCGATATGGGCGAGGGCCCGACGGCGCCTCATCCGATGGCGAAAGCAGAATTCAAATGAGCATCCTTTTCATCTCGGGCGAAGTACGGCTGAGCGCATCGAAGGCGTGCGCAGTCGAAGGCTCCCTATGTCCGCAGTTTCAGTTGAGATCATAGGGATCCTTCGACTACGCGGATTCCGCACAAAACGCGAAATCCGCTCCGCTCAGGATGGCAAGCGTAGGGCTTATCGCAAGGGCAAGTGCGAGATTGAGGAGCAGCATGGCAGACGAGAAAAATCAAGGCGCTGGAACAGCAACGGCAGAAGCTCCGACTGAGAACCTGGTACAGATTACTTTCCTTCCCGAAGGGAAGACGGTGACGTTTGAACACGGCAAACTGCCATACGAAGATCACGGCAAGGAAGAATCGATCCTCGACATCGCATTGAACTTTGGGGTTTCACTCGATCATGCGTGTGGAGGCAACTGTGCCTGTACTACCTGCCACGTGTGGATCAAGGAAGGCGCCGAGAATCTTTCTGAAATGGATGACGACGAAGCTGATCGGCTGGATATGGCAGCGGATCTCCAGTTGAACTCGCGTCTCGGCTGTCAGGCGCAAATCACGAAACCGGGGAAGGTCGTTGTCGAAATCCCGGCATGGAACCGGAATTATGTTTCGGAGGAGCATCACTAAGAGCAGGTTTCGAGTTTCGAGTGTCAAAGTCGAAGCGCCTCGCTCTGTAATGTGGTTTTACTTTGAAACCTTGAAACTTCTGAAACTTTGGAACCTGCTTCCATAGGAGCTGAACGCATGCCAAAACAATTCACCTGGGACGATGCTCAAGATCTCGGCATACTGCTCTCGGAAGCATATCCCGAACTGGACCCGCTTTCGGTGCGTTTCACCGACCTGCACCGCTACGTGACGGAACTGCCGGATTTCGGCGGAGATCCGAAGGCTTCCAATGAGGGGAAACTCGAAGCCATTCAGATGGCGTGGCACGAGGAATATCAGGACCGCACGCAGGCTTGAGTTGATTTCGCGAGTTGAGGCGTGCTCAGGCAACCTCAGTTTTTACATCTCCGTGACAACTGTTTCTCGCGCAACTTCTATTCTGATTTCACTCGGGGCTTGCAGTTAGCCCTACTCTCTCTCCGGCCAAAACGGAAAGGGCGCGACATAATGGCCGCGCCCTCTTTTCATTTCATGTAGATAATCTGACTAGCTCACGGCGACTGGTGCCGCTTCCTCGACGTTGGCCTCTCGCAGAAACTTCGCGGCCTCTTCCGGAGGGGTGGGATTGATGTAGAACCCGGTGCCCCACTCGAATCCGGCGGTCTTGGTCAGCTTCGGCATGAACTCGATGTGCCAGTGATAGTGGTCGTTGGTCGGATCCTGCACCGGCGAGGTGTGAATCACGAGATTGTAAGGAGGATTGTCGAGCACTCGTTCCGCACGTCCCAGCAAGTTCTTCAGCGCACGAGCAAGGTTCTCGAACATGTGAGACGACGAGTTCTCAAATGCCGATTCATGCTGTTTCGGCAAAATCCACGTCTCAAACGGGAAGCGCGGAGCATAGGGAGCGAGCGTGACGAAATTCTCGTTCTCGCCGACGACTCGTGTTCCATTGTCCATCTCCTGCCGGATGATGTCGCAGAACACGCAGCGCTCTTTGTAGAGGAAGTACTGCTTGGCGCCTTCCAATTCCTGCGTCACGTTGATGGGAAGAATCGGCAAGGCGATCAACTGCGAGTGGGAGTGCTCCAGGGAAGCGCCGGCAGCTTCGCCGTGATTCTTGAAGATCAGGATGTATTTGAAGCGCCGGTCTTTTTTCAGATCGAGAATCCGGTCGCGGAACGTCCACAAGACATCTTCAATTCGCTTCGGCGGTAACGATGCAAGTGTCGAGTTGTGATCCGGGGTCTCGATGATCACTTCATGGGCACCGATGCCGTTCATGCGGTCGAACATACCTTCGGCCTGGCGGTTCAAATTGCCTTCGATGCCCAGGGCCGGGAACTTGTTCGGGACCACGCGGACGGTCCAGCCCGGGGCATCGCGCTGCGGGCCGCCCCCGTTTGGATTGGGGCGATACGCCTGAATCTCCGGAGGCGTCTTGCTCTCGTTCCCATAACAAAAGGGACAGAAGCCACCCTTGATCTTCATGTTTTCCCGTACAAAATCGGTTGGGCGCTTCGCGCGATCGGTCGAAATAATCACCCACCGGCCAACAATAGGGTCTTTTCTCAGCTCCGGCACTTATTGAATCCTTTCAATAGAAAGCGCAAACCTTATATTTTACGCTGCCAAGGAAGCATTACGAAACACTTCGATCTGCGGGCGGGAACTAGAACCGTCATAGTATACGCTCACCACGTCGAACCTCCATTGGCACAAAGGTGACAGTCTCCGGAGGTAATCGCGCGCGACCAGCGCGATTTCGCGCCGTTTGTGCCGATCGACGGCCGCCTCCGCACTTTTCACGTCACGCGAGGTTCGCGTTTTAACCTCAATGAAGCACAGAACATCGCGATCCCATCCGATCATGTCCACTTCGCCACGGAAACGCGGGGATCGGAAGTTGCGTGCAACGATCAAATACCCCGTTTTGCGCAGGTAAAAGTAGGCGGCGTCCTCCCCACGCACCCCCACTCGCAGATGCGACGGCAAACGGTTCGCCGCCAGGATATGGTTTGCGAGCCAACCGAGCGATCGCAGGATGCATTCACTGATGCGAGCAGGCAGCATGCAGGTCCGCATCGAACGTACAACCACTGGCTACTCCGCTCAGTGATGCTCCGCACATTAAGGGGTTTAACTTTTCGTTGCGTTCTTTTTTGGAACAACCTTTCGCGGGCGCAGAGCTGACGGAAATCTTCATATCCCTTAGTGCAACCGCGTATTTCTTGCAGGGAACACCTGATGGTGACCTACCCTCGATCCCCGTACTCTGAGAGCAGAAGCCCGCTAACACTTGAGGAGGAGGAATAGCTTTTCGCGCAGAAGCGCATGCAATCCGAATTTCGACGACAGAGAAACCGACTCCGTTCCGATTTCTCCAAAAATCATTCCCGAGGATGTATGAGAATTGCACAAGTGGCGCCACTTTATGAAAGCGTTCCACCCAGGTTGTACGGAGGTACAGAACGGGTCGTCTCCTGGCTCACCGAGGAGCTTGTCCGCCAGGGGCATGATGTAACTTTGTTCGCCAGCGGAGATTCACTGACCAATGCCCGCTTAGTTCCGGCATGCGCGCGTGCGCTGCGATTGGACCCAAACTGCATCGATCCGCTTGCGCAACACATCAATCTCATCGAGCAGGTCATCCAGCGCAAAGATGAGTTTGATTTGATTCACTTTCATATTGACTACATCCATTTCCCGAGCAGCCGCAGAGAAGCGCTGCCTCACATTACTACGCTGCACGGACGTCTCGACATTCCCGATCTCGTTCCGCTTTACCGCGAGTTCGAAGACATGCCAGTGATCTCGATTTCGGACTCACAAAGAACTCCTTTGCACTGGCTGAACTGGCAAGCCACGGTTCACCATGGGATGCCAACGAGCCTTTTTGAACCGTACCTGAATCCTGGGAAATACCTCGCGTTTCTGGGAAGAGTATCGCCTGAGAAAGGTCTCGATCAGGCGATTGAGATCGCCCTGCGCTCCGAGATGCCGCTGAAGATCGCAGCGAAGATCGATCGCGCCGATAAAGAATATTTCGAGTCTGTTATTAAGCCGATGCTCGACAGCGAACTGCTGGAGTTCATTGGGGAGATCGGAGATCTCGACAAGAATGAATTTCTCGGCAACGCAGTCGCATTTTTATTCCCGATCAACTGGTGTGAACCATTTGGTATCGTGCTGATCGAAGCGATGGCATGCGGAGTGCCGATCATCGCGTACCCGCTTGGGTCGGTACCCGAGATCATTGAAGACGGTGTTTCTGGGTACCTGGTGAAAAATGTGGAAGAAGCAGCAAGGGCCGTCGCCAACATCGACGCGATTGGCCGTCAGAAATGCCGAAATGAATTTGAACGGCGCTTTTCTGCGGAACGAATGGCTCAGGATTACCTGACGATCTACCAAAGCATCGCCAAACAAGAACCGGACACACTTGCGCTCACTGAGGGAGATCTTCGGTGGATGAAATTAGAACCACCCAGCAGTACTACATAGCGGCAGGGTCAACTCCCTCGGACGATCGTGCGCGGGTTTTGAAGTACGGCAAGTGCTTCGCTGTCTTCAATCGCTACGGCGATATTGAGCCTCTCGGCCTGGGGGAGCACGGAATTTTTTTTCGCGGCTGCCGACATTTATCGGAGTGGGTTCTGGCTCTGTGGGACGCGCGGCCTCTGTTGCTGAGTTCGACGGTGAAGTCGGACAACTTCGTTTTCATCGCTGATCTCGCGAATGTCGATGTCAGCGATCATCAGCGAGTCGTGGTTCCGCGTGGCATTGCCCACATTGTGCGTTCCCGTTATCTGTGGCAGGACGTTGCACACGAAGAAATCCGCATCGTCAATTACGGGCTAGAGACGCTGAACGTCCCGCTGGGCTTGCTATTCGCGGCCGATTTCGTGGATATCTTTGAAGTGCGTGGCATGCGTCGGGAACGTCGAGGCAGCCGCTTACCCGACGAGATCACCACGAACTCGATTGTCATGACCTACGATGGTCTGGACAAGCAACAGCGACGCACTCGCATCGACTGCGATCCCGCGCCTGACCGCATCACCTCGTCGCAGTTGCAGTTTGACACCAGCCTTCGACCGGGCAAATCCGCGGTATTCCATTTTTCGATCGCCTGCGATCCGCCCCCTCGGCATTATGGCGTGGGATATGCCCGCGCCATGGCGAGCGCCGAGACCGAACTGAAAGCGGCCTCCTCGAAGATGTGCATGATTTCGAGTTCGAACGATCGCCTGAGCCGCTGGATCAAGCGTTCCATGGCCGACGTGGAAATGATGACCATGGGAAATCCGGAAACGAATTATCCGTATGCCGGAGTTCCGTGGTTCAGCACCGTCTTTGGTCGCGATGGGATTATTACGGCTCTCCAGATGCTCTGGATCGCGCCGCAGATTGCGAAGGGCGTTCTGCAATTCCTGGCGTCAACCCAGGCTACTGAAATTGACTCGAAGAATGAAGCACAACCAGGAAAGATCCTCCACGAAATGCGCCGCGGCGAAATGGCCAATCTCGGCGAAGTCCCCTTTGGACGCTATTACGGCAGCATCGACAGCACGCCTCTCTTTCTGATGCTCGCTGGCTCGTATCTGGATATCACGGGCGATATTGATTTTCTGAAACACCTGCGACCGCACATCGATCTGGCTCTGGAGTGGATCGATCGCTACGGCGACGTCGATGGTGATGGCTTTGTCGAATACGCTCCGCACGGCGACAAAGGTTTGGTCCAGCAAGGATGGAAGGACTCCAACGATTCCGTCTTTCATTCCGATGGGAAGATCGCGGAAGCGCCGATCGCTCTGTGCGAAGTTCAAGGTTACGTTTACGCAGCGAAATTGTGTGCCGCGAGAATCTATGCGGCGTGGGGAGACGAAAAGCGTGCGGCGACTCTTGAAAACCAGGCTGCCGAACTGCAGCAGCGATTCGAGCAGGCGTTCTGGTGCGACGAGCTATCGACCTACGCGATCGCTCTCGACGGGCACAAGAAGCCCTGCCGTGTGCGAACTTCCAACCCGGGGCATTGCCTCTATTCCGGGATTGTGAGCGCGGAACGAGCCAACCTCGTCGCGCATACGTTAGTCAGCGAGGATTTCTTCAGCGGCTGGGGCATTCGCACCGTCGGCTGTCACGAAGCCCGCTACAATCCGCTCTCCTATCACAACGGTTCAGTTTGGCCGCATGATAATGGGATCGCTGCCGCTGGTATGGCGCGCTACGATCATCGCGAGTTTGCCGGACGCGTGCTGATGAGCCTGCTCGATCTTAGCGGTGCCGTGGAACTGCATCGGCTTCCTGAACTGATTTGCGGTGTCGATCGCCGTCGCGGACAGGGCCCGACACTGTATCCGGTGGCATGCTCGCCGCAATCGTGGGCGGCAGGGGCAGTGTTTATGCTGCTGCAAGCCTGCCTGGGCATTTCGATTGACGCGAAAAAACGCCGCATTATCTTTGACCGGCCATATCTGCCGCAAGGGATTCCGCAGCTCACTATCAATGATCTTCGTATTGAAGATTGCCGGATCAGCCTGTTCTTTGAGCGCGACTCTGGCCCGGTGCGAATTCAGGTCAACGAGAAACACGGAGAAATCGCGGTGGTGGTGAAGTGAGCGCCTGTCGCGTTTGCGCCCAAAGAACAGCGTCAACCACGAAGGCAACGAAGGAAAGAAAAGCCCAGCTCCAAATTGCAGGGCTGGGCATGAATAGAAACTGCGATGGGAGCTATGCGTTCTTCCCTACCGCGGCGATGCACTCTTCCAGCACATCGACCGCGACATCGGCTTCATCCTTGGTAACGACCAGCGGCGGGCAGATCCGGACCGTGCTCGGTCCGCAGCCGAGGAACAGAATGCCTTTCTCGAACGCCATCTCGACGATGCGGTCGCGTTCTACATTGGCGTATTCCTTCGTGACTTTGTCTTTCACGATTTCGACGCCGATCATGAGCCCGCGCCCGCGCACATCGCCCACCAGTTTCAGCTTCGAAGGCCAGTCGGCCATCCGCGAAAGAATGTGATTGCCAACCTTCGCGGAGTTTTCGATGAGATGTTCCTTCTCGATGACGTCCAGTGTGGCCAGCGCTGCCGCAATCGCGACGGGATTGCCGCCAAACGTCGATGCGTGCGATCCGGGAACCCAGTCCATCACTTCGGCCTTGGTCATGGTGACGCCGAGAGGCATGCCGGACGCGACGCCCTTCGCCATGCAGACCATATCAGGCTCGACTCCGGTGTGCTCGACGGCCCACCACTTGCCGGTCCGTCCGATGCCGCTCTGGACTTCATCAACGACGAGCATGATGCCGTGCCGGTCGCAGATGCGCCGCAACTCCTGCATGAAGACTGTTGGAGCTACGACATATCCGCCTTCACCTTGAACCGGCTCGACGAAAATTGCCGCCACTTCCTCAGGAGCGAGCGTGGTCTTGAACAGCTTCTCTTCGATGAATCGCGCACAGCCTAGAGCAAAGCTCTCGGCCTCCTGCTGGCCGCCGACGCAGCCGCGATACACATCGGGATAACGGATGTGCGTCACTCCGGGCACAAGCGGAGAAAAACGGCGCTTCTGCTGCGGCTTCGACGCGGTCAGCGACAGGGCTCCCATGGTGCGCCCATGGAATGCTCCGAAGAAGGCGATGATGTTCTGCCGCTTGGTGTGATAGCGCGCCAGCTTCAGGGCGCACTCGATGGCTTCGGCGCCGGAGTTACCGTAGTAGATCTTGTGCGGTCCCTTCATGGGCGCAATCTTCGACAGGCGCGATGCGAGGTCCACCATGTTCTCGTAATAGAAATCCGTACCGGACATGTGGATGAGTTCGCCGGCCTGCTTCTGAATCGCGGCCACGACGTGGGGGTGGCAATGGCCAGTCGAGGTCACGGCGATACCGGCAGAGAAATCGAAGAACTCGTTTCCATCGACGTCGGTGACGACGATTCCTCTCCCGCTCTTCGCGACCATTGGGTACGAGCGTGTGTAAGACGGCGAAATGAATTTTTCATCGCCCTCGAGCACGCGCTTCGCGTTTGGCCCGGGCAGGGCGGTCTTGATCTTGGGACCGACAGTTGCGGTCATGGTTTTGGTAGTCATTGGAATTTCCTCCGTAAGGCAGCAGCCAGTGGTTACTGGCCAGTTGTCGCTAAGTCGGACCTCGGGTGCAGCTCTGGTTGAAGCGTGCTTCTTTCTAGAAAACGCCGAGGAGAATCAGGCGAAGGTTGGAACTAATCGCTACCGAACAGAGAGGGACGCAACCGCGAAGGCAAATTCGCCCGATACCGCCGCGGACATACCAGGCAGTGCAGCCAGCACTCGGGCAAGCGAGAATTGGGATTCTTCAGCAGCATCGCAGTCGGGCAACATCTACTTTGATTATAGCCGTGGAAGTGCGAGCAGCGGAACCCCTAAGTTATGACCGAAGTTTCTCAGCCCGGTGCTCGTGAAGACTGGTGCGGAAGATTCGTAAAAGATGGCGCCAACTTACGGCCTTCTCCATTTTCTGAGCTGCTTCCAGGCCTGCACCAGTTCCTGGACGGCCCGCGCGGGAGGAAAGGTATGCGAATTGATGATGGCGCACTCCCGATAGGCTCTCTGGTAGAACTCCCGCACCCCGTGCTCGCTGAGCAGAGAGAGATTGTGCTGCATCTCGTCGAGATCTTTCTGGGTCCAAATGTCCTCGCGTTTTCCGAGATCCGGCCGGCGCGCCATAGCGATGTTAGTGTATCATCTTCGCTTTTTGTTCGCCATCTATGACGTAGTGCCCCAACATTGAAGTTCGCGCATCGATCGAGATATTTGACCGCGTCGTTCCCGGCTTGCCTGCGGCTTCACTGTGCTCCTCGTCCCTGCCGTAAAGCACTTGTAGTGCACGGGGTGTCCCTAAACTCCGCTGTTGATTACGCCACCTGTGGCATCCGGTTCCAGACTTTCGCCACGGACTGATGGAGCCTATAATCCGCATCCATGCCCCTGGCAAGCGGTTCCAGACTAGGTCCGTACGAGATTGTCGCTCCATTGGGCGCCGGCGGAATGGGTGAAGTTTATCGGGCCCGCGACACGCGACTGGACCGGACCGTGGCGATCAAGATCCTTCCTCCCCATTTTGCCGATGACGCAACGCGTCGCCAACGATTCGAACGTGAGGCAAAAGTTGTTTCCAGCCTGAACCATCCCAACATCTGTACGCTGCACGATATTGGCCAGCAAGATGGGGTCGATTTCATCGTGATGGAATTCCTGGAAGGAGAATCTCTGGCCGAGCGGCTCCAACAAGGGGCGTTGCCTGCGCCGCAGGTGATGCAATACGGCACTCAATTAGCGAGCGCTCTCGATAAGGCACACCGCAGCGGTGTCACGCATCGCGACCTGAAACCGGGCAACATTATTCTGACCAAGTCGGGAGCCAAGCTGCTCGACTTCGGCCTGGCGAAGGCAGATTCATGGGCGTCGCTCGGTAAAACGCTGACTGACGCGACCCCGCACCCGTTGCCAATGACAAAGATGGGGACAGTCATCGGCACCGTTCCTTACATGTCGCCCGAGCAAGTGGATGGCAAAGAGACGGATGCTCGCAGTGACATTTTTTCTTTAGGTGCCGTGCTCTACGAGATGGTGACCGGCAAACGGCCGTTTCAAGGCCAGAGTGACTTCGGCATCGCCTCGGCCATTCTGCACAAGGATCCGGCGCCCATCAGTACTCTGCAGCCGCTGACTCCTCCGGCGTTGGAGCGCACCATCCGCGTCTGCCTGGCCAAAGATCCGGACGAACGGTGGCAGTCAGCCAGTGATTTGTGGAACGAGTTACGCTGGATCTCAGAGAGCAGTTCGCAGTCTGGAGCAGCGACCGTTCCGCTCGGCGGAACGAGCCCAGGCTCGCGACCAGGCTCGGGAAATGCCACTGCGGTCCGCCACGGGATTCGCCCAGGTGTGGCATGGATGACGGCTGGACTGTTCGCCATGATTGCAGGCTTCGCGATCTTCGTGGCCTTGCGTTCGGGACGCACTCACAAAGCTCTGGTTTTTCGCCAACTGAATTTTCGGCGCGAAGCTATTTTTCAAGCGGCGTTCGCTGGAGACACGATTGTCTACAGCGCCGCGAATTCCGACAACACTCCACAGATCTTCGCGGTGCGCCCCGATTATCCTGAGCCGCAGGCTATCGGGCCGCGCGGCACGACTCTGCTGGCGGTCTCCTCCAAAGGTGAACTCGCCGTGCTGTTGAATGCTCATTACTTATGGTATCGGCTGTTCACGGGCACTTTGGCTCGCATGACTTTGAGCGGCGGCGCTCCACGCGAAATCGAGGACAACGTCCGCCAGGCAGATTGGTCACCCGATGGATCGCAACTGGCCGTCATTCGCGAGGTGGCAGGCAAGGTACGGCTCGAATATCCCATCGGACATGTGCTGCATGAAGTCAGCGGATCGCTGAGCGATTTACGCTTCTCTCCAAGAGGAGACTACATCGCCTTCTTCGAGCACCCGCGCAAGCTTGACGATCGCGGATCAGTGAACATCGTAGACCTGTCCGGTAACAACACTCTCCTTTCCGAGGGATACTGGAGCTTACGCGGGCTTGCGTGGGCGCCGCGTGGAGACGAAATCCTTTTTTCGGCGAGCGAGAATGGCGGCAGCTATGCCGTTTACGGCGTGACGATGGCCGGCAAGCGGCGATTGGCTTACCAAGCTCCTGGTGGATTTACCATCCAGGATGTAGATCGCGACGGGCGCTGGCTGGCAACGCGGTTGGATTTTCGTTACGCCGCTATGGTGCACACACCGGATGTAGCCGGAGATCGGGATCTCTCATGGCTTAATACTTCGCACGCGCGAGCGCTTTCGCAAGACGGGCAGACGCTCTTGTTCTCTGAGACGGCACTGGGAACGAACTACGCCGTCTGTTTGCGGAAAACTGATGGGTCACCGGTGCTGCGCCTCGGTGAGGGATGGGCTGCCGATCTGTCAGCTGATGGCAAGTGGGTATTGGCCGTGGTTCAATCGATACCTCCGAAACTCCTGATTTATCCCACCGGTGCCGGTGAGACCCGACAACTCGAACGCGGCCAAATTGAGCACTACTCGACCGCGAAGTGGTTCCGCGATGGCAAGAGCGTGCTGATCTGCGGCAATGAGCCGGGAAAAGGAACGCGCTTCTACGTACAGGAACTCGGAGGCACGCCGAAGGCTGTGACGCCTGAGGGCACACGCGACGGTCTGCTTTCTGCCGATGGGAAGTTTGTTCTGGCGCGAGGCCCGGACGGCAAATATTCCGTTTATCCGATTGCAGGAGGAGCACCACAGCCCGTACCTGGGCTTACGGAACCCGACATCGTAGCCCTGTGGAGCGCTGATCGAAAGTCCGCTTTGGTCTACCATCTCGCGGAGATTCCCGACCGCCTGATGCACGTTGATCTTGCGACTGGGCGCCGTACGCTGTTCCGAGAGTTCGCACCCACTGACCGCACCGGACTGCTCTCACTGAGAGAAGTGTTCGTTACCGACGACCTGCGATCCTACGCTTACACCGCCTATTACCAGGTGTCGAGCTTGTTCGTCTCGGACGGCAAGGAATAAACCTGATACTTTTACCAAATATCCGTCATACGAACCGTGGCTTTGACTTCAAACCCACGGGGCCTTAGCATTACTCCCCACGGGAACTGGGGACTTCCTTGCTCGATCAAACCATCTCTCACTACCGTATTGTCGAAAAACTCGGCGGCGGCGGAATGGGCGTCGTCTACAAAGCAGAGGACACGCGCCTCGGACGCTTCGTCGCCCTGAAGTTTTTGCCCGAAGATCTGGCGCAGGATCGCCAGGCGCTCGAGCGCTTCCGACGTGAGGCAAAAGCGGCCTCGGCACTGAACCATCCGAATATCTGCACGATTTACGACATCGGCGAAGAAGGCAACCGCACCTTCCTCGTCATGGAATTTCTCGACGGCGCCACGCTGAAGCACCTGATCGCGGGCCGCCCGATGGAACTCGAGACGATCCTGTCGCTGGGCATTGAAATCGCAGATGCGCTCGACGCGGCGCACGCCGGAGGCATCGTCCACCGCGATATCAAGCCTGCCAACATCTTTGTCACCAAGCGCGGGCACGCAAAGATTCTTGATTTCGGACTCGCCAAGGTGAAAGCGGAGTCGCGGTCCAGTTCAGAGCCCGCCGATGTCACCGCGCCGACGTCAGTCGTCGTCGTTGAGGAACATCTCACCAGCCCGGGCTCGACGCTGGGTACGGTGGCGTACATGTCTCCGGAACAGGCCAAAGGAAAAGAACTCGACGCGCGTACCGATTTGTTTTCGTTTGGCGTGGTCCTTTACGAGATGGCGACGGGAACCCTTCCCTTCCGCGGCGATACCTCGGCAATGATCTTCGATGGAATCCTGAACCGGGCGCCCGTCGCCCCGATCCGGCTCAATGCGGATCTGCCGCAGAAGTTCGAAGACGTCCTCAACAAGTCGCTGGAAAAAGACCGGAACCTGCGGTATCAAAGCGCCGCCGACATTCGCGCCGACCTGCAGCGGCTGAAGCGCGATACGGAGAGTGGACGAGCAATCGCGCAAAGTTCCGGATCGATTCCAGCCGCGGTCGAAGCTCCACCTTCGGCGGCCCGAGTTTCTTCCGCTGCACGAATTCCAGTTCAGCCGTCCGCCCCATCGCAACCGGCTTTCACGCCGCCTCCTGCGCCTGTAGCGAAGACGAGTTCCAAGATCAAATGGAATGTGCTTTTGCCCGTTGTTGCAGGAGTGCTGGTCGTACTCGTCGGCATCGGTATGTACCTGCGGTCGAAGACATCGGCCAAGCTCACCGAAAAGGACAGTGTTCTGCTGGCCGACTTCGTGAACACCACTGGGGACCCGGTGTTCGATGGAACGCTGAAGCAGGCTCTGGCGGTGCAACTGGAGCAGTCACCTTATCTGAACCTCGTCTCGGAATCGAAGATCCGCAACGCTCTGCGCCTTATGGGACGCCCCCCTGATGAGCGCCTTACGAATGACGTTGCCCGCGAGATCTGCGAACGCCAGGGAATCAAGGCACTGATCACGGGGAACATTACTGGCTTAGGGAATCACTACGTGCTGAGTTTAGACGCTCTGAACGGCAGCACTGGCGACGCGCTCGCGCGTGAGCAGGTTGAGGTCGACAGCAAAGAACAAGTCCTGAAATCTCTGGATAAAGCGGCATCGCGTCTGAGGCAGAAGATGGGGGAGTCACTCGCGTCTGTCCAGGAATTCGCCACGCCGCTGGAAAAGGCGTCCACATCCTCGCTTGAAGCGCTTCAGGCTTTCACCCTCGGCCAAGAAGAGCACCAGAAGACGCATGACGACGCGGCTCTACCGCACTTGCAGAAGGCGATTGAACTGGATCCCAACTTCGCCATGGCATATGCCACGCTTGGAGTTTCATACTCCAACCTCGGTCGAAGTACAGAATCATCGCAGGCTTTGCGCAAAGCGTATGAATTGCGGGACCGCGTCAGCGAGCGGGAAAAGCTTTACATCGAGGCGCACTATTACGACGAAGTCACGCTGGATATGGAGAAGGCGGTAGCCGTCTATCAGCAGTGGCTCCAAACCTATCCGCGCGACACGGTTCCTTACGACAACGCAGCGCTAGCGCTTTCTTTGCTTGGCAGGAACGAAAAGGCACTCGATCTTGCCAGCCAGGCTCACCGGATCGATCCGCAAGATCGGTATGCCTACAGCAACATGGATTTTTCGTATGAAGCATTGGACCGTTTGGATGAAGCGAAAAGTCTCGGGGAAGAAGCCGTCGCAAAGAAGCTCGACAGCAATACCGTACATCTGGTCCTGCTCGATGTTGCCTATTTGCGTGGCGACCGCGCTGCGGCGCAGCGGGAACTTGATCGCGCCAGAGGCACCCGAGATGAACCGTTTCTTCTCTTCTTCAATGCGGGTTGGACCAGTGCACTTGGCCGGGTGAGCGCTGCGCGCGAACAGTGGCAACAATGCAATCAGGAATTTACCGCTGTGGGAGCCAAAGACTTTGCCGCTTCCCTGCTTGCGTTGGAAGGCTACTTCGACGCCCTCTATGGATACACGGCTGAGGCCAGGCAAGAGGCCGCCCAATCAGTGTCTATGTCAAACGACAGCGATGCCCTCTCTCAGGCGGCGGGCACCTTTGCGGTCGTAGGCGACTTCCAAAAATCGTCGGCTCTGGTTGCAAGTCTTGAGAAAAACTTCCCTGACAACCGCTATCTCCAATGGACGATCTCAGCGGTGAAAGCGATTGAGGACACCCAGAAAGATCAGCCGGCGGCTGCGATCACCCTGCTGGAAGCCGTTCGCCCATATGAAATGGGCATCGGACCGCACTCGCTCGGCGTCACACCCGCCTTCTTGCGAGGGATGGCTTACCTGAAGATGCACGACGCCGGCAAGGCGACGGCAGAATTCCAGCAGGTTCTCAGTCATCGCGGTGTGGCCGCATTTGCGCCAGAATATCCTTTGTCGCTACTGAATCTTGGTCGCGCTTATGTTTCACAAGCCGACAATGCTAAAGCGCGCACGGCCTATCAGGATTTCTTTGCCTACTGGAAAGACGCCGACCCCGACATTCCGGTCCTGAAGACAGCTCGGGCAGAGTACGAGAAGCTGAAATAACTAGAAGCAGTAGCCAGTGTTCAGTGATCAGTATCCAGTTGTCGCAAGACCTTCGTCGACTTCCCGTATCTGAGATTTCAGGACACTGTGCGCACAAACTGGCCACTGCGCGGTCGCAATTGATTCTTAGTGCCGAAGTTTGGAATCAAAGATCGCGTTCCCGACGTCTGATATTGTTGTAATCTCTCCTGTAATCCTGAAATCATGCATTCCCTTGAACACCCAAACCGGTGGAAGGTGTTTCTCGCCTTCGGACTCGTCTATCTCTTCTGGGGATCAACCTATCTCGCCATCGATATCGCGGTTCAGACGATCCCTCCGGCGCTGATGTGCGGTTTGCGGTTTTCGATCGCCGGAGTCGTCATGCTGGCGGTCTGCGCCCTCACAGGGCACAGGATTCTCTATTCCGCGAGACAGATCGCACTCGCATCCATAGTCGGACTGTTATTGCTGATGGGCGGCAATCTGACACTCTCCTACGCGGAACTCACGGTTTCTTCCGGTCTTTCTGCGCTGATCATCGCCATTACGCCGCTCTGGTTCCTCGTGCTCGATTCGTTGCTGCTCGGCGATCATCACATCTCCGGGCGCGGCAAGGCCGGACTGGCGCTGGGGCTCGTGGGACTTTTCGTACTTGTGTGGCCCGATCTAAGAGCGGGCAGTATGGGCCGCCGTGAACTCTGGGCTTCGCTCAGCTTGATTGGCGGATCGTTCAGCTGGGCGCTCGGTTCAGTTCTCTCCAAGCGTTGGCAGTCTGGAATGGATATTTTCGGCGCAACGGCATGGCAGGTCAGCGCAGCCGGCGTGGGCAACTTCATTTACGCAATTTTCAACGGCGATTTTTCGCGTGTCACCTGGGGACCGCGCAGCCTTGCCGCCGTCGGATACCTCGTCGTCTGCGGCTCGTGGATTGGCTACACCGCGTATATCTGGCTGCTCGAACACGTGCCCACCTCGAAGGTGTCAACCTACGCCTATGTGAACCCGGTCGTCGCCGTGTTCCTCGGCTGGCTGATTCTTCATGAAAAAGTGGACCGTTACATTCTTGCCGGGAGCGCCATCGTGGTGCTCTCAGTCATTCTTGTTACCAGCGCGAAGGTGAAGGAGAAAGCGCTTGCGGAAGAAATGCCGGCGGTTGAAGCCGCCGGGGATTGAAGGGCAGTACGCCCTCTCCCCTCACCATTCCCGCTGGCTAATCGTCTGCATCCTCGGAATCATTCACCACGTCCACGACGTGCCCGCGAATTGCAAAGGTTTGCTTTGCTGCACGCGGAGCATCGAAACTCACCCGCACCGGCGCCCTCTGCCACTGCGGTACTGAACACGCGGAATCGGGTGCTGCATCCTCCGGCAAGGCATCCGCCAGTCCGTTCTTCAACACAGGCTTTCTTCGGTTCAGTTGCACCACCATGGCATATATCTTCTTGCCGTCGTCAGCGACTCCGCAATACGCGACGTAATCGCGATACCAGCTCGCTGCGGAATAAAGCGTGTCGTACTCGGGAAGATTAATGGCAGAAACATGCCCGGTGAGGCGGTCGACCAGTAACCATCCTCCGCGCTGCCACTGCCATCGCGGGCCTGTTTCATCGGGCAGACCATCATTTACCCGAAACACTCTTCGCACAACAAAGAGACGATCGGTTACTTCGTGCGGAGTTCCCAGGACGTACTCCTTCACGCGACCATCAATTATGAGTGGGCGAACCCGGAGCGTTGCCGGCCTGTCATCCACACCGATGCCAGCCGTCCACGAAACCGCCGTCCATTTGCCGAATGCGATGACGTGTATCTTGGTCGCTGCCTGGGCTAAAACCGACACCCACAAGCCTGCAGCACATAAAACGAGAACGCGAATTCTCATACCGCGAGACTATGACCAAGCCTTAGACATAAACAAGATCGCGATGCACTTATTTGTTGGGCAAGTTACCGAAATGGGAATAGCAAAACGACTCACAGAGTGGTAGTGTTCAACAACCAGAACGGCAGGCACGGAGAGGGAAAATAGGGGTAGAATCTAAGACGATAGAAAATCGTTATTTTGTATGAGCATCTCCCCCTCCTCTCGTGCTCCGGACCAGACATCCCGGACAACTACAAGAGGAGAGGTGGCTTCTTATCAGAGTATGGGGGACCTTCTACCAAGGCGTCGAGTTCCGCGCATTCTTGTGGTCGATGACCAGCCTAGCATCGCGGGCCTGATGAGCCAATTGCTCACGATCCGCGGATACAGCGTCGTCACTGCGTCGAATGCCGAGCAGGCCGAGGCCGAGGTTCGCCGTCAGGCTCCCGACCTGATCCTTTCCGACGTCATGATGCCGGGGAAATCGGGTTACGACCTGTGCCGCACCATGAAAGAAAATGCGGCGACCCGTCTTATCCCCTTCGTCCTGATCACCGGGCTCAGCGACAGCAGCGATAAAGTGCGCGGCATCGAAGCCGGCGCGGACGACTTCCTGAACAAGCCTGTTCTCGCCGAAGAACTGATCGCGCGAGTGAAGTCTCTTCTGCGTTTGAAGGAATTCACGGACGAACTCGAGACGGCGGATTCCGTACTCTGCACGCTGGGCCTTATTGTCGAGGGACGCGACCCTTACACCGAAGGCCATTGCGAACGACTTGCGGCGCACGCTTCCGATCTAGGCATCCATCTCGGCATGGATGAAGACTCTATTCTCGCCCTTAAGCGCGGAGGATTTCTTCACGACCTCGGCAAAATCGCCGTTCCCGACGACATCCTGAAAAAAGGCAGCGATCTGACTCCCATGGAATGGGAAATCATGAAACTCCACCCCATCACCGGCGAGAACATATGTAAACCGTTGCACTCGCTGCGGCTGGTGCTGCCTATCATCCGCCATCACCACGAGCATTCGGACGGTTCGGGATATCCGGACGGCCTGACGGGCTCCGAAATTCCGGTGCTGCCGCGGGTGCTGCAGGTGGTCGATGTGTATGACGCTCTTCGCACCGCTCGCTCGTACAAGCCGGCCTTGAGCCATGAGGCCGCGGCTCAAACCATGCGAGAGGAAGCCTCGCGCGGGCTTTGGGATTCAGAATTGGTTGCCGAGTATTTTGAAATGCTCGAGCAAAAACGGCAGGTAGCGTGAATCAGTACTGAGCCGGATACGTGGGTTTCCCGGTTGACGTTGTTCCTTTGGGCCAGAACTGGCGAGTAGAATGACCGGGGATGAAATCAAAGCAGCAAAACCGCGTCTCTCCGCATCAGAAGTCTTTCTGAGCACTGAGAAAGAACTGAGAACTGATTTTGGACCCCACATACAGCATCGTCATCCCGGCCTATAACGAACGAACCCGCATTGGCGGTACGCTCGAAAAAGTTCTCTCTTTCATTCACGCCCAGGATTGGGACGCGGAAGTCATCGTGGTGAACGACGGTTCCCGCGACAATACGGCAGAGATCGTCCAGTCATTTGCGGCAAAAGATCCTGCGCTTCGTCTCATCGAAAACCCCGGTAATCACGGCAAGGGATATAGCGTCCGCAATGGAATGCTTCACGCCCGCGGACGGATTGTGCTTTTCAGTGACGCCGATCTGTCATCCCCGATCGAAGAAGCGACAAAGCTGTTTCATGCTCTCGAATCCGGTGCTGATATTGCGATCGGTTCCCGCTGGCTGAAGGCCGAACTCCAGACCCAGCGCCAGCCCTTGCACCGCCAGCTTTTCGGACGAATCTTCAATCTCCTGCTGCGGATTACCTTGGGACTTCAGTTCGCCGACACGCAGTGCGGATTCAAAGCCTTCAAACGCGCCGCGGCTCAGGCCATTTTCCCCTGGCAAAGGATCGAGCGCTGGGGTTTCGATCCCGAGATTCTCTTCCTCGCTAGCAAGTTCGGATTCAAGGTGGAAGAAATTCCCGTGCGTTGGGGACATGTGGGCGAAGCGCGAATCAATCCCGTGCTCGACGGCGCCCGGATGTTTCAGGAGATGCTGCGCATCCGCTGGTACGATCTGACGGGCAAGTACGACGGCACCGACACGATGGCCGCCAGCAAGGCCCGCAGCACGCCGCGCCTGCCGTAGATTCCTACATTCGTCGGAAAAAAGCGGGCGGCGCGTTCATGCTGCGTGCACCGATGCCAACTTCTTTACGGCATCCACTACTTTCTTCCCCATATCCGCGGTTGAAATCGGCGCATGTTTTTTCCCCGCGAGATCGGCAGTGCGCGCCCCCTCCGACAAGACTGCCGAAACCGCCTGCTCGATGCACGCGGCTTCGCGCTCCAAATGAAATGCATGCCGCAACAGCATTGCGGCCGACAAAATCGCCCCAAGCGGATTCGCGATGCCTTTCCCCGCGATGTCCGGAGCCGATCCGTGCACCGGCTCATACAGTCCCACCGGCCCGCCTATACTCGCCGACGCCAGCAGCCCGAGTGATCCCACTACGCCGCCGGCCTGGTCCGACAGGATATCGCCAAACATGTTCTCGGTCAGCACCACGTCAAACTCCGCAGGCCGCTGCACCAGCAGCATGGCTGCGGAGTCCACGTACTGATGTCCCAGCTTCACTTCGGGATAATCCTTCCCGATTCTCGTCACCACATCGCGCCACAGCCGCGAGCATTCCAGCACATTGGCCTTGTCTACCGACAGAACTTTCTTTTTCCGCTTCATCGCTAAGTCGAATGCCACCCGGGCAATCCGCTCTACTTCGTGCTCCGCATAACGCATCGTGTTGATGGCAACGCGCGAACCCGGTTCGCCTTCAATGGATCGTGGCTGCCCGAAGTAGGCTCCGCCCAGCAACTCGCGCACGATCGTGATGTCGGTTCCACGGACAAGTTCCGCCCGCAGCGGAGAAGAATCCTCCAGCGCCGGGAAAAATACGGCAGGACGCAGATTCGCGTAAGCCCCTAGTTCCCGCCGCAGGCGCAGCAGACCGGCCTCCGGCCGCAGATGCCCGGGATTCTTGTCGAACGCCGGACTCCCCACCGCTCCAAGCAGTACCGCTCCAGAAGATAAACAGGCCTGGATGGTGTCGGCAGGCAGCGGATCATTCGCCACAGTCAGCGCCGCCCCACCGACATGCTTGCTCTGCAACTGAAGTTGGTGCCCAAACGCCTCCGCAACAGATTGCAGCACTATCACGGCCTGATCCGTAACCTCAGGCCCAATGCCATCGCCAGGAAGAACAGTGATATTGAGATTCATGAGATTGCGCGATTGAGTCATCTGGCGATTGAGCGATTGATTCATGAGGGATTAGTTTAATCACTAATTCATGATCTGGGTGCTTTCATGCGTCCAAAAAGAAAGCCGCCGAAGCGGCTTCGCAATCACTCAATGACCAAATGGCTCAATCACCCCAATTCCCTAGACTCCCCACAAATAATCTTCCTGCTGCGTCTGTTCATGCTGCGTCTCGCCATGAGCTGGCAGGGGAACGCCAAATGGATTCGTCTCCGCCGTGGCGGCAAACGCCTTTTCCGGCTCCGGAGCGCTCACCACCGCAGGAGCCGTCGCAGGGATGATCGGTTCGATGAGCGGCGTTGCCGACATTGTGGGTTTATGAGTGTCACGAATCAGCTCGAGCAGGTGATGATCCTCCACATGTTTGATCTTGTCGGCCAGCCGCACGAATCGGCGGTAGATATCGTCGAGCGCCCGCCGGTCAAACTGATATCCCAGCTGCTCGCAGCGCATGCTCAACGCATGACGGCCGGAGTGCTTGCCCAGCACCAGCTTGGAATCGGGCACGCCCACTGACTTCGGCGTCATGATCTCGTAGGTCAACGGATTCTTCAGCACGCCATCCTGATGAATGCCCGCCTCGTGCGCGAACGCGTTCCGTCCCGTGATCGCCTTGTTCGGCTGCACCGGCACGCCGGTGATCTCGCTGAGCAGCTGGCTCGCGGCAAAAATCTGCTCGCTTACCACGCCCGTCTCACACGGATACCGGTCCGGCCGCACTCGCATGGCCATAACCAGCTCTTCCAGCGAGGCATTCCCGGCCCGCTCGCCGATACCGTTGATCGTGCACTCGACTTGTCGCGCGCCGGCATTTACGGCAGCCAATGCATTCGCGACTGCCATACCAAGATCGTTGTGGCAGTGCGCCGAAATCGTCACCTGTTCAATGCCCTTCACGCAGCGCCGGATCATCGCGATCAGATCGCCAAATTCGGAAGGCACGGTATACCCGACGGTATCCGGAATGTTGAGTGTCGTCGCGCCCGCCTCCACGACCGCACCCAGCACCCGGCACAGGAAATCAGGATCGGTACGCGTCGCGTCCTCCGGTGAAAACTCCACATCATCGCAAAGTGACTTTGCCAGACGGATCGCTTCCCTCGCCTGCGCCACGCACTGATCGCGCGTGATCCGCAGCTTGTATTGCAGATGGATATCGGAGGTCGCCAGGAACACGTGGATCCGGGGGCGCGCCGCATGCTTCAGCGCTTCCCAGGCCCGCTCGATGTCCGGACGGCAAGCGCGTGCCAGCCCCGCAATAATTGGCCGCCGCACTACCTCGGCAATCGCCTTCACTGATTCGAAATCGCCGTCCGAGGCGATGGGGAACCCGGCTTCAATGACGTCCACACCGAGCCGGTCCAACTGGTGCGCCAGCCGCAGTTTCTCCTGCTGATTCATGCTGCAGCCCGGCGATTGCTCGCCATCCCGAAGAGTCGTATCGAATACAATTACTCGCGCTTTATCCATAAGTGGTCCTGTAACGCCGCGTCCCGCCGGCTGTCGCGTGGGCCTCTCGCCCACGCCTGCAAGGCGGAATTCAGCCTTGCCGTGATGCTTCTATGGTACGAAGTTCCCGACTAGAAGCAAAACTTATATTTCTTCTAATAACATTAGTTTCTATGCTAGTATAAGCGTAGCTAATACTTCTGATCGCATCCATTACGAGGTTAATTTGGAGCTTTCCCAGCTGGAAGTTTTCCTCGCTGTTGCCCGGGAGCGGCGTTTTTCCCGCGCCGCCGACAAGCTCTTTCGTACCCAATCGGCGGTCAGCCAGACCGTGCGCAAGCTGGAAGACGAACTCGGAGAAGCCCTCTTTGACCGTTCTTCGCGAGAAGGAGTCCTTACCGACGCGGGCAAGGTCCTCTACGAATACGCCGAAAAGCTGATCAATCTGCGCGGCGAAGCTACCGAATCACTGACCGAACTGCGTGAGTTGCAGAAGGGCAAGCTTGTCATCGCGGCTAATGAATTTACGGTCCTGTATCTGTTGCCAGTGCTCGCTGTTTTCCGACGGCTTCACCCAATGATCAAGATTACGGTTGAGCGCGCTCTCGGCAGCCACATTCCCGATGATGTGCTCAGTTATGCCGCCGAGTTCGGAGTACTCTCCTACGAACCACAGGAAGAGAATCTGCATTCCATCGTCGTTTTCCTCGACGAACTCGTCTTCGTTGTTCCCCCCAGCCATCCGCTGGCCACCGCGCACCAGGTCAGCATTCGCCAACTCGGAGCGGAGTCGTTCGTCGCCCATATCGTCAATTCGCCATATCGAGAAAAGGTCATTCAGCTCTTCAAGAGTCACAAAACACCGCTGCACATGGACCTCGAACTGCCCACGCTGCAAGCCATCAAGCAATATGTCGCGGCGGGCAATGGAGTAGCGTTGGTTCCAGAGATCAGCGTGGAAACCGAGATCGCCCGCGGAGAGTTGGTCCGCATCCCCGTCCGTGAACTGCAACTCAAGCGAAAGCTTCGCCTCATCTACCGCAAAGGCGCAGACCTATCGCACGCCGCCCGTGCCTTTCTCAAGGTAGTGGAGGCGGTAGCCACCGAACGTCACGGACGGTACCGTTTTCAGAGAGAGAACTGACATCATTGAGCGATTGAACACTTGAGTCATTATGCGATTGGGTCATTTGGCGATTGATGATTGAGTTAATCGGAAGCGATCCTTTGATTGATTAATATCTGATCTGCTTTTGACCCTTAGGGTTTAATTAGCAATCACACAATGGCTCAATCACACAATGGCTCAATCGCCCGATGACTCAATCGCTCAATCATCCAATGACCACTCTCTCCAAACAGAAAAGGAGCAAAGGATTCCTTTGCTCCTTGGGCTGAAATCAAAATGAGTCCGCTCAGTCCGCGGCGACCCTCGCCTGGAATGCTTCGATGGCTTCGTCCACGGACGAATGCACATCGAGCACTGAATCGAGGTTCGTGAGTTCGAGCAGCGTGCTGACCAGATCATTAGCGCCCGCACACTTCAACTCTGCATCTCGCTCCCGCGCCCAACTCTGCAGCAAGGCCAACTCACCGATCCCGGCGCTGTCCATGGACGTAACTCCACTCAGGTCCAGAACCAGCCTGCTGCCACGATGCAAGAATTCTCCCACTACACGTGACAGCGCAGCCGCTTCATCCCGGTAGACAATCCGGCCCTGACAGCGCACGATGATCACTTCTCTCTCGTTCCGTGCTTCTACACTGAGCTTCAACTTCGACTCCTTCTCTACTCCAAACACAGCCGGCATCGCCGGTTGCTCCCAGTTTTCGCAATGGATGTTCATAGTTCTCATGTTACCCAATAGACGTTCGTCAATTGGTTTTGGCACCGTGAAAATCCGGTAAAATTTCCGTCAAGAGGGCAAGCCCCTCTAAACTGCTCCCCGGCATGCCACTAATGCCGCTGCCAAATTTTGCCACCCGATACATCTTGGCAATCCGGTACACTGCATCTAACAGACTTCATTGAGTACAATGCTCTTTTGCCGGCCCGCATGGCCGGGGAGGGATATTTCGTGTCGAAAACGGCCGCTGCCGTGCTGGCATTTCTGTGTTTCATTTTGTTCTCGATTCCGATGTCGGCACAGTTCAACGCGCTTCTTCCCAACGGCAACGCCTACGTCGGCGTCTCTTATGGCCAACTAACGAACGCCACCAACAAGCAAAGTTACAAGGGATGGAACGCCTCCGTGGAAGTTCTACCCTTCACTCGCTACTCCCATCTCGGCCTCGTGCTTGACGGCAGTGGCTTGTACCGCCGCGGCGTGACGCAATATATGGGTGTCGGCGGACCCCGTTATTCCTTTGACATCGGAAAGTTGCGCCCGTTCATTCAGGGGATGGCGGGTATTCGCCACCTCAATTCCAGCGGCTTCGTCTACAACCCACTCGTCATCGATGTCGGCGGAGGAGTTGACTACAAGCTGTGGTTCAAGAACTTCTCCTGGCGCGTCCAGGGCGACTACATGCATAGTCACTACGCGAGTGCCTATCAGAACGATTACCGCGCGTCTACGGGATTCGTCTGGCGATTCTAACCGGTCATGTACATCCGATTGCTATCGATTTGGCCTCCCGCGCATCCAAAACTTTGTGCTTCCTTATGTGTTACGCAACTAGGGGGTGGAAAGTTTCATGCGCAAGACCGCAGTCATAGCTTTTGGAATCCTTCTCTGCTCGACATTCGTCGTGGCACAGATCCCAACATCGGGAAACATTTTTGTTGGTTATTCATTTGAGAACACCAACTGGTCCGGCCTTTACACACCTTTGAACCGCCCCAATCTCAACGGATGGGGAGCTTCTCTGGAAGGCAAGGTATTCCCGCATCTCGGGATCGTCACCGATTTCAGCAACCGCTACGGGTCGCAGAACTTCACGCTCCCTTCTCAGAATGTGAACGTTACGGGCCACGAGTGGGAAATCCTGTTTGGTCCTCGGCTTTCGGTGCCTGTAGGAAAGTTCACTCCATTCGCTGAAGCAATGGCGGGCGTTGCCCACATTCACAACGGCGGCTCGGTACCCAGTTCTTCCAACACTTCGTTTGGAACAGCACTCGGGGGAGGACTCGATTACCGGCTCATCCGTCTCGTCGCGGTGCGAATTGAAGCCGACTACCTTGGGACACGATTCTTCAACACCACCCAAAACGCGCTTCGTCTTCAAACCGGAATCGTGATTCGTTTCTGAACTCGAGATTCATTGAGGCAAATTATGCGCAGATTTCTTCTTGTCCTCTTCATCGTTGCACTGGCCGGAGTTGCGTGCGCCCAGGTTCCGTCAGGCAACGTTTTCTTCGGATACTCCTACTACAACGCGAACCCTGGCGGTTCTCGCTCCAGTTTCAACGGATGGAACGGATCAATCGAAGGCAAATTCCTTCCGTTCATCGGCGTGGTTGGGGATTTCAGCGGATACTACGGATCGCAGGGACTGACCTATTGCACAACGCCGATCCTGGACTGCATCACTATCAATAACAATCTCTCTGAACAGAACTATTTATTTGGGCCTCGCGTTTCGTTCTCGGTGGGGAGATTCCGACCTTTTGCTGAAGGTTTCATCGGCGCCGCGCACCTTCACGTCAATGGCGGGGCCTCCCAGACCTCGTTCGCGACCGCCGTCGGGGGCGGCCTCGATTACAAATTCCTGAAGCTCCTGGCCTGGCGCTTCGAAGGAGACTACGTCCACACCAACCTGTTCAAAGTTGCACAGAACAACGTGCGAGTTTCCACGGGTCTTGTATTAAGGTTCTAGCTTGCCGAGAAAGAAGTGAATCCGCGCCCATCCGCGAAATCCGCGGAAAAGAAGTAATGTCGCGTCACGAGAGGTGTGATTTGCTAGCGGGTACTGGCTAGGAGCTAAAAGCTCAAAACAAAACAGGATTCAGCTGGTTGGCTGAACCCTGTCTTCGTGGCCACACACAAATCAGTCGCCCCGTCTACGCCTCATTCGCCCAATACTTGTGATCCCGCAAGAAATACTTCTCATTCCAATAATTCATTGCGGTCTTCAGGAACAACCATCCCACCTTGAGATGTCCCATCCGCTTAAACCGCCGGTTCGTCGTGTACACTCCTCCGCGCACGATCGCAAACCGTTTCCTCTCCACCTGCTGACTCAACTTGTAATCTTCGCCAAAAAGGATCTGCTCGTGAAATCCGCCGAGTTCCCAGAACTTCTTTTTGTCAAACAGCATAAACATCCCCGTCGCAAACGGACGGTGCAGGTATGACATATATTGGAAGCAGTCGTTGACCGCGTAAAACAGCTTGTCCACCCAGCCTCCGTCTTTGCACACGATGTTCGTCGTCAGGCAATGCAAGTGATTCGCCTGCGCTTTTTCCACGCATCGCCGGACCAGCGAACTGTCTGCCAGTTCAATATCGGCATCCAGAAACAGGACGTATTCGCTGTCGGCCTGAGCGGCGCCCTGATTGCGCCCGACCGAAGGCAACCCGCCGCGGATCACGCTCACATCGAGCCGATCGCGAAAGCTCATTACGATTTCGGGAGTGCCGTCCGTCGAATTCGCGTCAGCGACCAACACTCTCGTACTCGACATCTTCGAGTAGTCCTGCCTCGTCAGCGAACTCAGCAAATGCGGAATCAGCTTCGCTTCGTTCTTCGCCGGAATCACGATGGTCAGTTCGTTCGCCGTATTCATGGATTTTTACTCCCATTTCATCGATCGTTACGTACGTGAGCCGTGAATCAACCCAACCGCCAGAGTTGTAGTAGCTGATGCCGTCCTGCTCGACTTGCAGTGCCTGATGCGTGTGACCGCAGAAAACTCTCTGCGCCTCATGGTGCTTCGCATATGCGATCGCTCCGGCCGACACCTTCGATGACATCCGCAGCCAGCGCGTGTTGAGCCGGTCGATCATGCGCGCAATCGGCTTGTGCTTGAAATCCAATTTCTGCAGCCGTAAGTACAGCGATGTCCCCAACCGGCTCAGCCGCAGATTGTTTACCTGAAAACCATCAAACTGGTGCCCGTGAATCGCAACGTGCTTCAACCCACGATATTCCCAGCGATAATCCTGGTAAACTCGCACTCCTACCAGGTGCGACATAATGTTGGCCAGCCCATGGTCGTGATTCCCTTCGACCCAGACGACTTCGATGTTCCGCTTCGGATTCGACAGCTTCCGGATATATCCCAGAAATTTCCAGTGTTCCTTGGTCAGGCGCGCAAAATTGAGATCGGCAAAGATATCGCCCAGCAGAATCAGCCGCTCAAACCGGCTCTGCTTGAGCACGAGCGTTGCCTCTCGGGCATGGCTCGTCTCCGCGCCCAGATGCAGATCGGAAAGGATCAGCGTGTTGTAGCTGGGGAGATCCATAGTCCCGTTCTAGCAGCCGATTGTTACTGGCTGATGAACACTGCATCAATTTTGGTGCATAAAGTAACCGCCCGAGTAATACCCAGCGAGCCATGCGAGAACGAGAAGAATTATTTACGAAAAAAGTTAGAAACTTTCGTTTGCTTCAGGTGTTCTGACGGGAATTGGCCTGCTCGGGCGAAAGGAAGGTTATATGCATAGGCACCGACGCGGGTGGCTACTGCAACACACGATTACGCTCATTGTCTTGGGAATTCTCGCAGGAACACTTGGCGGCATCGCCATAGGCGTCCTGACAGGGCGCGTCAGTAGCTCCACAACAACCACCGCGCAGTAGCCACACAACTGATTCCAACCGGACCCGTTCCGCGAGCCCGGAAATTTCGGCTCTTACGTCGTAGGCGGCACGTACTCCTTCGGCTTGGCCGACCCTTCGCCGAAGAAAAACAGCTCCAATTGCTTCACGATGACTTCCTGATCCTCGCGGCGCGCGGGGTTGAGCCGGTACTCGTTGAGTAGCATTTTGCAATGCTCCGTCCACATCCGCCAGGCTTCCTGCGAGACGTTGTCGTACACCTTTCGCCCCAACTCATTGTCGAACGGAGGCTCATCCAGTCCCTGCATCTCTTTATTAAACTTCACGCAATGAACCATGTGCGCCATAAGTCCCTCACTTGATGAAATTCACTAGTCAGAACATCTATCTTAATCCGATGCACGGAAATCAAGCCAGGACTCGCGATGCGGAAACTGGAAGCAGGCAAAATATCACCAACCACGGTCGATGTAGGGATAGCCGCCCACGGCTGCCTAGTCGAGCGAAACTCGACAGCAACGCTGTCCAACTAACTTATTGCCGCTGCAAAATCCGTGCCGCCATCCCACCGACAATCCCCCACATCCCCAGCAACGGCCCCAGGCTCCCCAACCCGTGCAATCCCATTACCTGACCCAGATTGAATGCTGAAAAACCACCTACAGCCTCTCCCGCCAACAACATCGATTCCCGATTCGTCGCCATCTGTCCGCTCCAAAAAGCCGGCCACGATGAGTGCACGATTGGACAGCTATCCTGCATCGCGAGCTGCGATGAGGTCGACACCACCATGATTGTGATGAACACGCTCACGCACGCCAGTACAACCAGCACCCACTGCCATCCAACCGGCGCCCGCGTCCACGCCACCGCCAGTCCCAAACACAGCAGCGGAATACAACCTCCAGCGTATCGCGGACCAAACGTCAGCCCAGCCTTCCACCAATAAAACGACGCGTTGAACAAGAAGTAATACGTTGCGATGGCGGCCACAACAAACCCCGCGCCGCGGAATCGTTTCCACATCAGCACCAATCCTGCGACGGCACCCGCCAGGACCGGCGACGCAGCCAACAATCCCCGCGAGCAGCCGAACAACAGCTTCAACAGCCGGTCTGGATGCGGATACGTCAGCCCCAAGTATCCCTGGTGCTGCATAAAGCCAAACGAGTTTGGACCGTAATGCGAATAACTCGGGCGCAGCGACCCAAACGCCGCATACAGATATCCGAACAGAACGGCAGCACAAAACGCCCCGCCGAAACCCACGCCCGCAACTACACGCCAGCGCGATGCTCGTCCCCGGTCCCATACCTGCATCAACGCAAACACGGCCAGCAACGCGGAAATCGGCGCCGCCGGATATTCCGTCACCGTCGCCCATCCCGCAGCCACTCCAACCGCAAGCGCCCACCAGAACTCGCGTGCTCCGTCCTCCAGCTTCACGGCCGCAGCAAATGCAAATACAAAACATGCCCCCACCAGCGCATGAGCCCAGAACAAACTCGCGTAGGCCAGCAGGGGCGTGCCAATCGCCATCACGACAACAGACAATGCCGCCCCACCCACACCGGCCCCAAACCGCAGTGCCAGGAAGAAAAGGCATACTCCGGCCAACGCAGTCGGTAACGCCACGCCACCAGCAGTCACGATGTAGGAAAGCAGGTATTCCCCACGCGCGGATTCCGGATCCAGGCCAGCCGCACGCATCCCTTCCCGCGCCGCAACTGCGAAAGGCAGAGCAAGAAACACTACGCCCGGAGCTTTATCGGAATAATAGTGTCCGTTGGATTCCGCCTTGTCCCCGGTGTTCTCGTGGTAGGCATCGATCCGCAAGGTATGGCGCTCGACAATTGCGCGCAGCAGATCGAAGCGGGAGTTCTGGTTCCATCCCCCGCCCTCATAGAAATAAACAAAGGAAAGAAAACAGGCGAGCCCTAGAAGCCAGGCTAGATTCCGGTGCGCCGCCGTATGTGTCGCCATCGGCCTAAATCATATGCCAAAGCGACGATGGGAGTTCGAAAGGTCTAATCTCGCTGGTTCTATTTCCCTGCTGCGCCCGTCAATTGCGCCACAAGCTTCTTCGTCTCCGCGTCCATCGTGCTCATTGAATCCTTCGATCCCATCGCCGCCGCCGATATACCCTTGATCCCCACATACACCGCGTCGTAAGGCGTATCGCCGAGATTTTCCACGCGATGATGAAATGGCGGATACCAGCGCGCTTCACCCGGCTTCGAAAAGATCTCCCGCACTTTCCCGTTCTCGTCGGTAAAACGCAGGTGCGCCGCCGTAAGGATGACGACCACTCCTCCCGGATGCTCATGCATCCCCGATTTCTCATGGGGGGCGTAATGCACCGAGACTACCTGCACCTTCTCGTTCTCAAAATCCAGCTTGTAATGTCTGGGTTCGACTTTCGTTGGATCCTGCGCCAGACTAAAGGCCGCCGCCAGACACACGAAGGCCCCCGCACAGAATAGCCTCGACAGCGCCATCTCAGCCTCCTGACCGCACTCTTGATTTTGTTCTGAAAATCCCGATTCCTGAATCTCTGCAGACTCTACGTTCCGCTGTCGAAGACTGTCAACGCCGGGATGCCCCTGAGGCTCACGATAGTAATGTGTTCGAGGCTCGGCAGGCATCGTTTGGAAGCGACCGGGGCACTCCCGCCGGGAGAAGGCGGAAGTCAGCGCGAGTCCGGGAGGGAGTACATGCTTCTGACCACCTCATGGCTTCCGGCCGCTCAGATCATCCCGCACCACTTCCCCGCCCTTCATGACGAACTTCACCTTCTCGAGTTCCGTCACATCCTGCGAGGGATCCCCGGCCATCGCGACCAGATCGGCGAATTTTCCCGCTTCAATCGTACCGATCCGGTCCTGTCTTCCGAGCAACTCCGCTCCGTTCACCGTGGCGGCCTGAATGATTTGCCACGGAGTCATTCCGGAATCTCGATACGCCTCGTAGATCAGCTTGCTGCTCTCGCCGCGGGTGCGCTTTCCCATCTGGTAGTACTCATCGGATCCCGCGGCAATCGGCACGCCCGCGGCAATCGCCCGCTTCAGCCGCTCGCGGTTTGCTTTGGCAAATCCTTTCATGCCCTCTTCCATCTCCTTCCGCTCCTCAGCCGTCGCACTCGGCGGAATGAATGACAAATACAACTCCTCGGGATAATCCGTCGGTACCAGGAAGATCTTCTTCGCGGCCATCGTCTTCAGCACGTCGTCCGGAACGGTGTAGGCATGCTCGATGGAATCCACTCCGGCTTCGGCCGCAATCCGCGTTGCATCGTCGCCAATGGCATGTGCCGCAACCTTCTTGTGCACCCGGTGCGCCTCTTCCACAATCGCCTTCATCTGCTCGAGCGATACAACACGCGGCCCCGTATTCACGATGACCTTGATGCAATCCGCTCCGTCGTAAAACGCCCGCTGCACCGCCTTGCGCGCTTCATCCACGGTTGAAATCTCAACGTATTCCTGCGCGACGAGCGACTGCGCATCATGTTGCAAATCCCCGAATTGCCCTCCGGCCGCGGAGAGCGCCCGCGTCGAAGCCACAATGCGCGGACCGGTCACCCATCCACGATTTATCGCGTCTCGTAGCGCCACATCGCCGTTCACTCCAGAATTCCCCACATCTCGCACAGTAGTGATGCCCGCCTCGAGGTCTTCGCGCCCCATCTTTACTCCCAACAGCGCCCGCTTCGCCGGACTCATCTGCGCCACGGTCAGCACCATATTGTTGTCATCGCCGCCGAGGGCAAAATCGTAGTTCTGCAACAAGTGGGTATGCGCATCAATTAACCCGGGCATCAGGGTTGCGCTACCAAGATCAATCACGCGCGCCCCCGCCGGAATCGTGAGCCCCATCCCCACCTGCTTGATCTTCTCGCCCTCAATGATCACCACGGGATTCGAAACAACCTTCTGCGCCTTCACGTCCAGCATCTTCGCCGCTCGCAGCACGACGATATGCGCATCGGCACCCGACGTTGTCTGACAAATTGCGTGATTGATAGGGAGCAGAAAAACAGCAAGAGCAGCGCAAATAATAGTTTTCATGGTAGGAATCTCTTATCCGTGACGGTCCCGCAAAAGCGAGTAAAAGTGTGAATCAGGAGAAAGGAAACTGCAAGGTTGGAGATTGGAAAACAGCCCTGGGGACTTTGAAACCTTGAAACTTTGAAACCTGCTTTTGGTGGTGGGCCCACCAGGATTTGAACCTGGAACCAACAGATTATGAGTCTGCTGCTCTAACCGTTGAGCTATGGGCCCGGTGTCTTTAGGATAACAGGCCAAAGCCCATGACCAGAATGACGATCAGAATCGCCCTCGAGCAAATCAAGCGCAAACTCTAAAAGAAAAGGCGTCCGCAATGGACGCCGGTTTCACTTGAAACTCGAAACCTGAAACTCGAAACTTGTTTTCTAAACCTTCGCGGCCTTGGCCATCTTCTGCCCGGCCAGTGCCAGATCCGCCAGGGACGGCACCGACTCCGGCGTTGTGACCTTCTTTTCCGGCAACATCACTCCCTTGGTAAGGGCGTCCACCAACATCTCCATGCCAAGGTCCGTATTCGGACGTATAAAGATCGTCGCCGCCAGCGTCCCGGCCTTCACCCAAGCCTGTCCCGTCCGCGGCATGCCGTCACATCCCGTGATCGGAATCTTCATCCATCGGGCACGGTCCGACTCGGGGATCTCGCTGAACGCCTTGCGCGCTCCCATGCCCATGCTGTCGTCCTGCGCGCCGACCAGATCAATCTTGCTCTGCTGCGAAGTCTGCAGCCGCAGCCACGAACTCACCGTCTTGTACGCACTCTCCTCCGTCCAGTTCGCGCGCATCGTTTTCACTTGAATATTGGTGGGCTTGATCTTCTGCATGCCCTGGCTGCGCTCTTTCGCCGCCGAACTGTTCGCGGGCCCTTCGATGTACAGCATCGAACCGCCGTTTGGCAGCAAGGCTGCAAACTGCCGGCCTTGAATCATCCCGATTTCAACGTGGTCGGCACTGAGCACAAACACCGGAACTTTATACAACCGCCGCAACTCGGATACGTAGTCGGCCTCGTGATTCAAGACAACCCAACCGATTCCTGCCGCCGTTGCTGCCCGCGCCACCTGCGGAAACGCCGTGCCCCCCGCCGGCTCAAACAGGATGGCATCCGGCTTCGGCACCGAGGAATCTTGTACGTATTGCAATAATTGCTGGCTTTGTGTGAGCGGATCGTTATTCGCGTGAATGATCTTTACATCCACGCCCAGCCGGCGCGCAGCCTTCTCAGCCGCCGCAGCCTGCTCCTGCTGATAGTCATTGTCATTGGTAGTGAGCGAGACAAGAAAGTTAAGTCGCTTCATAAATGGGGGCCCTGTTGGCATGATAGGCCGATTCCGGAAATAACCTATGTAACCAGGGTAACCAGCTCTGTGTTTTTCCCTGTGATTCCTGTGGTGGAGGTTTTCTAGTTATTGAAGAGGAAAGGCATCTCCGGGCAGGACGCCTGAAATCGATATAGGGTGGAAACTACGATCCCGCGGCCGCACCCTTCGCCTGTGCCACGAACGCCTTCAACTTCTCGTCCAGGACCTGGTGGCTCGCCTGGGGTAGATCCACGAACCGGAACGGCTGCATCCATCCCTGCGTCGCCCACATCGGAAACAGCATCTGTGCCTTGCTGCGGATCGTTGCCTTCTGTAGATGGAAAATCAACTCTACTTCCAGCTTCTCATCCAGCGGCTTCTCGAAATGGATCACTCCGCCCGACGTCGAAAGCTGATGAATTGCGGCCCGCAATGCCCGTTTGTTCGGCAATCGCACCAACACCAGCACCGACCCGCGGAACTTCACCCGGAACGGCCGGTCGACCGGCTTCGGCTCTTCCGCCTTCTTCGCCTTCTCCGGCTTGCTCTCCGGAGCAGGTGGCAACAATCGCGCTGATGATCCGTACTCGTCTTCCATAGGCTTTGCTCAGAGTATGGCAGGCAAAAGATGGTGGGCGTAGTTACGGAAGAACAACATCACAATTATGACTAAAGGAAATCAGCAAACCTGAGGAGGCATCACACAGTTGAGATCGGCAGACAAAACATCGACGACACATTCAAATCCCACCGCGGGAGCCCCGGAGAAATTATTGTTGGCTTTCGTCCTCCGTGTCTCCGTGCCTCAGTGGTGGATTGATCCCGCGAGCGCCCTCTATTTTCTACCCAACGGCGCCTCGGCTCCCTCAACAAACACGTTATACGGCCATGACTTTTTCTGCACCGTCATCTTCGGAGCCGCAGCCGCCGCGGCCTTCGGCGCCGCCACTGGATCGCTCTTCGCCGCCACGTTCCAATCTTCAGGCGGATTCGCAATTCCCCACACGTTTCCCTGCGTGTACAGAGCCACACCTATAAGGAAATATTTGCCGTCGTTCCCGAGAGGCAGACAATTCGCTACCCGGGCCGTCACGCTGCCGCCGCCGGGCAAATCGTTGATCATGATGGGAGTCTCGAGCTGCAGCGCGCGGGTAGTGCGAAAACCGCATCCCTGCGCGCTCACTACCAGCACCACACAGCGCTCGGCAAATGGACGCATCCGGTCCAAACTCGTCACGCTCACAGGGATCTCCACGCGCAAGCGCGTGCTGCGCCGCGTGGTTGTTTTCGGAGTGTGAACGTCCTTCATGGTTTGCCGCCGATAACTACCTCTTCGGCGATGATCCGGAGAACCTAAATATTCTTTCAGATTCTTCCCGGAAGGCATGGTGACAAAGGTAACCAGGCGTGTATGTGTGACACCGAGCCGGGGAAAGTACCGAGGAAGAGCGGCCGTTCAGGACCCGTTCGCGCCAGGCCGGAGAAGTGGTTTTTTAAGCGCCAGTGGTCTTAGTTCGCCTGAATCTTTCCTGTTGCTTTCCAACAGGAATGCGGTATACTTCCTGTTGGTAACCAACAGATAACCCCAATGAGCCAAAAAGACATTCAACAAGGCACGCTTGCATTGATGGTTCTCAAAACCCTTGATGTACTCGGCCCGCTGCACGGCTATGGCATCGCCCGCAGAATCGAGCAGATCAGCGGCGATCAGCTCGCCCTGAATCAGGGCACGCTGTACCCACTGTTGCTCAGGCTGGAGCAAGAGGGTGCGATTGCGTCCGATTGGGGCCCCTCAGAAAACAACCGCCGCGCTCGCTTCTACCGCTTGACCCGAGCCGGACGGAAGCAACTGCAAACCGAACTCCAGGACTGGCAGCAAACCACAGACATCATCGCGCGCTTTCTGGCGATCACACCGGAGACGCGATGATGAAATTTCTACGACGACTCGCAGCCCGGCTTCGCAATTTGCTTTCGCGGCAAAACGACGGCCGCCTTCTCGAAGAAATCCAGGAGCACCTTTCCCGGCAGACCGACGAGAACCTTCGGGCGGGGATGACGCTCACCGAAGCTCGCCGCCAGGCAATTTTGAAGTTCGGTCCGGTAGAAGCCATTCACGAGCAATACCACGCCGAGAAGAGCCTGCCGCTGATCGAGAGCATCGTCACCGATATTCGTTATTCCATGCGGATCTTGCGCAAAAACTGGGGCTTCACCGCAATTGCCGCGACATCGTTAGCGCTTGCCATCGGTGCCAACACGACAATTTTTTCTATTACCAAGCGCCTGCTTCTCGACCGCCTCGAGGTTCCCCATGCCGAGCAACTTCGACTGCTCCATTGGCACGGCGACAAGCACACGGCCTTCACCGAGTTGTGGGGCATTTCTGACGACGAGTCGGAAGGATTCGGTGCTCCAACGTTTCCCTATCCTGCGTTTGAACAACTCCGGCGCGACAACCGCGTCCTCGAGGATCTCTTCGCCTTCAAGGACGTAGGAAGGATGAATGCGACGATCGACGGCAATGCCCAGATCGTTCAGGGCGAGCTGGTGAGCGGCAACTACTTCGACCAGATGCAGGTTCAACCTCAACTCGGCCGCCCCATCTTGCCCGCGGATGACGCCGTCAACGCAGCCCCCGTCGCGTTGATCAGCGCCGGCCTTTGGCATCGGGCGTTTGCCTCCTCGCCACTCGTCCTCGGACGATCGATCAAAGTCAACATGGTTCCGGTCACAATCGTCGGCGTCACGCCTCCCGAATTCACCGGCGCCAAGAGCGTCCAATCGGCGCCCGACTTGTTCTTACCGTTGAGTTCCCAGCCGCTTGTTGCACCGCGAGGCGGTAATAATGGCTCGCTGCTCGGCTCATCGAGCCCGCAAATGTGCTGGCTCAACATCATGGGTCGCACAAAAGCGGGCTCCTCCGAGACCACCGCGCAGGCCGCGTTGGACGTTTCGCTCGCAGCGGCAGTGCGCTCCTCCTTGCACCCGGACGCCAACACGACCATCCCGCACCTGAACTTGCTCGACGGCAGCCGCGGATTATTTCTTTCGAAAGGCTTGTTCGCCAAACCCGTTGGGCTGCTTACCGCAATTGCCGTCCTGGTGCTTCTGCTTGCATGCTCGAATATCGCCAGCATGTTGCTCGCGCGATCGGCTGCGCGGCAGCGGGAAATTGGCGTCCGCCTCGCCCTCGGCGCAGGACGCATTCGCGTTCTGCGTGGCGTGCTCACTGAGAGTCTTTTGCTCTCCGCACTGGGCGGAGCACTCGGCACTGTCCTTGCCTATATCGGATGCCACACGTTGCCCGCGCTGCTGGCGAATCCCTGGGAGACGGACCAGTTCCAGATTTCGCTCGATACCACGATCCTGGCGTTCACCGCCGGTATCACCATCATGAGCGGGCTGCTCTTCGGCATGTTGCCCGCGTGGATCGCAACGCGCAGCGACGTCGGAAGTTCACTCAAGCTAACCCTGCCGAGCAGCACACGGCGCCGCAGCGGACTTACCGGCAAAACCATCGTCGCCTTCCAGGTGATGTTGTCGACGTTGCTGGTCTCAGGCGCGCTTCTTTTCGTTGGCACGCTCTTCAAGCTCGCCCATGTGAATCCCGGATTTCGCACCGATCATTTAGTGCTCTTTGCGATTCAGCAGCCGGAGTCGCGCTATCCCGCTCCCAAAGATCTCGAACTGCATCACCGGATTGAAGAACGCTTGCAGACCCTGCCCGGAGTCAAAGAAGTGACTCTTTCAGAAATTGCCTACATCTCCGGCAGCAGCAGAAACGCGACTTTTCTGCCCGAAGGAGAAAAAATCGATCCCGAAAAAGATCAAGCCGCATGGAACAACTCAGTCGGCGCTGGATTCTTCCACACGATGGGTATTCCGATCATCTCTGGCCGCGACTTCAACGAACACGATACGACAACTGCACCCAAGGTCGGCATCCTCAACGAAACCCTGGCGCGTAAAGCGTTTCCCGGGCAGAATCCTATCGGCAAACACTTCCTTGTCAATTTCGACCCGAATGAACACAAGCTTGGCGACCTGGTCGAAGTTGTTGGCGTGTGCGGCGATACACGCTACTGGTCTCTCAAGCAACAATCTCTCCCCATGTTCTACCAGCCCTATCTGCAGGTCTCGAACCTCGACTTCGGCGCGACTTACGAGATACGGACGGCACTTCGCCCCGAATCGATAGCAGCATCGCTCCGCGCGGCCGTCCAGTCGATTGATCCCGATTTGCCGTTGCAAGAAATCCGCACGCAGCAGGAACAGATCGATGCCTCCATGCAAACGGAACGCATCATTGCTGCACTGACCGCTTCCTTCGGGGTGCTCGCGCTGGTCCTTGCCTGCGTCGGCGTGTACGGCGTAATGGCCTATTCTGTCGCGCAACGCACGAGCGAGATCGGAATCCGCATGGCTCTGGGATCGCTGCCTCGGCAGGTGCTTGCCATGGTATTAACGGAGGCAGGATGGATTTCGCTGGCGGGAATTATCTTCGGTCTCGGCGCGACTGTTCCGCTAACGCGACTAGTGAAATCGCTCCTCTATGCCACGCAGCCGAATGACCCACTTATTCTGTCAACATCCGCTCTGCTGCTCGCCGCGGTCGGACTCGCAGCCAGTTGGATCCCCGCCCGCCGCGCAGCCGCAGTCGAACCCATGCAGGCTCTGCGACATGAATGATGAGTCCCCTGTCATCCTGAGCGGAGCAACTGGTTCGCCACGGGCGAACCAGTTACGGAGTCGAAGGATCCCTACCCCGTTGATCTCAATCAACGGTCGCACGGCGTTCTCTCCAAGCAAAATTCACTCTTTGTTCGGATAACTGGCCTGCTACGGACCAACCATCAACGCCGGCCACCGCCCACTACCCCGCGTTCTGCCGCGCCCGGGCAATCCCGGCAGCCAATCCCTTCGCCACAGTTCGCCGATAACCGGCACGATCCATCGCATCCATCGTCGCCGACGCAATCCCGCCAGGCGTAGCCGCCTCGTGCAGCAACTCGTCCAGACTCAATCCGCTCTCACGCCAATATAAGATTCCATCGGCTAAAGCATGCGCCGCCGCAACCAACGATGTTTTGGCATCGAGACCTTCTCGCCCCGCCGCCGCTGATAGCGCACTCAACGCGTGATACCCATGGCTCGACGAATAAGCAGCCGTAAACACATCGAACTGATTCTCGGGAACCTCCACCACCTGCCCCATGCGTTGGAAGAGCGCACGCACGCGCACCCGCTCTCGTTTTGTAACCCCACGATCGAAACACAACCCGGTCAGCCCGTGCCCGACACGGCAAACAGGACTCGGCATCGCCCGCACCCAGTGTGCCCCCGGAAGCCCCGCTCGCAAAGTCGGCAGCGGGATTCCCGCCGCCAAGCTGATGCACAATCCAACTGGCCTTCCGCATCCCCTGACTTCAGCGAGCAACTCCGCAATAGATGCAGGGCGCACTGCCATCACCAGAATCGATGCCGCGTCGACCGCGCACTTGAGATCGGGCGCAACTTCGACCTGCGACTCGCGCCGCAACGCCCGCATCTTCTGTTTGTTTCGGTCGTAGACGATTAACGAGGCGTCATATCCACCCAGCCGCAATCCGGCGCATAGCGCCCCAGCAATCCGCCCGCCTCCAAGAAATGCAATCGCGTTCATAGATTCTGAAGATCCGCGTTCATCCGCGTGAATCCGCGGTAAAGAAGTTCCCGCTCAATCCGCCGTCCCACCGCCATCCACGATTAGGGATGCCCCGGTCATGAAGGACGAATCATCCGATGCCAAAAACAACACCGCCTTCGCAATCTCCTCCACCGTCCCCACTCGCCCCAACGGACGCTTCGCGGCGCCTGCCATGTACTCGCTCACCTTCATCCCGCGCATCTTCGCATCCGCCGGAAGCATCGGCGTCTCCACGTCGCCCGGACATACGCAGTTCACCCGAATCCCCTGCGCTCCGTGATCAATGGCCATCGCTTTGGTCATCAGCACGACGCCTCCCTTCGAAGCGCAGTACGCCACCGCGCGATCCCCGCCGACGATACCCCATCCCGACGCGTTGTTGATGATCACGCCGCGCTCCTGCGCGATCATCACCGGCAGCACGAACTTCGACATCAGAAACGCGCCCTTCAGATTCACGTCGATCTGCTCATCCCATTCTTTTTCCGAACACTCCAGAGCGGTCTGCGGATAGTACACTCCCGCGTTATTGAACAGGATGTCGACGCGCCCGAACGCCTTCATCACTTCGTCCACCGCGCGACGGCAATCTCCTGCTGAACTCACATCGGCATGCAGAAAGAGTCCCTCATCGCCAGACTGCTTGATACGTGCGAGCACCGTCTCGCCCCGCTTCCGGTTCCGCCCCGTGAATGCCACCGAGGCACCCTCTCTGGCAAACAGCAACGCGGTAGCCTCCCCAATCCCGGAGGTACCGCCAGTAATCAACGCCACTTTGTCATTGAGTCGCATAAGAGTCTCTTGTCATCCTGAGGTGCCTTCTGTTGGCGCCGAAGGACCTGGGCGAACCGCGCAAAGCGTCGCGGTTTTGTCGACGCCTTAATCGCGCGCCTGGCTCGCATCCTTACTGGTCTCGCAGATCAAAATAAATCGACGTTAATCCGCGTGCATCCGCGGTAAAGAAGTCTCACCGGCTGGCCAGCCCGCCAGCCGTCTCCCCACCGTCCAGCGTATACACCTGTCCCGTGGCGAACGCCGCATCGTCGGACGCCAGATACGCGAAAAGACCCGCGATCTCTTCCGGCGACCCATGCCTGCGCATCGGAATCTTCCCATTCACTTCGGCCAACATCGCGTCGGAATACTCCGCGCGTTGCATCGGCGTCAGCACATATCCCGGAGCCACCGCGCACACCCTTACCTTCGGCGCTAGCTCCAGCGCCATCGACTTAGTCAGTTCAATCACGCCGGCTTTCGTCGCATTGTAATCCGCATAATATGGATACCCCATCACCCCATTGGTCGATGCCGTCTGCAAGATCACTCCGCTCCCACGCTCCCACATATGCCGCGCCGCAGTCTGCGCTACGTAGAAGACACCCGTCAGGTTCACGGCGATAACCCGATCCCACTCTTCCGGCGTGATCTCCAGGAACTTGTGACGAATGCTGATGCCCGCATTATTGATCAGCACATCGACGCCATCCATCAGCCGGATTGCCTCGGCGAACGCCGCCTCCACCTGCATGAGATCCGTCACGTCGGCAATGATTGCCTCACCGAGCGTAGGCAACTCATGCTTGATACGCTTGCAAGCGGCGTCATCGCGATCGAGCACGCACACCTGCGATCCTTCTTCCAGAAAGCGCGCCGCAGTCGCCGCCCCAATCCCCGACGCCCCGCCGGTGACCAATACCCGTTTATCTTTCAGTCCCCGCATGAAGTCTCCTCAACACAAGCGATGAGCAATGAGCTGTGAGCAATGAGTAAACCCAACGTGCTCACTCTCATCGCTCATTGCTACGGCTCATCAGCATCCCTTCGCTCTCACCGCGATCGTGTGCGGCACCGCGCGAAGCAGAGCCATCAACTCCGCATCACACGGACGATTAATGTCATAGATCGCGTATCCCATGGTCCCGCGCGTGTTCAGCGACTGGCGCTCGATGTTGATGCCGCGATCGCCCAGAATGTCGTTGATCGCCCGCAGAATGCCCGGCACGTTCTGATGGATATGCATCAACCGGTACGATCCCGCTTCATACTCCAGATGACACGACGGCATGTTCACGCTCAGCGTCGAGTCGCCCGTGTTCACGTAATCGATCAGCTTCGCCGACACGAACGATCCAATATTCTGCTGCGCCTCTTCGGTCGACCCGCCCACGTGGGGCGTCAGGATCACGTTCGGCAATCCCTGCAGCGCGCTTTTGAAGCCCGCGCCCGACTCAGGTTCTGAAGGGAACACATCGATGGCAGCGCCGGCGATCTTGCCCGATTTCAGGCACGCCGCCAGCACCTCGTGATCGACGACAAACCCGCGGCTCAGGTTCAGAAAACATGCGCCATCTTTCATCGCGGCGAACTCTTGCTTGCCAAAGAGATCCTGATTTTCTTTCTTGCCATCCACGTGCAGCGTGACCACGTCGGCCGTCTCCAGCAGTTCGCGGAATCCTACGGCGCGCGCATTGCCACGCGCCAGCACGTGCGCGCTGTCATAAAAAATCACGCGCATGCCCATCGCCTCGGCCAGGTCTGAAAGCTGCGAGCCGATCTTGCCGTATCCCACAATGCCCAGCGTGAGCCCGCGTACCTCGTGAGCGCCCGCCGCCGACTTGTTCCACACGCCTTGGTGCATTTGGGTGGAAGCAAAGAACGTACGCCGCAGCAGTACGATGATCTCTCCCATCGTGAGCTCGGCCACCGATCGCGAATTCGAGTGCGGATCGTTAAACACCGCTATGCCATGCTCGCTCGCCGTCTTCTGATCGATCTTGTCCACGCCAATGCAGAAGGCACCCACGACGACGAGTCCGCTGGGTGCCCCATTTCTCCCCGCATTTGGGAGAAGTGGGGCTTTGTTGGGAGCCCCATTTCTGGCCGGTTTTGCCAGAAGTGGGGATTTTTCGGATGCCGCTTCCAGCACGTCCTTGGTGACGCGTGTCTTGGAGCGCACACCGAGAATCGAAACTCCAAGAATCTTCTCGATCAGCTCGCGCTCGTCGAGCGCCGCCTTGAGCGACTCGACTTCGTATCCCGCGTCGCGAAACACCTGCACCGCGACCGCGCTGATGTTCTCCAGCAACAGTACCTTCAAGCCTCCTCCAGGATGTAAGGGATCAACAGAGATTATAGCGAGTCGCGAGCTACGAGCTGCGAGCCCAAAAACGCTGTCATCCTGAAGGATCGCCGTTGTCGCGCGACTTAAGGAACCGAGTGAGCTGCGCGATTGGCTCGCATCCTTATCGGATCGGCAAGCGGCCGCGCCTACGCGGCCACCGGATGCTCTACTATCCGCGGCACGGCGCGAGCAAGCGCCGGTGCCTTGAATACCTTCGTCGTGAACAACTCAATCAGGAATCCGAAGAGCGCGTTTCCGATCGGAGTGAACGCCAGCGCCTTCCATCCGAAATTCATGAACAGGAAATCGGAGAATATCTCTCCCACAACCAGTCCCCCATAACGATGCCGTTCCACGCCCAATGCAGGTTCAGGCCAGACGTTCCGATCACGAACCCCATGATCGTGCGGTTTAGAAGAATCCATAGCAGAGTGACGACGGTGACTTCAGGTACCCGCTGGAGAAAGTGAGGCCCGCGCAGCCGCAGCCCGCCAGCAGCCCGAACAATGTAGCAATCCCAATGCGTTTCATAAGGTCCTCCTCACCGGACGAGTAGAACCCCACGCCGAAAGCATACGCCTCCAGGCACTTGAAAGCTTCCTGGGCGTGCGGCTTCGAGAGAGTGCAGCGGCGAGGCCCACATCGCTTTGGACATTCGGCGCAGCTACCGTGTCTTTTCCACAGGCTGATCGCGAAATTGTGTGACATCTGACCTTGACGTGGGAGAGTCGAAACAGACAGAGTGAAAGTGGGCAGCGTGTGATGGAATCGGGATGGCGATCGTAGTGGCTTCGGCGGAATTCCTGCGGAGATTCTGCTCGGCTGGACAGCCAACAGCAGCTGTCCTATACGGACGGTTATCGCCAAATCAGGCTGTGCAAATCCCCGGATTTTCCCGAAACGGAAGGACATCCTCGCTTCATCGGCGCCTTCGGGCTAGGCTAAGTTCTTTGTTTGGAAGATTTTGCCCGTAAGTTGTTGAGTGCCATAGATTACTTTGCCATTTGGCGCTAATCCACTGATTCCAATATACCGGCAGGGGGGAGGGGTACCCCCGGGTAATCAAATGGTAAACGGCATCCCAGAATGGGAATCGTACTCAATGGTCGCAAGCTAAACACCCGCTTGGATGAGAACACGCTTCCAGCCTCTTGCTCATTGCTCACTGCTCGTAGCTGCGTCCACTGCTATACATCGCGCATCAAAAGCGTACCTTTGTTATCTGCAAACCTACGAAAGCGGTCCGGAGAGCCCTCATGTCGATTCGACCTGTAAAACGTCTGATCAAGTCCAAGCCAACGCTGGAAGGTGCTGGAGTGCATCTGCGGCGCGCGTTCGGGTTTGGCAATACGCACGAGTTCGATCCCTTTCTGCTGCTCGACGATTTCCGCAACGATGTGCCCGAGGATTATCTGGCGGGATTTCCCTGGCATCCGCATCGCGGCATCGAGACGATCACGTACGTTCTCGCCGGAACCGTGGATCACGGCGACAGCATGGGCAATCAGGGAACGATCGGCTCGGGCGATGTGCAGTGGATGACCGCGGGCAGCGGCATCATCCATCAGGAAATGCCGAAGGGCGATAACACTGGACGCATGCACGGATTCCAACTGTGGGCGAATCTTCCGTCGGCTCTGAAGATGACGGCTCCCCGCTATCAGGAGGTCAAGACGGGAGAGATCCCGGAGGTGACCGATGACGATGGCACGCACGTGCGCGTGGTGTGCGGAAATTTCTGGGGCAAGAAAGGCCCGGTTGAGGGAATCGCGGCGGACCCGATTTATCTGGATGTGTCGGTGCCTCCAGGAAAGCGCAAGGCGCTGCCGGTGGAGACCACGCGGCATGCGTTCGCGTATGTGTTCTCCGGCGACGGCAAGTTCTGCAATGCCTCGGGGCCGCTCGCCGTACCCACGGAAAGCGTGGGATGGGCCGACACTCAACCTCCATCAGACGCGGAGAACCGGTCGTTGGTGGTGTTCGATCGCGGTGATGAAGTCGCAGTGCAGGCCGGCGAGGATGGGATTCGGTTCCTGCTCGTCTCCGGCAAGCCGCTGGAAGAGCCGGTTGCGTGGTATGGTCCGATTGTGATGAATACGCAGGAGCAGTTGCAGGAGGCGTTCCGCGAGCTGCAGCAGGGGAATTTTTTGAAGAAGTAGTGGCTGTCGGCGGACAGCAGATTCCTCGGGGCCTCGCCCCTCGGAATAACAAACGTTAAAAACGCGGCTGGGAATGACGAGGTTTTTGGTTGCTTAAAAAAAATGCCTGAACTTCCTGAAGTGGAAACCATTGCTCGCGGGCTGGCGAAGCGCGTTACCGGAGACGCGATCGAGTCGGTGTGGCTGGGGCAGAAAAAGGAGCCGTTGAAATCACCGGCTGCGGAGATTGCTGCTGTGCTGGAGCGCAGCCGGATTGCTGCTGTTCGGCGGATGGGGAAGCACATTGTGTTTGACCTGGAGCGGAACTCTGGCAAGTTCAATGGGACGCGTCCGCGAAGGCTTCGCGCGAAGGCATTGCCCGCTTCTGCATTCGCGGGTGTGGGCGCCCGCGCCACACTGACACAGACCAGTAGAGCTCAGTGGATCGTTCATCTCGGGATGACGGGCCGGTTGCAGGTTTGCGAACCTGCAGATGAGATCGTGAAGCATACGCATGCCATTGCGAAGCTGGAATCGGGGCGAGAGATCCGCTTTGTGGATCCGCGGCGGTTTGGGCGGTTGAGCGTGGCTGCCGCTGGAGATTTCGACACCGTGGGAGTTGAGCCGCTCGATGTGGAGCTTGAACGATTTGTTGCTCTATTCCGCGGCCGGAAAACACCTATCAAGAGCGCGCTACTGAATCAGAAGCTGCTGCGCGGTGTCGGGAACATCTACGCGGATGAATCTTTGTTTCGAGCTGGCATTCGTCCGCGACGGCAGGTCGCGTCAGTCACCCGCGAACAACTTGGAAAACTATTCTTGTCCATCAAAGAAGTGTTGAAGGAAGCGATCACACTGGGAGGATCATCGATCTCCGATTACGTGGATGCCGACGGAGAGGAAGGATTCTTCCAACTGCAGCATCGCGTGTACGGGCGAGAAGGGGATCCGTGTCTGGTCTGCAAGACTCCCATCAAGCGGGTGGTCATCGCGGGGCGAAGCAGTCACTACTGCCCCAAATGCCAGAAATAATTGGCAGAATTAGCTGCGCTTGTAGACGAGCTTGAGGCCGTCGGCCTGCAGGATGCGTTTGATCTGGCTGCGGGCGTGTAGCGACCACGGGCCCGAGGTGTCGAGCCTCACGTAGGCTTGCCAGTGCTTCAGAGCTTTGCGGGGCTCGCGGATCTTCTCGTAGGCCAGTGCGAGATTGTAGTGCGCGTCGGCGTACGTTGGAGCCAGTTGTAGCGCAGTCTTGTAAGTGGCAACTGCTTCCTGCACACGTCCGGTTTCGTCGAGGACGTTACCGAGATCGAAGTAGGCAAGCGCGTATCGCGGATCGGATTCGATGGCCAAGCGGTAATGACGCTCAGCGAGGCTAAATTCCTGGCGATTGTAGTAGAGCGTGCCGAGATTAATATGGGCCGCGGCGTGGTTCGGCGCGAGTTCGAGAACCCTCTGGTAGGCGGCAATGGCCTCGTTCTGCGTGTTGGGATCTTCTTCGAGCTGGATGCCGCGGGCGAACCAAGCGGCAACTTCATTCTCGTTCGGCGTGGGCTCGGATCGCGGGACTGGAGTACTGGTCACAACCTTTTCGCGCTCGGAGAAGTCCATCAGAAACTGCCCGGCGATGGGTTCCAGAAGTTTGCCTTCGTGACGGAAGGCGACGCGATGCTTGGAGGTTGTCCAAGCGCCCGCTTCGACCAGTGGCTTCTCGACTCCAGCGGCCTGCTTGCGCATGGCTTCGAGCGATTGGCGGATGACATTGGGACGAACGCTCATCGCGCAGAGATCACGGATTTTCTTGATTTCGAGCAGATCGGCGAAGGAGTAGGACTCGACGGACACGACCAACCCGGCTCGCTCCCAGTTCGCCAACTGGCGCGGAGTGATGTGAAGAATCCTGAGAAGATCAGATCGACTGTACACGGAACGACCGCAACGTTCTTAAACGTGCCGAAGAACGTCTCATTATCTTCAAGTTACGGGTACAACGCAAGCTAGGAACGCTGTGAAGGGCTGTGGAGAATCTGGTTGATTTACATGCAGCGGAAATGGTGCAGAGCCAACGCCCACCACGGAGGCACGGAGACACAGAGGAAAACGGGAAAACACCCAGATTTCTCCGTGTCTCTGTGCCTCTTTGGTGAAGAGTTTAATTACACGGCGACGGCTGCTGCCTGGTACTCCTCATAGCTGCCCTTGAAGTCCGTGATCTTGTGGTCGGGTTCGAAGTGCCAGACTCTCGTGGCGACTTCGTCGATCAGGTCGTGGTCGTGCGTCACGAGCAAAACAGTGCCTTGATAGCGCTGGAGAGCGATATTGAGGGCGTTGATCGACTCGAGATCGAGGTGGTTGGTTGGCTCGTCGAGGACGAGAACATTGGGCTTCTGCAACATGAGCTTGCAGAAAAGCAGGCGCGCGGCCTCGCCTCCGGAGAGAACGTTGGTGGACTTGGTTGCCTCGTCGCGGGCGAAGAGCATCTGGCCGAGGATTCCGCGGAGCTCTTCGGTGACGGCGGACGGATCCCATTGATGGAGCCACTCGATAGCGGTCGTGCCTGTTTCGATGAGGCTGCGGTGATCCTGCGCGAAGTAGCCGATGGAAGCTTCGTGCCCCCAGATCACTTTGCCGGAGTCGAGAAAGGATCCGTCATAACCACTGGTTTTGCGGAGCTCGGACTCGGGAGTCGTGGGGGAATTCGTCAGGATCGCGTTCAATAGCGTGGTTTTCCCTGCACCATTGCGTCCCATGAGGGCGATTTTCTCGCCGCGGCCGATGCTGACGGTAAAGTCGCGAATAACATGATTGTCTCCGTACGATTTGTCGAGGTGCTCGATTTCGAGAATGTGCTTGCCCGAAGGGCGCTTCTGCTCGAACTTGATGTACGGACGCTGAATATTCGATTTCGCGAGTTCGGTGACCTGAAGACGTTCGACTTCCTTGCGGCGGGACTGCACCTGGCTGGAACGGGTTCCGGCGGCAAAGCGTGCGATGAATTCGTTCAGCTGGGCGATCTTCTTTTCACGCTGGGCGTTCTGGGCTTCGATCTGTGAACGAATCTGCGTTTTGGCGACCACCATGTCGTCGTAGGTGCCCGTGTAGGTGATGATCGTCTCGTAATCGATATCGGCAATGTGAGTGCAGATGCTGTTCAGGAAATGGCGGTCGTGCGAAATGGTAATCAGGACACCGTCGTAGACGTTGAGGAATCCTTGGAGCCAATGGATCGAGTCAAGGTCGAGGTGGTTAGTAGGCTCATCGAGAAGCAGGGCCTGGGGATGTCCGAAGAGAGCCTGGGCAAGGAGTACGCGAACTTTCTGTCCGCCCTGGAGTTCGCCCATTTTGCGGCTGTGGAGTTCCTCGGAAATATCGAGCCCTTGAAGGAGAATGGCAGCGTCGCTTTCGGCAGCGTACCCGTCTTCCTCGCCGACGATGCCTTCGAGTTCTCCGAGTTTCATGCCGTCTTCGTCAGTCATGTCAGACTTGGCATAAATAGCATCGCGCTCCTGCATGGCAGCCCAGAGCCGCTTGTTGCCCATGATGATGGTGTCGATCACGGTGTAGGCGTCGAAGGCGAACTGGTCCTGACTGAGGACGCCGAGCTTGCGCGGGCGAACGACGGTTCCCTTCTGCGGGTCCATTTCGCCGCTAAGCAGCTTCATGAACGTCGACTTTCCGGCGCCGTTGGGCCCAGTGAGACCGTACCGCTTGCCGGGCGAAAAGGTGGTGGAGACTTCTTCAAACAGAATCTTGGCGCCGTAGCGCATGGACACGTTGCTGACTGAAAGCATGGTTGTGGCTTCTCTTGTTCGGCCTTCTTCTGAATTTCTTCAGGAATTGCGGGGAAACCCCACGAGGTGCCGCTGGATGTTATTAGGATAACACGTTGATATGGATGGGCCGGTTGCGAAGAAAGATGCAGGATGTGGCTTTTTGGGGCAAGAAATAAGGTTCTCAACGCTATTAACGGCTGATGGTAGCGCCGGCCGGCGCAGAGTTTCGTAAAACAACTCTTGCCAGTCGATCGCGTCGGGTGCGTGGGCGAGACGCCCACACGACAGCCGGCAAGATGCCGGCGCTACGGAGCAGCTATCTTGCTGGATTTGCGGCGGCCAGCACCAATTGTTCGACAGGTGCCGTCACCTGCAGAAGCAATCCAGCTACCGGCTTTTTCGCCTGATCGATCACAGCCAGTTGCTGGGTCTTCCAGAGTTCCGGCTCCGGTTGACCTTTATCGAGATAATCGAGCGCTTGCAGGCCAGCGGCGCCCAGCATCGCAAGGCTCTGCGAGATGGGAATGTCCTCTTGCAGCAACGACGAATTCTGCAGCAAGGGATGCAGTTTGTAATCGTTGTCGCGCCAGACGGTGAGCCAGTTACGAATCTCTGTTTCGGCACGCTGATCCTTGAAGCCGCTCTGGATGTACTGCTGTACAAGGCCGCTAAACTCGCGGGCGGCGTCGCTTTCCGGATAAGCAGCATCGATCAAGCGATTGAGCGGAGCGTGAAAGTCGATGGGGCCCTTCGCCTCGTCCCAACGGTTGTAATCCTTCACGGGCTCGACGACGTCCGCAGGAACAGTCAACGGACCAATGTCAGCCGTTCCAGCCATGCGGTGGAGCATCTCTTCACGGGCCGTGTTCTGGGTGAGACCCATGGATTCGAGTTCGAGGCTGACGGCGTGCATGCGGGTATACATCGAGTTCACGTCAGTGACATCTTGCGGAGACCAGAGGCGCTCGGCGATTACGGCGTTGCGAGGCCAGATGTGAGAGTCGACGTTCTCGGGGGTGACCCACTCGGCCCACTGGCAGGCTTCGCCTCCGAGGATCAGCGCTTTTTGTTCGGGAGTGAGATTGGCGGCGGCGCCGCTCATGGGATCGACCGCGTAGTGACGCGCGGCAGACCACATGAGGTCGAGATAGTATCCGTAGGACAGCATCCCCCGATAGCCTTGCTGCGCCGCCACAGCCAAGGACTCCTGCCCGCGCCACGACTGGACGACGATGGTCTTGGGCAGATCAGGACGCAGGATTTCATCCCAGCCCACCATAATCTTGTGATGCTTAGCCAGGATCTTTTCCAGATGCTCGTTGTAATAGGCCTGAAGATCGGCGTCGGTCTTCATGCCGTGCTTCTCTTTGAATTCCTGGATCTTGGGATTGGAATCCCAGTACTTGCCATTCACTTCGTCGCCACCGATATGGAAGTACTGATCGGGAAACAGCTTGCCCATCTCGTCGACGAATTTGTCCATGAACTTGTAAGTCTCTTCGCGCGTCGGATCGGTGACGGACGAATTGCCGCTTTCGTTTTCGAGCGTGAACGGACCCGGATTGCTGGCCAGTTCGGGATATCCCAGGAACCATGAGCGGCTGTGACCGGGGGTGTCGAACTCGGGGATGACGCGGATGCCGCGGTCATGCGCGTAGGCGATGAGGTCGCGGATTTCTGCCTGAGTATAGAACTTGCCCTCCGATCCCATGCCTGTCAGCTTGGGAAATACCTTGCTCTCGGCGCGGAACCCCTGGTCATCGGAAAGGTGCCAGTGAAAGACGTTCATTTTGACGGCAGCCATGCCGTCAAGATTGCGCTTGAGAACGTCGAGCGGAATGAAGTGGCGGCTGACATCGATCATCAGGCCACGCCACGGGAAACGGGGCTGGTCTTTGATGGTGACCGCGGGCGCTGCGAATCCAGACGGCGTGATGGTGACCAACTGCAGGAAGGTCTGCAATCCGTGAAGCGCGCCGAGAGTTGTGGGCGCGTTCAACTGCGCACCGGATGCAGACACTGTGAGTTGGTAAGACTCGTCATCGCCGAGTTTGAGTACCGGTTCGAGGCCCTTGTCGGCATGAACCGTCAGCGTTGGCGAAACCCCGTCGCTTACACGGAACGGAATGCCCGTCTGTACGGAAAGCTGTTTCGTGAACCGTTGCACACCTGAGTCGAGTGCGGCATCCTTCGTGCCAGTGACCGCGACGGAGAACGTCGTACTGATCGGCAGCTGTCCGGCGCCCTGCTGGACGCTGGACGGCATGGGCATGAGATTGAGTTGAGGTTGAGTTTGGGAGAAAGCCGCGCTTGCGAGGAACAGTAAAGCCGTCAACGAAATATTGCGCATAGTTCACCTGACGAAGGACTGAAGTGTACCGACCATATTAAAACGATTCAGCCGATGATTGTCATACCGAAGCGCCTTTCTGGCGGGGCGAAGCTGCCGTTCTGATGGCAAGAAGAAGCAGATTCCTCGCCGCTTCGCGGCTCGGAATGACAAACAGCAAACGTCTCTAATGACAACAATAATTCACGGCAAAGATCAGTGGCCGCCGAGTTCTTTCACGATCCCGCTTACGAATTGCTTAGCATCGCCGAAGAGCATCAGCGTGTTGTCCATGTAGTAGAGCGGGTTATCGATGCCGGCGAAACCGGGGTTCATGCTGCGCTTGATGACCATGACCGTGTGCGCCTTGTCGACGTCAAGAATCGGCATGCCGAAGATCGGGCTCGACTGATCGGTCCGGGCAGCTGGATTGGTGACGTCGTTCGCACCGATGATCAGGGCGACGTCCGTCTGCGGGAAATCGCCGTTGATCTCATCCATCTCGATGAGGCGGTCGTAAGGGATGTCGGCCTCGGCGAGCAGCACGTTCATGTGGCCGGGCATACGTCCAGCGACAGGGTGAATGGCGAAGCGAACATCCACACCTTTTTTCGTGAGGACATCGTATAGCTCGCGTACTTTATGCTGTGCCTGGGCGACAGCCATGCCGTATCCCGGAACCACGACGACCTTGTTGGCAGTGGCTAGGATGGACGCTGCTTCCTCGGGATTGGCGCTGCGCACGACACGCTCTTCCTTTACGCCCCCGGCAGAAGCCTGCACCTGGCCGAACGCTCCAAACATCACGTTGGTGAAAGAGCGATTCATGGCCTTGCACATGATGACCGACAAGATGAAACCCGACGATCCATCGAGGGCACCCGCTACAACCAGCACTTTGCTGTTGAGAACGAATCCCAACAGGGCGGCGGAGAAGCCGGCATAGGAGTTCAACAGTGAGATGACCGTGGGCATGTCGGCGCCGCCGATCGGCGTCACGAGGAGTACACCGAAGATCAGGGCGACGATCACCATGATCGGGAACAACAAGGCGTGGCCCGGATTGACGCAGAGGGCGACTGCGAGGGCGAGCGCGGCTCCAAGGACGGAAAGGCTGACAATATTTTGGCCGCGATAGACGATGGGCCGCTGCGGAAGTATTTCCTGCAGTTTCCCTGCAGCGATGAGACTGCCGGTGAACGTGAGAGAGCCGATGATGACTTCGAGGGCGATCTCGCCCATCTGAAAGCGAGTGACGGGCTCAGTGCCAACGTAATATTCGGCGATGCCGATCATGGCCGCTGATAATGCACCGAAGGCGTGGCTGAGTGCGGTCCGCTGCGGTACCGCGGTCATGTGAACCATACCGAGGGGGATACCGACTCCTGCGCCGATGATCAGAGGAATTAAGATCCAGCGGTACGCCGTCACCTCGGGATTGAACAGCGTGGCGATGACGGCAAGGGCTGCGCCGATTTCGCCGCAGAGAACACCGATGCGGGCAGTCGTGGGAGAACTCAGGAACTTCAGAGACAGGATGAAGAGGACGACCGCAATGATGTAGGCGAAGTCGAGATACTGCTGGAGGGCGTCCGCGTTCATGATTGTTTCGACCTGCCGGATTTGAACATGCGCAGCATGCGATCGGTAATGATGAATCCGCCGACCATGTTGCTGAAGGAGGCTGCTACGGCGATCGCGCCCAGGATAGTGGTGAGCCGCGTCTCATGCCGTCCGGCGATGATGATGGCCGCGACTACCACGATGGCATCGAGAGCGTTGGTGAGGGACATCAGAGGCGTGTGCAGTAAGGGAGAGACACGCTTGATCACCTCGAAGCCGACGAATCCGGCGAGGATGAAGACGTAGAGGTTAGAAATGAAATCTGCTGGCATGATTGGTCCTTTTGCAATTTTTCAGCGCCCATATTGCCGGATTGCTCGCGACAACTACGGGGTTGACGGTGAGAACTGTGCCGTCCCTCCGGGACTCGCGCTGACTTTTCCCACTGTTCCCAGCGCTTACGCGCTGGGCTAACACCTTCCGCCCCTTCGGGGCTCGAGCGCACGATAGCTACTACTGTGTCGCTTTTTCTAAGCTTCTAACTGCTGGTTGCCAAGGCTGGGAGTTTGAAAAACTCGCGGACCCTTGGATTCACGATCTCACCACCACTGGTCACGAGCGTTTCGCGCGTGATTTCGTCCTGCATGTTCATTTGAAGCTTGCCGTCTTTCGCCATGTAGGTCAGGTAGGTCATGAGGTTGCGGGCGTACATCTGGCTCGCGTGGTACGGAATTGTGCTGGCGAGATTAATCTCGCCGATGATTGTTACTCCGTTCACAGTGATGGTGTCTTCCATCTTGGTGAGTTCACAATTTCCGCCGCGCTCGGCTGCCAAGTCGACGATGACCGAGCCGGGAGCCATCCCCTTCACCATGTCGCTCGTGATCAATACGGGCGCTTTCTTTCCAGGAATCACCGCGGTGGTAATGACTACGTCGCTTTCCGCGACGACCTTGGTCAGCAGTTCGCGCTGGCGAGCGTAGAAGGTCTCATCCTGAGCGGTGCCGTAGCCACGGGCGTCTTGCGCGTTCTGCGCCTGGATGGGAAGTTCGACGAAGCGTCCGCCAAGACTCTGGACCTGTTCTTTCGAAGCGGGACGCATATCGTAGGCAGAAGAGACCGCCCCGAGACGCCGGGCGGTCGAGATGGCCTGAAGTCCAGCCACACCAGCGCCGATGATGAAGACGCGGGCAGGGGTGATGGTGCCGGCGGCTGTGGTCATCATGGGAAAGATGCGCGGCGAGGTTTCGGCTGCGAGCAGTACAGCCTTGTACCCGGCAACCGTGGCCATGGACGAAAGTGCGTCCATGCTCTGGGCGCGGGTGATACGCGGCATGAGTTCTACGGAGAACGCGCTCACTCCGGCCTGAGCGATTTGTTGGATTACCTCTGCGGTCCCAAAGGGCCGCAAGAATCCAACAAGGACCTGCCCACGCTTGTATAGAGGCACGTCGTCTTTGCCGTTCTTGTCGTTGGATCCGTAGCAGAGCACCTGAACGACGATGTCTGCGGCACCGAACACGGCGGTGCGGTCGGGCAGGACTTTTGCTCCTTTTTCGGTGTAGGCGGCGTCAAGATATCCAGCCTGCGCACCGGCTCCTGATTGGAGGACTACCTCGAACCCTGCTTTGGTGAGATTGGGAATGACGGCGGGAACGAGTGCAACTCGACGTTCCCCGGGATAGATTTCTTTCGGAACTCCGACGATCACGCGGCTTTCGTCCTTTCCGCGGCCGATACTGTGGCCTCGGGGTTAACGGGTGCTGCTCCGGGTGGGAATGCTCGCACGGGGCAGCTTGCGAAATCTGTGATAACCATCACAGCAAAGTACAGTGGCGAACTGAAAACAGTAACAGATTGGTTAGGCGAAGCGATAGTGGCATAGGCATCTCCCTCGCGTCGTCAGCCGGAGCCAAACGTGAGAAATCCCTATCGCCCAACAGTACTTTTCGGGGTAGGGGTGCTTCGACTTCGAACGAGAACGCTTCGCGGCCTCGTTCTGCGTTCAGCATGAAAAGATCATTCTCAGCGCCGAATGATTCTAGTATTCAGGCGCGATCGCTTTCGCTTCCTCCAGAGTCATGCGTTTTTTGTTCCTGTAAGAAAGGTTTGCCATGTGAACGCCGACTGCCGAGCGGTAGCCGAGCTCAGCCGGAGCATTTGGCGTACCGCGGCTGCGAATGCATTCGATCCAGTTCTTCATGTGGTCCTGGCCATGGCTGTTTCCCTTTACGGCGTCTCCGTTGGAACGATTGACCTTTTCCGGCCAGTATTGCAGCGGTTGCTCGAAGTGATGCTCGAGCGTTCCATCGCTGCCGAGTATGCGGTCACCAAGTTCGTAGTGCTTGTTGCTGAAGGTGGATTGCCAGGTCACGACGATGTCTTTTGGGAAATCGAACGTGACGGCGATGGTGTCAGGCACCTCTCGTCCGTCTTTCTCTGAAAAAACGCCGCCCGACATATAGGCAGCGGAAGGCAGGGGCAGGTCGAGTACGCTCATGATCCAGGCGATCTGGTGGACCATGTTCTCGGCACAGTTGCCGCCGGAGAACTCCCAGAACAAGCGCCAGTTGATGAACTTGTAGCCATCGAATGCTCGATCAGGACGCCCATTGAGGAATGCTCTCCAATCGACGTTGGCCGCGTTGCAGTCGGCGGGCACCTGCCGAACCCATTGTCCTTTGCCGTGAGGCGTGTTGCGGCTCATCCAGGATTCCACTTGAGTGACTTTGCCGAGCCAACCATCTTTGATCCATTGGCGGGCGTCGGCTGTGGCGCCGGAGCTTTCGTGCTGCAGGCCGATCTGCACCACGCGATCCGATGCCTTGGCGGCGGCGAGGCATTTGTCGGCTTCCGGAATCGACCACGTCATCGTCTTTTCAGAGTAGAGATCCTTACCAGCGGCAAGCGTGTCGACGAAATGACGTGCGTGAATGTGCAGAGGGCTGGCGACGATCACGCCATCGATATCTTTCATATCGAGCAGCCGGCGATAATCGGTGAAGGTCTGGATGCCGGGGACTCTGCCCTTGGCCTGATCGCGGCGGCGGCTGTACACGTCCGCCATGGCGATGAGATCGACATTGGGGACCGAACGCACTTGCCCGAGGAGATCGTTTCCGCGATCACCGACGCCGATCATTCCCACGCGGACGCGATCGTTCGCGCCGAGCACCTTGGAAGAGGGATAGGCAAGTGCCGCTGCGCCGATCGCCGCCTGTTTGAGAAATGTGCGTCGGGTGTGGTCGGTCATGAGTCCTCCTGTTTAGGGATCAGGGATTAGGGGCTAGGGATCAGGGGAAAAATGCATTGAACCCACTGACCACTGACCACTTCTATAACGCGTTCGCCTCTTGCAGTAGCTTTTTCATTCCTGCCCAACTCTTGCGCGAGGAGTTTTCGGGAGAGCCTCCGCCACTCCAATGCGTTTCGAGACTGACCGCAAGGTGGTACCCGTCGCGCTTCAGGGCTTTGAATTGCCCGGCCCAATCGATGATTCCGCCGCCCATGGGTGCCCAATCATACTTCTTGCCCTTTTTGACCACGTCTTTGCAGTGACAGTGGCCGACGCGATCCTTGGGCAGCAGATTGTAGCCGTCGGGATAGGGGATCTCTCCGCTGGCTGCGGCGTTTCCGGGGTCCCAGTTCAACATGAACGAGGGAGACTGAACCGCGCTGAGTACTTTGACGGCTTCGGCCGCCGTCGCGGTGTTGCAGGCAGGCTCATTCTCAAGGACGATAATGATTCCCTTCTTCTCGGCCTTAACGGCGGCGTCGCGCAGCTTGTCGTTGATCGCGGCACGATAAGGTGATTGATCTTCGAGACGCCAGAAATCGAAGCAGCGTACACGGTCGGTACCGAAGGCCTTTGCCATTTCGATGGCGCGCTCCAGCACTTCGTCTTGCTGGTTGAGCGAGAAGTCAGCGTTGAAGCTCTTTGCCTCGCTATATTTCGATTTGGGAGCACCGGGCCAATCGACCTTGAAGAGCGGGCTGGCGATATCGGTCACCTTCAGCTGATATTTCTGGAGCAGTCGCTGGGCTTCGGCGACCTCTTTCTGATCGAGGCTGACGATGTTCTTTTTCCACATGCCGCGAAGTTCGATCCATCCCATGCCAAATTCGCGGGATGCGACCTCGCAGACGTGGCCGAAGTCTTGGGAGATTTCGTCATTGATGACGGAGATGCGGAATGGAGAACCGGAGTCAGCGGCGAATCGAGAAGCGAAACGAGAGGCGGTCATGGCAGCCATTCCGGCCAAGAAGTCGCGGCGTGGCAGGGAAAAGGACATTTAGAGCTCCTTAGATTATCGCGGAAGAAGGCGTTGACAAATCTACCACTATCAAAAGCAGAGGTGTTAGGCAGGAGTGTGGGTTTTGCGGGGAGGGGCAGTGGAGAATTTCGCGCGCAAAACAAAACGCCCAGACTCATGTTTGAGTCTTAGGCGTCTGTTGATCAGCCCTCCCCCAAGTGCTGCTCAAGGACAATGTAACCCTGGAGGCGGAAATCGTAAATGGCTCAGTCGTGCTAGGAAATTGGCCTGAGGGTAATGTTACGGGCGGGTGAAGTCGTCGGAAATCGGGAGCGTGTTGCGCGCAAAACAAAACGCCCCAGACTCAGTTTGAGTCTTGGGACGTCTGTTGATCAGCCCTCCCCCAAGTGCTGCTCAAGGACAATGTATGCCCGAGCCCAGAACGGGTAAATGGCCCCTCAGTGCTACATATGGCACGAACGGGTGGTTACCATCTTTAAGTCGATGGAAATAGGGGCTAACCGGGCTGCAGCGGAGCTGTGACCGCCACCGAAGGTAATATTGTTGTAACTGGAATGCCAGCCAACTCCGGGCCGATTTTCACTGTTTTTGCACCTTCACGACATTATCGTCGGGATTGCGGTCGATCAGTTTTACGAGCGGATCGATTCCAGCTTGGCTCGGCTGATGGTCGACGGTGATGGTGAACTCCTGATGTTCCTGGTCGATTTTTTGTTTTTGTAGGTAGAGGAAGTTTCCGTTCGCGTCCTGGATTCCGATGTCGATCAAATCATGCAGTGGAATCGTGCGTTCCTGCCCCCTGCCGTCGGCACGATATTTCTTGGCTTCTATGGAAATGTGCACTTGATATTTGCCGTCGGGCTGTTTGGTGTATGAGGCTGAGACCGTTCGATTGTCGAAGATGGTGATGTTCTCGAACCAGTCCTCGTAGAGGTATTCGTACTCAGGCGGCGTCTCCTTGCGTAGATAGTTCACAAGATCGGCGGCGGTGGGGTACGGCGGGCCTTTGAATCCCCAGTCTTTGATCATGGCGGCGAGGGCATTGCTGACGTGGTCCTCGCCAATGTAGTCCTGCAAGGCGTACATGACCATGCCGCCCTTGTTGTAGTGGATGTATCCCTGGTTCGGTTCCACCCGAATGAGCGGCTTTTCCTCGTCGCGTTCCTGGGCACGGCCGCGGAGATATCCGTCGAGTTGGTAGCGCAGGAACTTTTTCATGGATTCAGGACCATAGGTGTGGCGCATGACCATCAACGCGGTGTACTGGGCAAGCGACTCGACGACCGCGGTCGCGCCTTCGGTGTTGGCGCTCATGACCTGATGCGCCCACCACTGGTGCCCGACTTCGTGGGCGGTGACGAAAAAAGGCAGGTTGATGGCGTCTTTGTCTTTGGGATCGACGTAGGTGATGAAGCCAATGCCTTCGGAGAACGGGATGGTGTTGGGGAACGATTCGGCGAAGTTGCCGTAACGTGGGAATTCGATAATGCGGACCTGCTTGAACTGATAGGGGCTGAAATTCGCTGTGCAGTAGTCGAGGGTCGATTTCATCCCGAGCATCATGCGGTCGAGATCGAATTCGTGCCCGTCGTGGTAGTAGATCTCAAGATTGACATCGTGCCACTGATCGCGGCGAACTCTGTAACGCGCGGAATTTACGGAAAACATGCCATCGAGCACAGGAGCGTCGGCTTTGTATTGGAAGTAGCGGCGGTTCCCTTGCGTCCACTCCTTTTGCAGATAACCGGGCATGATGGCGATCTGATCGAGCGTGGTGCTGACCGTGCCCTCGAAGTTGACCCAATCAGCAGAAGTCGAACCGTAGTTGTTCTGACGCGCTGCAATATCTTCGAGTTTTGGTAATCCGGGAGACTTCCCCAGACCATTGCGATGGCGAGCGCTGTCGTCGACCAGTTGGACATCCTGCTGATATCCAATGAAGGGCAGATAGCTCGCGCTGACAAAGCTGCCGTTATGAACCATGTCGGTGTTGGGCAACGAATTCACGAAACCGGGATTGGAATACGCGAGATCGAAATCCAGTTCAAGGCGGCCGTGGGGTGCTAGCGGTTTGGTCAGTTTGTAGATGTAAAAGCCAAGCGACGCATCCTCCAGTTCAGCCGTTTGACCTCCTGCGAAGTTCAAGTTCCGGATCTGCAAGTGCGGATGGGGAATCACGTCGGTATCTTCGGGCCAGAGCGTCAAAGCGATGCGGTCAATGGGGGCATCGGTTTTGTTCTCAAGCCATTGTTTGCCGCGGAAGTCGGATGCGCGTTGCTCGGGGTAGAGATCGACCTCGGTTTGTATATCGGTGATCCGCGGCTGCGGCATGTTCTGGTACTTCTTGTATTTGATCTCGTACTGGGCGCGATCATGCTGGAACTTGAATGACGTAAGAAAACGATTCCGCACGTGCGTGTTGTAGTAGATGTAAAAACCGATTCCCGCGAAAAACAAAACGCAGATCGCGAATGCTATGCCCGAAGCTTTTGACCAACGAGCGCCTGCCAGTTTGAGGCGATTGCGAAAGCTGGTCTCCATACCGCGTACCCAGAGCAGGTTCGTGAGAATGGCGAGCAGGATGGCCCCGATCCCCCAGTACAGCTGAAACCAGATCAAGGGCTGGGCAAAGGGGCCGTAGCCATTCATGTCGGAGAAAATGACGCGTGGCGTCTCACCCAGACGGTAGAGGTAGTCCTGTAGGTTCATCTGCGGCAGAGCGATCGTCGCCACGAAGTACAGCACCATCACAAAATGCCCGAGATACTTGTTGTTGATGACGGTGTGTACGAGCATGGCGATGAAGCAGAGAATCCAGAATCCAACGAGGCGGTGAGCAAAGAGATCGGTCAGATACAAGCCGAACTGGAAATGATGGTAGCCATGCAGCAGCTGCACGAAAACGCCGCAGACCATCACCATGAGCACAAGCACGACCTGAACCAGCATCAGGGCAAATAATTTACTCAGAAAGAGTACCCAGCGGCGGACGGGCAGAGCGTCCATGATCTGATTCAACCCGGCATCGCGTTCACGCCAGACGAGTTCGCCAGAATAAAAGGTGATGATCGCGAGAATGAAGAGCGAAAAACCCGCACCGCCGAGTTCCAGCATTCGCCACGTAACGGGGTAAACGGGTGTGGAGAATGGTGAATCAATGTTGTAGGCGGAGAGGATATCCATCAGCGCGCCGGCCAAAACCAGAACTACGAAGAAGACGTTCTTGACGGTTTCGCTGAATTGCAGGCTCGAAAGAGAGATCAGTTCGCGGAAGGAGCCAGCCAGACTGAATGTGGTGCTAACGCTTGGAAGTTCCCTGCTGCTTGGCGGAACCTGCTCTGTGGCCTCATCTGGCTTCAGTTTGCGTACCGGCCTCCCGATGGCTGCGTAGCTGAAGGAAAACTTCACATAAGTGGCGGCGAGAATTACGGCTCCGATGCCGAGCCACAGAAGCCGGTTCCACAGCAATACCCCGGTGAAAGCGATGATCTGCGTATTGCGCTGGAAGGGTGTCCAGTATTGCGTGAGCCGCGAGACGGCATTGCCCCCGAAAGGGTCGATCATCGCCGCGAATGTGCTCATCGTCAGATCGCTCGAGAGCTGGCCTGCGATGAAATAGCCGATGAGCAGAATCACACTACCGGCATAGACAGGCAGCATCTTTTTCCAAAGCGCTGCGAGGGCGAAGAAGATAGCGGAGATAAAAACGATGTTGGGGATGACCATCGTCAGATACGGCTGGAAATAGGAGTAGAACGACTGGGGCCCGACTCGAACCGGATCGAGCCATGGCATCCGCGTGGCCGCCCAAGCGCCCAGGCCAACGCTAATGAAGATCAAAATTTCTGCGGCGAGCGAACCCAGGTACCGGCCAGCGAGGTAGTCGAACTTTGTGATCGGGGCTGTGTAGAAGAACGCCGTGGAGTTGCTGTCGAGATCCTGATAGGTGGCCTGGCCGGAAATTGCTGCGACCACGATCACCCCGAAAAAGCTGACGAACATGATGATCAGGTTCAGCGCGAACGGTGAGGTGATCAGAACCCTGCCGCCCGTGCCGAAATCGACCGAGGCTTGCGCAAACGCACCACCGGACATCAGCACGAAAAGGAAACCGAGTCCGAAGAATACGACGAAATAGACGTAGGTCGAGATGCGGCGCAGCCGACGCGAGAATTCGAATGTCAGGATCGACGCAGTCATGATCAATTCACCTGAGCGACGGGCTCATAGAGAAATCCTTTGATGGTGGCGAAGTAGAAGTCCTCGAGGTCGGGCGTGACCGGCTCGAACCCGGCTTCCGGCTGCTTCGCGCTCAGAACGTGAACGACAGTCTGGCCAGCAAACAGCCGCATGGAGATGAGGTGAAAGCGGTCTTTATACGCGGCGACTTCGTCATGAGGGATCGACTTTCGCCAGACCATCCCCTGGAGGCTGGCAACCAGCTGCGAAGGATTTCCGGCGACGCGAACGCGTCCTTCATGGATGATGGCCATGGCATGGCAGAGGTCCGTCACGTCTGAGACGATGTGGGTGGAAAGAATCACAATGATGTTCTGCCCGATGGCGCTGAGGAGGTTATGGAAGCGTACGCGCTCCTCAGGATCGAGCCCGGCGGTGGGTTCGTCAACGATGATCAGCTTGGGATTGCCGAGAAGTGCCTGCGCGATGCCGAATCTCTGCTTCATGCCGCCCGAGAAGCTGCCCAGCGCCTGTTTGCGATGGTCGTAAAGGTTGGTCTGCTGTAAAAGTGCCGCTACGACATCTCCACGCTCTTTCGCGTTTCCGATGCCTTTGAGAACGGCAAAATGCAAAAGCAGCGCCTCGGCAGAAACCTTCGGGTAAAGCCCGAATTCCTGTGGAAGATATCCAAGGACTCGGCGGACGGCGCCTTTTTGCCGCAGTACATCAATGTCGCCCAGCGTCGCCCGACCGCTATCGGCTTCTTGCAGTGTGGCCAGGGTTCGCATCAGCGTCGATTTCCCGGCGCCATTTGGGCCCAGGAGTCCGAACATCCCTTGAGGGATATCGAGCGAGACGTTCTGCAATGCCTGAGTTCCATTCGGATAACGCTTGGAGAGATTTTCGATCTTGAGTTCCATCGTGCGGTCAACCTCGGAAGTAGTACGAGTTTACGCGCCGGCAAGTTCCCGGCAAATGGATCCTTCCAGAGTACGCGGATGCTTTGGAAACGATCGTTTGCGGACTATCGCAATGCATTTTCGTGATCAGGTTTACGGAAAGACTCAACTGGGCAGTCAACTCCGGAGGCAGCAATTTGCGTCCAACCAAAGTTGCCTTTACCAATCCAGATGAAGCCGACTACGCGTTTACGTTTCCAACTGCCCATTCTGTTCGAGTCATCTCTCGCCATCTCAGGATGCCTGCTGGCCGCGGTATTGGCCTGGCCACAAAGTTCTAAAGAGACAAAGGCGAGCCCGAAGCCGCAGCCAACACCCACACAGCAGAGTCCACAGAACCAATCAACGCTACCTCCGCTGCAACTCGATGGAAATGCCGCGCTGCATCACTTGAATCAAGTTATCAACTGGTATCGGCATGTGACCACCGGAGTCCGAGATGTCGGGCTTCCCAGCGATGCGATCTATCAGGACAATGCCAAAACGATTGGAGCTCAGGTGGTGCAGCTGGCGTTTCAGTCCGCTAGAGCCGAGAGCACCCTGCTCAATGGTCAGCAGAAGAATACTGCGACGCAATCGGCCGCTACAACGCAGCAACAGAGACTGGATCAATTCAAGGCAAAGGCTTCCGGAAAAATCGACCAACTGCAATCTCAAATCGCCAGCATCGAAAAGGAGTTGCCGAGAGCACGTGGCTCGAAGCGCCAGAGCTTGATTTCGCAGCGGGATGCGCTCCAAAGCGAGATTGGAATGCAGAAGGCCGTGCTGGATGCCATTGGGAAGATGTCATCGTTCATCGAAACGAATGGCGAAGGAGATCACGGGTTCGAAGCTGACATCAACCGGTTGGCACAATCCATCCCAGAAGTACTTGGGCATACCGGTACGCAGACGCCAACGGTCTCGAAGTCGCCGTCGAAACCGAGCATGGCGAACGCCGGCGGGCTCGTCGGGGAATCGATGGTGCTGTACGACTACATGAGCGCCGTGCACCAGATCGACGGCGTAATTCGGGAAACGGATTACACCCGCGATGTTGTGGATCACTTGCGGACGCCGATTCGAGATGCCCTTCGAGCGACGATGTCGCAGAGCGAGCAACTCGCGAACCAGACGGGTACGACCGACAGCCAACAACTCCAGACACAAAAACAGACCTTTCAGGACCTGACCGACCGTTTCAAGCAGCTTACGGCCGCCATGCTGCCGCTAAGCCAGGAAGCAATTGTGCTCAACGACGCCAAGACGAACCTGGATGAGTGGCGGAGTTCGATCGCACGCGAATCAAAATACATTCTGCGATCGGTGCTCATTCGCGTGATTGGGATCGTTGTCGCGCTTGCGGCCATCTTCATCTTGTCAGAGGTATGGCGGCGCATCACGTTCCGCTATGTCGGCGATCCCCGCAGGCGGCGCCAGTTCCTGGTATTGCGCCGAGTGGTGATTGGATTCCTGGTTGCGATTGTCCTGACGATCGGATTCGTCAGCCAATTCAGTTCGCTGGCCACATTCGCGGGATTTATCACAGCCGGCATCGCAGTTGGATTGCAAGCCGTTCTGCTGTCGGTCGCCGCATACTTCTTTATTATCGGGCGATACGGAATTCGGGTGGGCGATCGTATCAGCGTGGCTGGAATTACGGGAGATGTCGTCGATATCGGGCTGGTGCGAATGTACGTGCTGGAACTCGCGGGGACTGGACTGGATTTTTATCCCACAGGACGCATTGTGGCGTTTTCGAATTCAGTTCTGTTTCAAACGGGGAGTCCGCTATTCAGGCAGATTCCGGGGACGGAGTACAGCTGGCATGAAGTGGTGGTAACGGTTGCGCCGAACGGAAATTACAAAGCGGTACAAGACAAACTCATGGCCACCGTCAAGGAAATCTACGAGAAATATCGGGGAGAGATCGAGAGCCAGCACGCCGCCATCGAGCGTCGTGTCGATATTCAGGTAGACATGCCCCGTCCGGAGGCGCGCTTGCAGTTCGCCGATGCGGGTTTGGAATTGCTCGTGCGATACCCGGTAGAGATTCGGCGTGCTCCCGACATCGACGAAGAAATGACGCAAAGAGTGCTGAATCTCGTCGAGAATGACGCCGCGCTGAAGGGCGCCGTCTCAGGTACGCCGAAGATTCGATCCGCAATAAAGGGGTAGAAAAATTGAGTAATTGGGTAACTTTGATAGTTGGTAATTGAAAACCGTGGAACCGCTTTAATGGCGGCTTTTCCATTTCGCGCCGTAAAGAATTCGATGACCAGCCTCCGTGATGCAGGTCACTGACAGGCTTTGCGGGCTGAAACAGAATCCCAGAGATCTCTTGACGCGTGTTCGAGACAGCGTTCTGCCAAGTGACACCACCGGCCTGGAGACAATCCTCGGCTTAGGAACATCGAGGAGTTCCGTCATGCATGAAAGGAAGATTTCAGTGACTACAGAGAACAAGGGCTTTGTCCGCCGGATGTTTGAGTTGTGCCTTAACCAGCACGATCTGGATATTTATCCTCAGTTCTATTCGGAATGCTTCGTGCAGCATACGACTGCATTGGGAGAACTCCGGGGGTTGGAACACCGGCACTCGCTGGCTTCGGAGTTCGCCGCATTTCCTGACGCTCATTGGAACGTGGAGGATCAGATCGCCGAAGGTGACAAGGTCGTGAGTCGCTGGTCGTTCGTCGGCACCCATCGCGGAACGTTCATGGGCATTGCGCCTACAGAGAAGCAGGTCATTATGAGCGGGATCTGCATCGATCGGATCGTGGACGGAAAGATTGTTGAGGAGTGGGAGGAGTGGGACACCATGGGGATGATGCAGGCGTTGGGTGTGGTGCCGATGGAAACAAGCGTGGGTGATCTGGTCGCACCGTAGGCACTTGCAGAGTGCCGTCCCCCGTCCCCTTCGGGACTCCACCCAATTTATCCGCTTGCCCGGGACTCACGTCCTGGGCTAACGAATTTCGCCGCTCTGCGGCTGTTCTCCTGGCACTCCTGTCGGGGCAATGATCGGAAAAGCTTCGGTGCTCACCTATCCCATTTAGCCCTTCTTATCTCAAGAAAAGCGCCGTTAGGGAGCCGCTAGTGCACCGGAGCAGTCACCAATCGTTTCGGGCCTGCCTCCAAAATGTGCTCGGGGCATTCGGTCATCATCAGTTTGAAATTTTCGATGAAGCGGGCGGCCAGAGCGTCATACTTGCGGAAGTACTCTTCCCGGCTGGGCCACGTGTTCCCCGGATCGAGAATTTGTGACGGTACGCCTTCACATTGCGCCGGCACATCGAATCCAAATATCGGATCCTTCTTGTAGTCGACTTTGAGCAAGGAGCCGCTGAGCGCGGCGTTGAGCAAAGCGCGCGTGTGATGAATGCTGATGCGCTTGCCGATGCCGAAGGATCCTCCAGTCCAACCCGTATTAACGAGCCAGACATTGACTCCGTGTTTCTGAATTTTCTTTTTCAATAATTCAGCATAGGCAAGAGGATGGTGAACCATGAATGGTCCGCCGAAACAAGTGCTGAAGGTCATCTCGGGCTCTGTGCCCAACCCGATCTCCGTGCCTGCGATCTTGCTGGTGTAGCCAGAGATGAAGTGATAGATGGCCTGATCGGGAGTAAGGCGGGAAATTGGCGGCATTACGCCGGAAGCGTCGCAGGTAAGAAAAATGACGTTTTTGGGATGCCCTGCACGCTTCTCTGGCATGTAGTTTTCAATGTATTCCAGCGGATACGCCGCCCGGGTGTTCTCGGTAACGGAGTAGTCGTTCAAGTCGAGACGCCGCGAGACGGGATCGAAGGTGACATTTTCGAGCACTGTGCCGAATCTGCGGGTACAGGCATAGATTTGCGGCTCAGCCTCCTCCGAGAGCCGAATCACTTTGGCGTAGCAGCCATCCTCGAAGTTGAATACCCCGCTGTCGCTCCAGCCGTGCTCGTCATCTCCGATGAGACGGCGCTTCGGGTCGGCAGACAGCGTGGTCTTCCCTGTTCCGGAGAGTCCGAAGAATATCGCGACGTCACCTTCGAGGCCTACGTTGGCCGAGCAGTGCATCGACAGAATGCCCTGCAGTGGCAACAGAAAATTCAGGACTGTGAAGATGGTCTTCTTGATTTCTCCGGCGTAACTTGTGCCGCCAATAATCGCCAGCCGCTCGCGGAAATTGAGGACGATGAATGTTTCCGTGCGCGTTGCGTCGACCATCGGCGAGGCCTGGAAGCCCGGCACGGCAATGACCGTAAACTCTGGGATGTGGCGCTGCAGGGCATCCTGGCTGCGGATTTTCAGGAACATCGTCCGCGCAAAGAGGCTGTGCCAGGCCTTTTGCGTGATGATGCGGATCGGCAGGCTGTTCTCCGGGTCCGCCCCTGCATAGCAGTCCTGCACAAACACGTCGCGGCCTTGCAAATAGCCTTGCAGGCGCGTAAGTAGTGCACTGAAGCTCTCTCCGGTGAACGGACGGTTGTACTGGCCCCACCAGATCTTTTCTTCCGTCGATTGTTCCCGCACGACGAACTTGTCGGCTGCGGCACGGGCGGTGTGTTTGCCTGTCGAAACGACCAGTGGTCCCTGATGAGATAGGCTTGATTCCGAACGGAAGAGGCTCTCCTCATAGAGCGCCGGCGTGGGCAGGTTCCAATAGACGCGGCGCAGGTTGACGAGTCCGTGATTCTGCAGGCCGTAGCTTGAGGCGAGTTTGCCGGCCTCTTTTACGGCGGGCGATTGAACGTCGAGATAGATGTTCATACCCACTCCCTGACCAGTTTGCGGTCGCCGAGATAAAGTTCATTCGCCGAATTGGTGTCAAGCGCCCACTTGATACGATCCAGTCCTTCGGTGATGTCACGAATCGTTCCGCAGTAGCTGAGCCGCAGATGCCCTTCGAAACCAAATTCCTTGCCCGGCACAGTGACGACTCGCACTTTCTCGAGCAGGAAATTGGCCAGCTTCTGCGAATCTTTCATGTATGCACTGAAGTCGGGGAAGCAGTAGAAAGTCCCCTCGGGCTGATATACCTTCACGCCATCGAAGGCCCGGATGCGGTCCATCATGACGTTGCGGTTGTTCTCGAGAGTGACCCGCAAGCTTTCAATGGCCGACTGCACGCCGTTCAGCGCGCCTACGGCGGCCCACTGCGCTGGGGCAGACGGTCCGGAGGTTTGCTGCGATTGGATCGTAGCCATCGCCTCAACCAGCGGCTTGTTGGCGATGGCCCAGCCGATCCGGAATCCGGTCATCGCGTACATCTTCGAGACGCCATTAATGACAACAAGCTTCGATTCTTCCAGCGACTGCTTCGCCGATTCGTAGCAAATCGGGGCGCTCTTGTTGTCGAAGACGAGCCGGTTGTAAATGTCGTCCATGATGAGGTAAAGGCCCTTCTTCTCGCAGTACTCGACCATCTCTCCGATGAAGTCTTTCGAGTACATCGCGCCGGAAGGATTGTTCGGGCTGTTCAGAATGATGGCCTTCGTGTAAGAGCTGACCATGCTGACGATTTCTTTGACGGTCGGGAAGAAGGTGCCGTCTTCGGCGACAACTGGAACCGGGACGCCACCCGCCAGCTTTACCATTTCCGGGTAGCTGACCCAGTACGGAGCCGGGAAGATCACTTCTTCCTTCGGGTCGAGAATCGCATGGAGCAGCACCATGAGTGCCTGCTTTGCTCCACCCGAGGCAATCACGTTGTTGGCCGAGACGAGCTTTTTATAATGTTCCTCGGTATAGCGGATGATCGCCTTCTTGAGCGCAGGAATTCCGTCGGGCGCGGTGTAACGGATCTCGCCTGTATTGAGCAGGGCCGCGCAATTGATAACTGCATCGACAGGACACTTACTTTTTGGTTCGCCGCCTCCCAAGTGAATCACGGGCTCGCCTTTGTCACGAAGCAGGGCGGCCGTTTCATTCAGCTTGAGGGTTGCCGACTCCTTGATGGACCGGGCTAGTTGACTGAGACTCATGGTTCACCTACTCTTTCCGCCGACTGGTTCGCTGTCCAGTGTTTCGTTCGCACGCGGCTCGTGCACGCGCAGTCCTGCAAGTCCCATCGGCTGCCGTCTGGAATGGTGCGAGTCGAATCAGCTTATCGGATGTACGATTCGACGCAGTGACTACGGTCACGCTTGATGCATCGAGAAGAGGAGGTTTGGGCGAAAATCAGACAGGTTTTTCCACAGGTAGTGAACACCCCGACGATTTTCCCTTCTTCAAGGCGAGCAGTTGGGTTGAGCGCCGGGCCACAAGGATAGCATCACGAGCCTGGTACGCCGGGAGGCTTGGGATCGCGTTCGCGCGCGAGGATCCGAATCGTGGCGATCTGGTGGGGCTGCAGTGTGACCTCGAGCGACGAGTCGCCCACCGGAATCTCTTTCAAGTCGTCTTCCATTGCGGTACACCACCAAGCCTTCTGCAAACGCAATAACGGGAATCGCAAGACTGCTTTGCTCTCTGTCCCCGATGTTTCAAGCAGCCGGAGCACGCTTCCATTCCCATCCTCGGCCGCTTTCCAGTTCTCCACTACCACACTAAAGCCTTCCAGTTGCAAGAAACTTGTCGCGATTGGCTCCAAAGGACTGGGCGGGTTTCCGACCTTGTCCTGATCGATGACTTGGTCTGCCTCAAGGGGGGTCATGGCGGATCGGCCAAAGCGAGCAAGATCGCCAGGCGAGAGCGTGGACCCGCTGGTCATTGCGTAGCGAAAGGTGAGTTCTCCACCTTGCTCTGCGCGATAGTTGGTGTGCCAGTAGTTGTTGAATGCGTAAGAAAAAATGGTGGAACTTCTCGGCTTGAACTCTTCAGGCCATAGGCCGCGATTTACATCGCCCAGCGTTATAAGAGGCGCGTCGACCGGTGTTATCGCCACTTGCCCGTCAGGGGCCGATGTCTTTACCCAATGCGCCACGCTGAACCACTCAAGCCCGGCTCCTTTCAGCATGTCTCGAGCGGGATCAACCCAGCCATTCTGAATTTCGTACTGAAACGACGGTTTCTGCGCTGCCACCGGAAATGCGAAGTATCCGCTTTCCCTGGCCCGAACCGACTCCTTTGTGAGGTGATTTACAAACTCAATTTTCTTTTCGTCATCGTAAAGAAGAATCTCGGTTCGGATTGAGGGCGTGTGTACTCCCTTCGCTTCAAGCGTCAGTATCTTTCCGAATGGGGTTGTTCTGACTCCTACGATTCTGCCATCTGAGGCAGGAGTAATCTTCAGATCCGCATATGGCAGGGATTTGCGCATGTGGACAATCTGAGTGTCGTCTGATCCACCCTCCACATACAGGTACTGATCAAAGCGATAGGGGCTTTTGGAATCTACCAGTTCGCGGTTCAGTTGCTTGTCGAAGATACTCTTGACCGCGCCTGTTTCAGGATCTGCTTCGACCCGGTAGTACTGATTCTCGACGAGATTCGCCGTGGTATCGGCCATTTTGTGCTCGGAACTCTCCGTCTCGCTCGACCCCGGTCGAGTTTCGAGGGAATAGCATTTAAATCCCATGGAAGGCACATTCTGAGCCATAAACCGGACGTGCCTGTATCCTCGACCTTCGCTCAAAGTCTCGAACGGAACTGAAGCCTGGTCAGGATATTCGGTCAGGACCTGATCGATTCCCAGGTCAAGTTCGACCAGTCCGCTGCGCGGCCAACTTAACGTATTGAAAACGAGAAGCGACGAAGCTGGCATATGCACCTGGTGAGCAATCTGGCTCAATGCCTCTCTTTGCAGTTCGTCAATCGCCTGACCGCTCTGGTGCGCATATTCATCTTTTGTTGTGAGTTGTTCTACCGCTTCTTGAGTGTCGGGTTGATACACGGAATTCCACGAATCCCACGTGTGCTCCGCGTAGAGCAACAGGTTCGTCCAAATGTGATCGAGCACATTCCGTGGGACCTCGAGCGAGGGGTTCAAATAACGTGAAACCGTCGATAGCTCTTCAGCGGCAATCGCACCGGACTGATTATTACGATCGAGCGCAGTGTTATTCGCATCCGCACCCACACCATCTTCCCAGTACGGCCCGCCATCGCCTTTCACAACCGAGAGTTCCGAACCGTAGTTCTGCTCGATGTAATGAAAGTAATCGGGGAAGGTACCTAGGATAAAGCGCGGATACGCGTACGCGGCACTCCATTGAGAAACGAACTGAGGCTCGCTCAATCGTGCGTCGGTATTCTCCAGTTGGCTGCCGAACATCAGAACGGTGTCCGGCTTGTAATCGGGCGCGCTAAATTGCTGCAGGAACGCGGGAAGACCCTGGCGGCAATTGCCCACCTCCGGCGGCAGATCGCAGACAAACCACAGTTGAGAATACTGCCGAGTATTCGCCACCAGCACTCTCGCCCCACCCGGGCCTTCCCGCCAGAAAGGCGACTTCTCGTTCCATTTGCCGTAAAGAACAACGGGGCCGCGGTCGCTGTTCGTTGCCTCTGCAAAATAGTTGATACCCGCCGCTTTCAGAACCGAGGGATAGGACCAGGTGACGCTCGGGACGTCAGTGATGTTTGCGTAATCGAAAGGAACGCCTTCTATGCGATGCAACCCATGCGAGTAGGAAAGCGAACGAATCAACTCTTCCAGGCTGGCATAGCCAGTCAGAAGGTTCGCGTATTGGGCAGGGACACTGATCTTCCCTTCCCGCACGTAGTCCAGAAGCTTCTTCTTCATCTCCGCATTGCGGCTTGAGAAGTAGTTCTGCAATACCCAAGAGCCGTCGAGGCTGAATCGCATCTCCGGATTCTGGGGCATGAAATCGAGTAGCTTGTCGATATTGCGGCTCTGCAGTTCGGCAACTTTCGCCTGGTAGTCGGTGTATCCGATATCCAGGTGCAGGTGGGGGACGAGGAAAATCGACCACTTGCGCTCGGGGTTCAGGAGCGTACGGAAACGATAGTGTTTTCCGTTCGCGAGAATCGATACGATGGCCGGAGTCTGAGCCGAGAACTCCGGCACCTCAAATTCAAGGCGCTCCTGTCCGAAGTCAGTGTCGGTCTTAAGAGGCATGTGGAGGACATGCCCGCCGATCGATAGTTGGACTTCTCCGGATTTCAAGGGACGCTTGGATGTGAGAGTTACGGCGGTCAACTCATACAATTGATCGCCTCGTTGGCGGTAGAAAACAGTTGGATTTACGACTGCGCCGATCTCTGGCCCGGGGTGAGACGATTGGGACAACTCCAATGCATCGTAGATCAGCGAAGCCCGTGTGTCGGGATTCTGCGAATCAGGGACAGCCGTCAGGATCAGCCTGTTCTCGCCAGCCCTCAGGAATTCGGCAGGGATTTGCATATCGAGCGTATCGCCACCGTAGATCGGCGAATCAATGCGGTCATCCCCGGGGTAATAGCTGATCTTTCGTTCGAAAAAATACCTGCCGCGATGGCCATTGATCTCGACCATCAAGTCCGGCACGCTGGGATTCACAAGCAAAGCGGCAATGCGAAGGTGGTACACCCCGTGCGGCGGTCCCTGAAGATCGAAAACAATTGTGTAGGGCGTGGGGTTTTTATCAACGCTTCCTTCCCTCCAGGTTCCCTGTGATGCCGGCCAGTCTTGGGCTTTACTCTGGCCGACGATAAAGATGGGCGCGGAAGGTTCTCGTTCGAGCAACAGGTTGTGGCCGAACTCGCGTGAGGTCTGGTCGAATTCGCCAATTCTCCAGACTACCTTCTCATCTTTGGGAGTCTGGGCTTGGGACGCGTTTGCTGGAATTGCAAGAACTGCCGTTACGAGAAGAGCGATAAGAACTGGAAGCTTTTGATGCTTCATTCTGTGCATCCTTCATGACGAGTGTTCGGCGGCCTCTCCGAGAGTTCGAATGATCCGCTCGCCAGTTCAACCCTCTGGGAGGAGAATTCTCCGCACGACTGTGCGCGGGACAGAACATGGTACTCGCACGTGGAAGATGCGGGAGGAAAATCGATTACGCCGCAGAGATACGGCGGGTTCGGCGAACTGATAGGTAAGCCGCTGAAAGAATGGAGCCGACGAGCGGACTTGAACCGCTGACCTGCCGATTACGAATCGGCTGCTCTACCAACTGAGCTACGTCGGCCTCGCTGGGACTTTGATTAGTTTACCAAATCGCGAGTTCTGCTCTGAAAGCGTGCAGCGCTTCGCTTGTACCGAATCAGGCATGCTTCGCCACAACCAGCGTCGCGTATTCCTGTTCCGACGAGGTCGGCAAAAGCACCCACATCGTGTACACACCCATCGCTGTACCAATCGGCACATTCAAGAACAGCGAGATGAAAGCGAGAATGAGTGTGACCGTGCGCGCCCAGGTTTCACGCTGCAGCAATCCCCAGCCAGCGAAAAATCCGAAAGCTGCTTTGGCCAGAACGATAATTCCCAGAGTACTGAACAGCGCAGTCAGGAAACCTGTCGGCACGTCGCGAGGCACATCCTGCATCTCGTGCAGATGCGGAAAAAGAACGTTGCCCAGCATCAGCAGGAACAAGCCACCAAGTGTGTTGAAGGCGGAAAACGCCAGCCACAGAATCGCAAGAAGATGCAGGTGTCGCTGTACGCGCCCGGGCATCGGCTGTGGCGCGATCGTGCCGACAATTTGCTTTCCGCACTTGCTGCAAAATGCCTGCCCAGGTTGAACGGGAGCACCGCATCCATCGCAGAACATGAAACCTCCGGAGTCTTTCGGAATTCACAGCGACCGCAAATTCCCCTGCTTAGGATACGCAGCCGCAGCGCAACAGTTCCGTTCGGATGCGCCGAAAAGCTGGATTCTCTCGAACGAATCGTTCAATCGTGGGCAAAACGAAAAGGCCACCCGGCAACTGGGCGGCCTTCTCTTCAAGGGAGAATAGTTCCAACGGAGGCAATTGATTCCGTCAAAACTTTCTGCCGAAATCTTATGAGCCTAAAAACGGGGGTGTCAAGCGATTTCTAGGAAATAAATGTCTTTGTTTTCATTCACTTAGGAAACAGGTTAACATTTCCGAGGAATGCTCCAAATTGAGACAAAATGCTCACTGAAAGGTTCTAAACCAGTCTTTTTAAAGGTACTTACCCTTTCGCAAGGGCCTTACCGGGCGTCGGGAGAGCTACCCGGACCGCCGGGCGGCACCCCTTTTACTACCGTCTCGGTAAGGTGCAGAGAGATGAATTCCATCTGCTCGGGGCGGTCGAAAACTCTGTCGGGATAGAGTCGCTTCATGAGAATGCGGAATCCGCCGAACGCGATACCGGCGACGATCGCAAGGACGGCAAGGATCGCGCAGAGAATCACGATGTTCAAAATCAACATGTAGAGATCGTGAACTTCGGTGCTTCCTGTCGGAGTGTTCCAAGTGACGCTCGCTTCATAATTCACGCGGCCCAGCAGAGTCTTTGCATCGCTGTCAGAAATTCCTCCGGTAGCGATTGCCACGATCGGGCCGGTTCGCTTATCGAAGAACGTTCCTGCGCCGTTGATGGTAGAAATGCCGGGCTGCGTCTGCGCGAGCTGATGAGCCGCATCGATCTTGCGCACATGATCTGCCGCGAGCTGCGGCGTGGGATAAGAGATCAGCATGAGCGTGGCTTGGCCGCTCGGAGTGGTATAGCTCGCCATCGAAACTTCGGAACTGGCTCCGAAATCGACCAGGTCGGCAGGGACCGGAGAGTCCAGTTTGCCGAGCGCGACTGGTCCCATCACGTATTTCTGAGTATTGGTGACGTAATCGCGGCTTGGCAGAAATCCAATGAACGTGGGCAGATTGCTTAATGCGCCACCGGGACGCGGTAGTACTCCAGCGAGTTCGCGCAGTTCCGCGCCCGACATCGGAGTTTCTTGGCTGAATTTCGCATCCACCAAAACGTGCCCGCGATAGAAAAGAACGCGGTCGCCCAGCGAAGCACCTTGGTCGCCGATCTGCTCCTTGTTCATATTGGGCTGCAGATAAAAGGTGTAGGCCCCGAACGCGCCGGAGGCATCGGCGAAACGGGCAGCGTGTAGCTTCAAAGTACGACCGTCGTCACGTTTGTACGTAGCAGATGCACCATCGGTAAAGCGGTATTCCTTCAGCACGTCCGCATTGGCAGGATCGGCGGACGAGGGATCGGTGCTGGTCTGCGCCGTGCCTTGCATTTCCCAGCCACCAAACTGCTGGGGAAGAATTGCGGGAGCTTGCTGTGCAGCCGGAGCCGGGGCACCAAAGAGCACGCCCGAAAGGCCGGCGAAAGCGACAAAAAACAGGAGGTAACGGGGCAATTTCATGAACTGGCGGGCGAAATCCCGCTTAGTTCATTAGACCACAGCAGACCCTCAAAAGTTTCGAAGATCGACGATGATCGGCGGGCAACGGGCGTTTTCGAAGGTCCTTTCTGGCGCTGCCCGCGTCTATGTTACCGTCGTGCCCGGCACCTACCCGGTCGAGCCATTCACAACCCAAGCCTTGGAGGGCAAACTACTTATGGGTAACAGAATGGAAGCCGGCCGTACAGAAACGAAACAGCGTCGTGGGACCCGCACCAAGGCGGTGCTTCCGGTAAGGATTAAGGGAACCGACAGTTCGGGGAATAGCTTTGAAGATCTGGTGCATACACTGGATCTGACAACCACCGGAGCTCGATTGGGTTCCGTCCGCCGCGAACTGAATCCCGACGACGAAGTGACGATTTTCTACCGGCAACGCAAGATGCAGTACCGCGTGGTTTGGACGAAGAAGATGAAAGGCACGTCCGAGTTTCAGGTCGGATTGCAGGCTATGGGCCAGGACAGAGAGGCCTGGGGATTGAACCTGTCGGAACAGCAGAACCAGCCTGCGGCGGCCGCAAGTTTGTCGCGAGCTTCGAGTCTCGCTTAATAAAGGGGAGAATATGTCCGAGGATATGAATCGATCATTCGCATGGATAAAGCAGCTCTGGACCGATGAAGAAGGTCAGGACATTGCCGAATATTCGGTGATGCTCGCGGTGATCCTGGTGATCGTTGTGGGAACCGTGCGCCTGATCGGATCCAATGCGAATAATGTTTTCTCGCAGGTAGGCAGCGCCATACAGTAGCTTTTACGGCAATTTTCTTACCCCTCGTGTGAGTGCGCGCGACCGGCATGAGTTCTGAACCGTGCCGGTCGTTTAGTTTTTGCATTTCGGACCGCCGGAGTCCCATTCCATTGTTTTCAGCCTGGCCGCAGGCAATCAATGCCGTTTTATTCGTGTCGCAGCGTCTGCATGGGATCGATCTTTGTGGCGTAGTGGGCCGGAACATAGCTCGCAAGGAACGTAACTGCCCCCAGAAGCAAGGCCACCAAGAACATGGTCAACGGGTCATGTGCTTTCACTCCATAGAGAAACTCGGCGAGCAGTGGCGTCGCAGCGAAGGAGCCGGCCACGCCAATGCCAATTCCAAGCAGCGCCAGGACCATCGCTTGTCGCAAGACTAATCCGAGCACCTGCGACCGCTGTGCCCCCAATGCCATGCGCAGTCCGAGTTCATGAGTGCGTTCGCCGACAGAGTAAGAAATCACGCCATAAATGCCGATCACGGCGAGAATCAGAGCAACCGCAGCAAAGAGTTGCAACGTTTGAGAGAAGAAGCGCCAGGGACCGGCTGAATCCGAAACAGTCTGCTGAACCGTAGTGATTCCAAAGATGGCGGACTCGGGTGCGAGTTCGGTAATTGTGCGGCGCACGCCTTGCATCAAAGCCTTCGACACGGAGCGCGTCCGTACGATCAGACTTTTATGAATTCGTGTCTCTGTCCATCCGGAATGAATGCGGACGGGTTGTTGCTGGTAAGCAATGTAAGCCTCGGGCTGCGGATCAACGGTTAGGCCAAATTGATGTACGTTCCCGACGATACCAACGATCTGTCGTGGTTTTTCCTCCGGTGAATCGCTGAATGTGATTGTGCGGCCGATCGGGTCTTCGTTCTTCCAGAGCTTTCGTGCCATGGCCTCATTGATCACAATTACCCAGGCATTGCTCCGAGTGTCCTGCTCGACAAGGCTCCGTCCGCGCAATACTGGAATGCCCATGATCCGAAAATAGTTTGAACTGACCCCTTGCCGTAGAACATTGGCAGATTCTCCTTGGCCCCCAATCTTGAATTCAGGCGCGGCGTATTGCGGGGTTTCCAAGAGCGGAAGCCAGTCCGCCAATGCAGCATCTTCCACGCCTGGCAAGTTCCTGGTCCGTTCGAGCACCTGACGGCAGAAATCGTCGACAGGCGGGAGGATCGAACTGAAGCCCGTCGCATCTTCGGTGGATGAATCCATGTATTTGAGTCCAGTGAGCCGAACTTCCGCCGTCACCAGATGCGCTGGATTGAACCCCGGAGTCGTCCGCATGATGCGAATCACCGTGTTGATCATCAGCCCCGCACAGATGAGCAAGACCAGCGATAGAGCGATCTCAGCGACCACCAGAGAGTTTCGCGTGCGGTGACGAGAGCTTGTTGCTGTCATCCTCCCACTCTCTCGGAGAAAGTGATTCGGGTCACTTTTTACAGCTCGATACGCGGGTACCAACCCGAAAGCGAGACCTGTCAAAACACAGGTGCCGAATGTAAACAGCAAGACACGAGCATCCAGTAGAACGCCGAGTTCGCGGGGAAGCCATTCGGGAGCCCAAACGCTAAAGACCTTTACACCGAGAACAGCTACAACGAGGCCTGCCACTCCCCCAATCATCGAAAGCAAAACGCTCTCCGATAGCACCTGACGCACGATCCTTCCCCTATTCGCTCCTAGAGCAACGCGTACTCCGATCTCCTTCCGTCGTCCGTCTCCCCGAACCAGTGACAGATTGGCGACGTTCGCGCAGGCAATCAGAAGAACGAGTACGACGATGCCGAACAAGGTGTAATAGATTTGGCCCCATTCGCCGAACAGCCGCTTCTGCAAAGGCTCTACCCTGATTCCCATATCTTTGTAGGCTTCGGGGAAAGTGTGCGCCAGGCGTCGTGTGGTGACCTCCATTGCCGCTTGGGCTTGCTGAATCGAAACTCCTCGTCTTAACTTGCCAATGGCCATGAACCAGCGCACATCGTCAACTCCGGACCTTGTTGGATCTCCCATCCCGCCAATTTCATAGACCTCGGGAGTTCCCGTTCCCAATAGGTCAAATCCAGTTTCGAGCACGCCCAGAATCGTCGCGGACCATGTATCGACAAACATTTTCTTTCCCACGACGTTGGGATCCCCGTTGAAATGCCGCTTCCAGAATTCATAACTAATCAGAACGCCCTGGGAGCCTTTTTCTTCGCTCAGGTCGTCAGTGGGAATCGTGCCCATGAAAGTCTGAACCCCGAGCAAAGGCAAGAGCCGTGCGCTCAAGTGTTGCACACCAACGCGTTCGCCTGAACCTGCGCTCGACATCGCGACCATGTCTGCGTGGGAAACAAACTCCAGATTCTCGAAAACCTGGTTATCGGCGCGCCAGTGAGCCACGTCGGTACTCGAAACTGGCCAGGACCATTTGGGTTCCTTCAAGTTGATATTCGACACAGAGACGAGGCGGTCTTGGTCAGGATAAGGAAGAGGACGAAGAAGTATGCCGTTGATGACGCTGAAAACAGCAGTGGTGGCGCCAATTCCGATCGCCAACGTAAGAACGACTACGAGCGTGAAACCAGGGCTCTTGCGCAATCCCCGAGTCGCATAGCGGATATCTTGACCAAGAGATTCGATCCACCGGGTCATGGCTTCACCTCACAATCGGGCTCCCCAGACACGAGAAGTCTACACCTCGTAGAAATTGCGCAAACTGGAGACGAATTCTGCGGTGAAGAAATAGAAGGAGGGTGCGGCAGGATTTGCGACTTTGAACGGCTGACGAGTTACTGCCCTGCAGCTTTGTCCAGCTTGCTGGCCATTTTCACGCCGCTCAATCCGTCCACATACTTCGCAATTCCATGATAGAGCGACTCGGCGATCCGCTGGCGGTACTCGCTGGTCTGCAACCGATGCTCATCGGTGGGATTTGAGACGAAGGAGATCTCCGCGAGAATTGATGGCATGTTTGCGCCGATGAGCACGATGAATGGGGCCTTCTTCACCCCGCGGTTGCGGATGGCGGGGCTCTTCGAGGCTAAGCCGTTGTGCAGTGACTCTTGCACGTCTGCCGCGAATTCACGAGATTCTTCGATCTTTTCTTTCAGCGCAATCTTCTTTACCAGATCCCCTAGCTCATAGATCGACTTCTCCGAGACTGCGTTTTCGCGGGCAGCGACTTCCAGCGCGTCTGGCGACGAGGTGAAGTTCAGGTAATAGGTCTCGACGCCGCGAGCTGCCGGATCATGGCTGGAATTGGCGTGAATGGAAATAAACAGGTCGGCACGCTGCTGATTGGCGATGGCGGTGCGGGTTTCGAGGGGGATGAACGTGTCATCCTTGCGCGTATAGACAACTTCGGCGCCCAGCCGGGTCTCGAGCAGTTTGCCCAACCGCCTTCCAACTTCAAGGACCAGGTCCTTCTCCTCCAAGCCATTCGGGCCGATCGTGCCAGTATCATGCCCACCATGGCCGGGATCGATCACGATCTTGCCAATCTTCAGGCCCAGTGTACGGATGAGAGAGCGGTCGCCTGACGCGGTGGGCTTCGCCACCCGGATATCGAGATCGGGATCCTTGCGGTTGGCCGTCAACCGCGAAGACTTGCGCGCGTGGGAAGATGATGTGGAATCACCCTCGGAACTGGCCAAGTCATCGTCCGTATTGTCGCTCTTGCTCGCCGCGCGAGTGCTTCGAGAATGGGCCTTGGTTGTGTGCTTGCGAGACTTTGGTGGGGCAGGAGTGTCATCGTTGTCGTTATCCACGATGACCTTCTTGACCGGAGGCGTGGCCTTAGCTTCCAGTTCGGCCGGTTTGGAGCCTTCGCTAGATGCATCGAAAGAGGTTGGGGCCGGCTCTTGTTCTTCCGCATCGTCGCCGTTGTTGTTGTGAATCGCCTCGTGCCTGGTCGACGGCTTTCCTGCCAGCGCCTTCATATCGGCTTTGACTTCCGGCTTGGGAACGTGGGCCCTGGCATCGACCTGCGGCGGAGCCTCCACATCGGCCAGCGCCGCAGCTTCTTCCTTGGTCAGCTTGGCGTGAGCGATTTTGTCATCTTTTCCGTGAATGTCGATGATGAGCCGGTAAGGGTTGGGAAGCAAAAAAGCCTCGTAGGTTGAGAGGCTATCAACCTCAAGCACCACGCGAGTGCGGCCCGGCTGGAATTGCGCTACGCGAATCTTTTTGAGAAACCCGTCGTCGACCTCGAAACTCTTGCCTACCAGGGTTGAAGCCAGTTTCGTGTCTTTCAGGTCAAAGAAGATGCGGTCGGGATGCGAGATCCTTTGAGAGCCGAACTTGACCTCGTTCTCCAAATCAATCGCCACGCGGGTATAGTCTGGCGTGGACCAATGACGGATTGCGGTCACCCGCGGCAAATGACGAGGGCGCTCCTCAGACGATTGCGCAGACTCGGCTTCGGCGTGAGCATCCGATTCTTTCGTATCTTTCGCTCCCGAGTCCGCAATGCTGGGAGTACTGGACGCCGCGGTCTTGCTGCGGTCGCCGATGCCTCCGCCATTTTTTGCCTCGGACTTCTTTTCGGATTGAGCGTCCTTTTCCGCTTGGACCTTTGTGTCTTTCGCCTCTTGCTTGAGTTCGATAAGTGCCTGTTGCGCATCCTCCGCCAGCCGATTGTGCGGATAACGCCTCAGAAACTCTTCAAAGGTGGCGTGAGCCTGCTCGGGATCGTTCAGGTCGTCTTTATAGATCTCGCCGATGGTGAAAAGAGCATCGCAGCGGTATTTGCTGCCGGGATATTCCTTGCGCAGGAACTTGTATTGGCTAACCGCCTTTTCAAGGATCGTGTCGTCTTCGAAGCGCCGGCCCATCTCGACCAGAGTCTCGGCTACTGCGACGACGCTGGGATCGGCCTTGATTGAGGTCGGCGCGCCATAGTAGACGTTGCGGTAGGCATTGATAACCCGCTGGTAGTCGCGGCGGGTGCGCTCGGCCGGGGGACGTCCATTGAGAGCCTCACGCATGCGGTCGGCTGCCGCATAACGGTCGCGAGCCCAGGCTTCACCGTGATGAGGACGGGCATACGACTGGACTGCGGGAAGCGCGACAAGCAATAGCAGCGCGAACCCGTTCCAAAATCCCCGGTTCAATGTGGTCTTCAAAGTCGCCGGTCCGTTACAGTCTCGATCCGTCGTTATGCGCTTGAGAACCCTTGGGTCGGCGTGTTTCGCCTACCGAAGGATCCAGTTGAACCAGATACACGCCGAGTTCTTACCAACGCATCGAACGTATGCCTGGTTCGCTTTGCTCATCTGCGCCGTTGCAGTTGAAATACCTGGGTACCTGAGAGAATTCAAATAAAGCGCTTACTACAAAGATGCCGTCAGATTATTCCGTGTTGCTGATGTAAAGCACTCCGCGCGCATCTCGTTGAACATGAACGGGATCGCGGCTCGTACTGCCCTCGGAAAGACTGTTTCCGCCGTAGTAAATCTTGGTGATACGCCGGACATAATCCTGCGTTTCGGCGATATGCGGGACACCCGCACTCCGCCGGACCGCCCCCTCGCCGGCGTTATATGCGGCCAGGGTCAAATTCACGTCGCCGTTGTAGTTCTGGAGCAGATACTTCAGATGTCGCACGCCGGCGTCAACGTTCTGCGCAGGATCGAACGGATTTTTGACCTTCAGTTCGCGCGCGGTCTTGGGCATCAACTGCATGAGCCCCATCGCACCCTTGCGCGAGACAGCGTTCGAATTGAAGTTGGATTCGACCCGGATGACGGCACGCACCAGGTTGGGATCCACGTTGTGTCGGGCTGCAGCCATCACGATCGACTGATCAATCTCGTCCGGCGATGCCTGGTGGCCGTGCGAATTTGCTGCCATGATTTTGGCATTGGCCGACTGGGTAGAATCATGCCCGTAGAATTGACTGACTTCGGCAGCGGCAGAGCGCGCAGCCTGCATGGACGGCGTGTTTGCCGAAGGCACCGGTTTCCAGCGATTCTCTTTGCTGCTCCAGTAAACATACGTCGAGCGTTTCACTTGGGGAGCAGGCGTCGAATGTTCGCGTACCGGGCCGTCTTCGTTCACATAGATCGTATGGCCATGGTCTTCGGTAGTGGTGATGCCGCGGCTGGCGCTATCTCCTTCTTCGGCAAACGCGCTGGCCAAAGGAAATAGGGCTAAGGAGGTCGCGATGGCGGTCGTTCTCGTCAGCATCAGTGCCAATTGCAGGCGCTTTCGCATATCCGGGCTTCCTTTTCACCAATCCTTCGCTGGAGAGCAGTCTTTGAACAAACTGATCCCTCCCGAGTTCTACCCGGAACCTGACGGAGAATCATCAACCAGAGTGTGTCGATTATAGGCGTGTACCGTAGGCCCGACAATCTCTCCGAAGGGAGTAGAACCAACGGAGTAATTCGGCCTAAACACTTGAAATACATGTAGATAGTGAAATCCCAGAGTTGCAAGCCGAAATGTCGATAGTAACCATCCTGTTGGTTACTGAACGAAGGTCGATCGTCATCGTCCTAGCGAAAAGGTTGAAGCTTTCTGTAGGGAAGAATTGCTTCCCGAACTCGGCTGCTGGGGAGACACCCGAGGGAACAACCCCAAGAACGCTTTCGTATGGGTATCCATGCGAAATCGGCCCGTCACTGGTGGTCCGGAGCTACTCATTATCGCCGGCGCGTTCGTCTTCATTTCCATGCTGGCGCTCTCGGCTTATTTCGAACCTGATATTCGCTGGCTGCACTTCTTTCAATCGGGTATGTATATCGCCACCATACTAGCGGCGCTGTTTCGAAATCGATGGGGATATTTCGTTGGGATTTCGGCGGCGGGCTTCTGGATCTATACAAGTTCCTGCGTGACTACGTTTTTCCGCAACGGACTGCACTGGCTGGTGACGTCTGTGAAAGCGGGACAAATCCAGCATTTCGATCAGATTATCGCGGTGCCGGCTTGGTTCGGAAACTTCCTTGTGGTGCTGGGCTGCATTTGGGCGTACGGACGTCTGAAAGATAAGAGCTTGCGAGATTCGGGGCGTTTCGTGCTTGCATTTGTCCTGACTACTGCGTTCTTTGCCGCCGACATCTGGATTTTCCAACCACGATACCTGCCGCTATTTCAGCGATCTTTCCATCCGCATTCGCCATTCGTTGGCACAATAATTTATTTCATTTCTTGAAGTCCAACGGGCTTACTTCTCCAGCGCTGCCGCGAAGGCGTCCAACGACAACGACCTCAGCAGATTCCGCCGCATGCCTCGCTCAACTTCGGCCAGTCGGTCTGACGCGGCCGTGATCCAGGCGAAGTCCGCCGACTCCGCCATGCGCTTCAATTCCGAACCGATATCGGTATTGCGCAGCAGGTCCGGCGCGCCCGAATCAATGAACGCCAGATCCTGCAGCAAGGAATAAGTCGTCCGGATCAGCGCCTCCGTCTTCTCGCGGCCTTCCGCGCCGGGACGGTACGACTCGGTGGTCTTGAATAGATCGCTGTGTTCGCCGCCGCGCAATGCCGATTGCAGAATCGTCAAGGCGTGTTGCCTGGCGGCAGTGTAAGACTCGAGATCGAAACTGCGGGCGCGCCCCACGGCTCCTTCACATAGACGCGCCACCAGCGTACGCTGCGCCGGCTTCCACTCTGGATGGTGTATGGTGAGATCTTTTTCAATCTCTTCTCCGGAAAGCGCGCTCAAAGTAAAGGTCATGGAGCGCGAGCGAACTGTGGGCAGCAACTCGCCAGGATTTTCAGCTAGAAGGAATATCGTGGCAAAGTCCGGCGGTTCCTCAAGGACCTTGAGAAGCGAATTGGCCGCCTCCTTCATAAATGCCGAGTCGGTAAAAATGTAGATCTTCTCCTTGCCCTCAGCAGGACGGTAGTAAATTGTCTCGATGACATGCCGCACCTGGTCAACCTTGATCATCATCTGCGGAGGATCAGGCGGAATCACCAGCACATCGGGGTGAGTCTGTACAAAGATGCGGGTCTCCTTCTTGTCGGTCTCGCGCAGGTTCTCGCGTCCCTCGAGCGCCTCAGCAAAACGGGCATCGAGATCGAGGCCCTGCGCGATTCGCGTGCAGTTCGAGCATTCCCCGCAGAAATCAGGGAGACCGTCCGTAAGCTGCGGATTCAGGCAGTTCAGGGCCTGAGCCAGCATGAGGGCCAGCGTATATTTCCCTGAACCTTTTGCTCCGGAGAGCACAATTGCGTGCGGCAGATGATCGCGCGAGAGCATCTCTCGCAAGCGATGAACGATTTCGGCATTCCCGTGGAAGTCAGAAAACATGCGTTAGCCGTCCAGGCCTGATGTCGTCTGGAGCAAAGGTAACGAATCCGGCACTAGCGTCGATCTCGGCTGGCCCAAATACGAATTCTACCAATCATCTTATCGAGCTAGAGTCTTCGAAATGCATGCACGACCTCAAAAGCACGATTGCGCGATCCCGGCGCGGATCAGCGTTGGCCCGGAACCGCTTCCTTGCCGCGAGCCGGCCGCACGCCCTTGGGGCTTCCAGGCAAGGCTGTCATTCCCGCATTGTCGGAATGGTTGCCCGCCGCGTGTTTCCCTCTCACCTGTTCATAGCCTTCGGCGACGTGAAAAATCATGTCGTCAAAGAACAGGTCCAGCAAGCGGATCAGTTCCAGTTCGGCATGGATCTCCAGCGGTGTGGTGTGGAATACCTGCTGACTGGCGAAGTCCCACACATGCTCCTTGATCAACACGATCGCCCAACACAGGTCCGGCAGTGACACATCCTGCGCCGCGTGATGCCGGCCCAAGTCCCGATAGCGCTCTTGTGAGTGGTGCGCATCATTTCTCAGTAACCACGAGTGAAAATCGTGCAGGGTTTCGAGAATTCGGCGCTGCAGATCGGCCGCAGGTATTTTCTGCAAGCTGTGTGTCCTTGGAGCCCGATGCAGTTTTGCCACCAGGTCATAGGACAATTCGTCTGAGTGTTGTTCAATCAAGCGTACCAATCTCGTTGAGATCATGGCGATAACTCTCCTGTCTTGCGACTTCGGAAATTTCCGTTGGTCTTCTATTAGATTTTTGGCGAAACAGTGGCCAGACGTTACCCAAAATTCGACCAGGCCAGTTCCTCGGAATCGAGAACACGTCGAGGTACGGGGAAATCTGCTCTGATTAACGGAGGAGACTACGAGAAAACAGGAGGTGGGCGGTTGTAGTGGGCGCCTCTGATTATGAATCGCCTCAGCAGAACCGTTGGAGGCCTCAGAGGACGATACTCAGGAGACGGAGGAGTCAGAGCCGAGGTTTGCGGAGCGAGCGCCCAGAGCAACCCGGTATCGTCATCAAAGCTCTGCCCGTGTTCGTGATGAATGACTTGCGCCGAGGGGGACACCGGAGAATCCGGAGCCCGTTGGATGCGGACGCTACGAGCAAACACGAGCGCCGACAGGGCTAGCAATATAAAGATGGCCCGTCGGCCCAGAATTGCTTTGCCGCTTTCCGCTAGCTTAGAGACTTCAGACATCTCGCCTGCCCGGGGGGATCAAGGGTGTTGATGGTTGCAGTAATCTTTTGGTTGCCCGTATCGGCCTCGAAGTCCCGCGCTGTGCTCACTTAATTGCTGCTTCAATGCAAGAAGAACCTGCACTCCATGCTCTCTATGATCAGCGCACCGGCGAAAAGAGGAATCGCGAAGCCGGACACAACTGCCTTCCATCCTCGGCGAAGCGGATCTCCATGGCTGCCGGACGCCGAAAGGGCAACTGTGCTGCGTGCGCCGAATTCCACCGCGGCATTCAGATTGCTTCTTCACCGTTATGCAGCGCAATCGCGATCGGAAAGGGCCACTCCAGTCGCTTGAATTCCATTATGTCGGAAGCTTATCCCCCCTTACATCCGCAATTTCTTCCGCACGATTTCCATAATGTTCTGATGAGTCTGCCCGGGCGTGCCACGCGCATTGACGAAGATCACGCGCCCCGGTTCCCGCTTTGCGATCGCCGCGAACCCTTCCCGAACTCGTGCGAAGAATGCCCGGTTCTCTTGCTCGAACCGGTTCTCATCATGGCTGCGGCCGGAAGACTTCGAGGCCTGCTGGTTCCGCTGGCGCGCGCGGCTCAAGCTCGTGTGTGGGTTCGAATCCAGCAGAATCGTCAAGTCGGGCTGCAGTCCACTGCACAGCACGCGATGTAATTGGAGGACGGAGCCGCTGCCCAGTTTTCGTCCGCTTCCCTGATAGGCTTCTGTGGAATCGGTAAAGCGGTCGCACAATACGATTGCTCCGGAGGCTAATCCTGGCTCGATCACCTCCGCAATGTGCTGTGCACGCGAGGCAAACATCAGCGCCATCTCGGCTAACGGATCGAGGGCAGCAGTTCCGGAATCGAGGAGCACCTTACGAATCTTCTCCCCGGTCGCGGTGCCGCCCGGCTCGCGGGTCTCGACTACTTTGTGACCAGCCTGTCGCAGAGCAACAGCAAGCTTTCGCAATTGCGTACTCTTGCCCGTTCCATCCAAACCTTCGAAGGTGATGAACTTTCCGCGTTTCGACATGCCAGCGGAATGATATCAGCGCTACAGATGTTCCGACATTTCTTTAAAATCTCTTTCTGAAACATTGTTTGCCAGGGGACCACAACGGAATTGACGAACTTTTAGTTGTAACGCCGCCGCCTGTACGCTCCCGTTACGTGACTGCTATAGTCATAATTAATCGCTGCAAGGCTTCGCAAACCGCGCCATGGGGTTCGAATAATGAAAGCTGCAAGGCTCGCCACATTAGTTTGCATCGCGATTTTTTCAATCTCTACTTGGGCCGCTACGACACCGAACGTCACGATCGCAGTCGACGCCACGAACGCTCCACGCAAAATATTCCATGCTTCTTTGAAGATTCCGACTTCAGCCGGCGATTTGACGCTTTACTATCCGAAATGGATTCCCGGCGAACATGCTCCAGACGGACCGGTTGTCGATCTTGCCGGCCTGTTCTTTAAAGCCAATGGACAGACGTTGAAGTGGCGCCGCGATCTTCTCGACGGTTTTACGATCCACGTCGATGTCCCGGCTGGGACGACTGAAGTCGACGCCGAGCTCGACTATCTGTCCCCAGCCACTCTCGAAAGCGGATTCTCTGAAGGCTCTTCCGCCACCGACAAGCTGGCCGTGATTAGTTGGAACCAGGTGTTGCTCTACCCCAAGGGTTACAAATCCGACGACATCAATTACACTGCGTCGCTGAAAATTCCCGACACATGGAAGTTCGGCACGGCTTTGCCGATTGCGAGCCAGAGTGGTAATGAAATCCACTTCGCGCCGGCTTCGCTCACCTCGTTGATTGACTCGCCCGTGATCACCGGAGCATTCCTGAAAGTCGTGCCGCTGGCGCAAACTCCGCCAACTGAAATGGATATCGCGGCCGACAGTGCCGCCGCGCTCGATGCTCCGCAACAGGTATGGGATCACTACAAGAATTTGGTGGAACAGGCTCAGCGGCTTTTCGGTGCGCATCACTACCGCGATTACCACTTTCTTTACACGCTCAGCGATCACGTGGCGCATTTCGGACTTGAGCATCACGAGTCAGACGACAGCCGGGTTGACGAACGCGCGCTCGTGGATGACACCTCGCGCAAGCTCTCGGCCGGATTGCTGCCCCACGAGTACGTGCATTCATGGAACGGCAAGTATCGCCGGCCCTACGATCTTGCTACCCCCGATTACCAGCAGCCCATGCAGGATGACTTGCTGTGGGTTTATGAGGGCCTCACGAATTACCTGGGATTCGTTCTGACGGCACGAAGCGGGCTGCTTACTTCTGAGCAGGATCGCGACGACCTGGCATTGACGGCTGCAGCCCTGGACCACGAACCTGGACGAATCTGGCGCAACCTGCAAGACACCGCAGACGCCGCACCGCAGCTTTATTTCGCGCCAGAATCGTGGCACTCCTGGCGCCGCGGCACTGATTTTTATAATGAAGACACACTGAATTGGCTGTGGGTCGATGTCATCATCCGCGAGCAGAGCAAAGGCAAGAAGTCCATCGACGACTTCTGTTATCTCTTCCATGGGGCACCCAGCACTGGTCCGGAGTTGAAGACGTACACCTTTGATGATGTCGTGAATGCACTCAATCAAATCGTTCCTTATGATTGGCGGGGCTTCTGGAACGAGCGTCTTACGACGCATGCTCCGCATGCGCCGCTCGGCGGAATTGAAGGCAGCGGTTGGAAATTGAGTTATGACGAGACTCCTTCGGAGATGATGAGCAGCGCAGCCGGGATGTTTCGCTTCGTGCCCGCGGCCATGGCGCTCGGCCTTAACCTACGCGATGATGGCGGCATCGTGGACACGATTGAAGGGGAGGTCGCGGCCAAAGCTGGGATTGGGCCTGGGATGAAGGTGGTCGCGGTAAACGGCCGCCGTTTCTCGCCCGATGTCTTGCGCGATGCCATCAAAGCAGCAAAGAACAGTAGCGTAACTGTCGATCTGCTGGTCGAGAATGATGACTACTACAAAACCTACAAACTCGACTACCACGGCGGCGAGAAGTACCCACACCTGGTGCGGGATGAATCGAAACCGGATCTACTGAGCGAGATTTTGAAAGCAAGGTAACGTGCGGTCTTCACAGCGATGTTTTGAAGGTGTCATCCGGAGGAGGGCGAAGAGCCCTCCGAAGGACCTTACGTCGGCGTGTAGTGCCGGTGCAGATGAAAAGAGATCTCAGTTATTCATACGGCGGAGACATTCCCATCCACGACATCAAAGCTATCCGCTGAAGTAAGGTCCCTCACCGCGGCTGCGCCGCCGTTCAGGATAGCATCGCGCAAATGTGTTCTGAACGGACATTTCCCTGCTAGCATGTCTGCGACTCGCGCTATCATGAATCGGAGATTGCCCTCTCTCATCCTTATTGTGCTGTTCGGTTTGAAGGCCGCTACCTTAGCTCAATCCATTCGCGGCTTCACACCCGCGTCCGCAGCTCGCGAAGCCACAGTCGAAGAGAAATTCAAGGCCATTCCTAATCCGGACGAGGAACGCCGGCAGCACCGCATCTTCACAAAAGAGCCGCATGTTGCAGGATCGAAGCGAAATAACGAACTCGCCGACTACATCGCAAAGGAATGGAAGAAGCAAGGGCTCGAAGATGTAGCCATTCGGCGTTACGACGTCTACGGCACGAATCCGAAGAGCGCGTCGTTGGAGATGATTGCGCCAACGCACTATCAAGCGCTTCTCCGTGAGACTCCCATCCCAGGCGACGATGACTCGAAGAATCCTGCAATTTCTGGAGCGTGGCTTGGCATGTCCATCTCCGGAGAAGTGACCGCCCCCGTTATCTACGCTCACAGTGGCAATCCCGAAGACTACGACTTGCTTCGCAAGAACGCTATCAGCGTGAAGGGCAAGATCGTGCTTGTGCGCTATTCGAATCCATACAGCTATCGCGGATTCAAAGCGCTCACCGCCGAGCGCGAAGGCGCAGCCGCGATGCTCGTCTACAGCGATCCACAAGAAGACGGATACAAAAAAGGCAAGGTCGATCCTGACGGCCCTTGGGGACCCGAATATCACATCCAGCGCGGAGCCATTACTTACGACTTTGTGGTGCCTGGCGACCCGCAGACCCCCGGTTGGGCCTCAGTTCCTGGTGCGAAACGCATCCCGATTGAGCAAGCGATGTCGGCTCCGAAGATTATGGCTCTGCCGCTTTCGTGGCACGATGCCAAGCCTCTTCTCGAAAACATGGACGGCCCGGTCGCTCCCAAAAACTGGCAAGGTGGATTGCCGTTCGAATATCACTTCGGCGGTGATCGTGTGAAAGCCCATCTGAAAATTGAGATGGACAACGGCATCCAACCTTATTACGTAGTCGAAGGCCGGATCCGCGGCTCCGAAATTCCCGACGAATGGGTTGTTCTCGGCAATCACCGCGACGCATGGGTGTTCGGCGGCGTCGATCCTTCCAGCGGCACGGCCAGCATGATGGAGCTCACTCGCGCTTTTGGACAGCTCAAGCAGCAAGGTGTTCGTCCACGACGTACGCTCGTCTTCTGCAGCTGGGATGGCGAAGAAGTGGGCCTCACCGGTTCGACCGAGTGGGGGGAACAATTCGCCGACGAGCTGCGGCAAAAAGGCGTCGTGTACATCAACGTCGACGAAGCTACTTCCGGGCCGAACCTTCATGCCCAGGCAGTTGCCTCATTGGCGCCGATGCTTGAGGAAACGACGCGGACTCTTCGGGATCCTTCCGGCAAGAGTCTGTACGACGCCTGGAAAGCGACGATCGAACACGAGAACAAAAAAGGATCTCAGTCCAGCCAATTCAGTTCTTCCGGTGTTGTGACCGAGAGTCTCGCTGATACCCGCATCGGCAGCGGCAGCGATCACACTGTTTTCCTCAACTTCATTGGAATGCCGGTTCTCGGCCTCGGATTTGAAGGAGACTACGGCGTCTATCACTCTGCGTATGACGATTTCTTCTGGATGAATCATTTTGGAGATCCGGGCTATCGTTACCACACCCTGATGTCGCAGTTGTGGGGAGTTACGGCGCTACGTCTGGCGAACGCCGACGTGCTGCCTTTCGATTTCGCCGCGTATGCAAATAACATTCGACAATTCGTCGATGAACTCGCCAAGGGTAAGGACCTCAGTAAGCTCGATTTATCAGCTGTGAGAAACACCATTGATGATTTCGAAGCAGCCGGAAAGCAGCTGAATCAATCTCTCAGCAGGAAGGTGGCGTCCGGTCAGATCGATTCGAAGCTCTCGGCTGAGCTAAACCGCGGGATGATGCAGGTCGAACGAAACTGGCTGAATCCCGACGGCATTCCCGGACGGCCCTGGTTCAAGCACATTCTCTACGGTGCGCGATTCACCTACGCACACCTCGAGTTTCCCGGATTAACCGAAGCAGTCGAGAAGCAGGACTGGCCCACCGCCATACAGCAAGCGGAAATCCTGCAACGCGCCTTGGAGAAAAACACCAAACTACTTCAAGATCTCAGCGCGAGCTTGCCTCAGTAAGACCAACTCCTAGGTAATTGATCGGAACGAGATCGATTTCGACGTTTCTATTTCGTCGGCTCCTGAAATTCTTCTTCCATCCACTTCTTGAAAGCATCCAGATTCTGTTGCCGATGAAGGAAGTCGCGGACCAGTTCAGTACCTGGTTTTGAGCCGCCTGGTTCCAGAACTGTTTTTCGATAGCGCATGGCGGCTTCGCCTTCGAGCAGATTCTTCTTGTCGAATTGACCAAAGAAGTCGAGCGCGATCACCTTATCGAGGACATAGGTGTAGTAGTTCGACGTGTAGCCCATCAGATGCCCGAAGCTGGCGTAGAAGCGATTGCCATCGAGAAACGGAGTTTGGTTGAAGCGCGTGTAATCCCGCCGAAGGAGCGCATCGAGGTCGATACTCTCCGGAGCGCGATCGTGCACATCGAGCGAGTAAGTGGAATAGAAGAGTTGCCGTTGAGCCCATCCGGCGCGACCGTAAGCGCTCGAGCGGTTCATACGGTCGATGACATCGAGCGGAAGCGGTTCGCCGGTCTGATAGTGCTTGGCGAACGAGCGCAGGATCGTCGGGTCGTGAAAGAACTCCTCAAGCATCTGTGATGGGGCCTCAACGAAATCCATCTCGGTGGCGAATCCGCTCTGCCCGGCCCATTGCTGCTGTCCGCCGAGGATGTTGTGCATCAGGTGACCGAATTCGTGGAAGAACGTGACGACATCGTCGTAAAGAATGAGCCCTGGATCGCCGGGCTTGCCTCCCGCAAAATTACAGATCAGCGCTCCTTCGGGCAGCTGCCGTCCCTTGATACCGGGCACAATCGGAGAGGAACTGAACCACTTGTCTTTGCCGTCACGGGGGTGCATATCGAGATAAATGCGCCCGATGAGTTTGTCTGCGTCAAATACGTTCCAGGCGGACACGGAAGGATCCCAGACCGGTGCATCCGTTGCCGCTCTGAACGAGACGTGAAAAAGCTTGGCAGCGGTGTCGAGAATGCCTTGTTGGACACGGTCGTAGGGGAAGTAAGGGCGCACGGATTGAGAATCAAAGTTGAAGTTCGCGCGCACATACTGATCTTCCCAGTATCCACGGGCGTAGGCAGGAATCGCCGGGAGGTGTGGCTGTTTCTGGCGTGCGAAGGCCAGCAGCATTTCGTATTCACGTTTGGCGGGAGCGCGCGATGCTACATCCACCTGGTCGAGAAACGCTTTCATATTTGCGGCGGTACCGATCATCTGATCGGCCGTGGCGAGATCGGCATAACTTGGATAGCCGAGGATCTTCGCTAATTCATAGCGCGTTCTCAGAACGTCGAGCAGGATTTCCTTGTTTTCGGGATAACTGCGCGTCATGTACGCGAGATACATCCTCTTGCGGACGTCGTCGCTGGTAGCGTAAGTCATGACGGGTGTGGTCTCAGTCTCATCGGTGCTGATGGTGATGGTGCCATCGGCGGCGGGAGGATGAGCGGCGATGAAATCGTCGGGAAGTCCGGCCAGTTCGCTCTTGTCGCGCAGCGTGATGTGGTTCGGGTGCTCCTTCGTGTTGCGTCCGAACTTTAGCGCCTGTTCCGTAATGTGATCCTGCATCTTCTTGATCTCGGCGCGGGTGGCATCATCCTTATCGACTCCCGAGAGACGGTATTCAAGAAGCGTGCGCTCCATGTAGTGGCGCGTAGCAGGATCGGCGGACGAAACGTCAACGGCTTTGAGAGCACGATAGACGTCCTGATTGAGGCTGAGTTCGGTATTGACCTGCTGGACCTTTTGGGCGAGTGCCTGTCCGGCATCTCGAACCTCTTTCTGCGAGGCGACGGCGAACATCAGATACGCTTCGGACGCGGCAACGGCGAGTTCATTCTGAGCGTTATCGAAGGGCTGCAACGTATTCTGAATGGTGCGCGCCCTTTTGATGGAAAGGACTTGATCGATAAACTTCTGTTCGCGGGCGAGGTGAACTCCAACCCATTTCTCGGCTCCGGCGCGGTCGAGTTTGCCGGCCCATATGTGGAGAGGATCGTCCTGCGCGTACGCGGACATGACCAGGACAAATATGTAGAAGAAAAGCAGGCTTGAGCGGCGAAGAAGAGAGGGCATGAAACCTCCTGGGAATATTACGATTAATGTCCGGGGAAGAAAGCACGGGAAGTGATATATCCCATGGGAAGAGGAAGTCTAGCACACAAGATCGCCTGAAGTAGAAGGGCCACCCGGCGAAGGAGTTGGCATCCTTTCCAGGCTGGTAAAATAGCCGGATACCTTTATGTTTGAGAATCTTCAAGAAAAACTACAGCGCGCGTTCAAGACACTTCGGGGGCAGGCCAAGCTGACCGAAGAGAACATTGATGAGGCGCTGCGCGAAATTCGGATGGCGCTGCTCGAGGCCGACGTCAACTTCAAGGTCGTCAAGCAGCTGATTGATCAGATCAAGACTAAGGCAGTTGGCACCGAAGTGATGACGGCACTGTCGCCGGGAGAGCAGGTCATCAAAATCCTGCGCGACGAACTCGTTGAGATCTTGGGCAAAGACACGGCTAAGGTGAAGTTCGCCTCCCAGCCTCCGACCGTCATTTTGATGGCCGGACTGCAAGGTTCCGGTAAGACGACGACCTCGGGCAAGCTGGCACATTGGTTGAAGCAGGGCGGACATCGCCCGCTGCTGGTGTCGGTCGACGTGTATCGCCCCGCCGCGCGCGAACAGTTGAAGGTCGTAGCGCAGGCAGTGAAGGCGAACATCTACGAAGGGCAGGTTGCGGAAGCCAACACTGCAACCGTTGAACGTTTGGTGAAGGAAGCGCGGCGCGAAGCCGTGGTAAGCGGATCGGACGTACTCATCGTCGACACCGCAGGCCGCTTGCACATTGATGACGAACTCATGGACGAGATGCAGTCACTGAAGAAGCTGCTGAATCCGTCGGAGATCCTGTTCGTTGCCGATGCCATGACCGGACAAGACGCGGTCCGCTCAGCGGAAGAGTTTCATAAGAAACTGTCACTGACCGGCGTCGTGCTGACAAAGATGGACGGTGACGCGCGCGGTGGTGCGGCGTTGTCGATCCGGCAGGTGACGGGACAGCCGATCAAATTCATTGGCGTGGGCGAGAAATATGATGCGATCGAGCCATTCCACCCGGACCGAATTGTCTCGCGAATCCTGGGAATGGGAGACATCCTCTCGCTAATCGAGCGGGCCGAGAAGCAGATCGACAAGAAGAAGGCAGAAGAACTGGCGACGAAAGCTTTAACGGGCGATGGATTCTCGCTGGAAGATTTTCGAGATCAACTACGCTCGGTCAAGAAGATGGGATCGATGAAAAGCTTGATGGGCATGCTGCCGTCCATCGGTCCGTTCTCGGGTTTGCAAAAAGCCGCCGAGCACGTGGACGAGAATCAGATCAACCGCGTGGAAGCCATCATCAACTCGATGACCATGCATGAACGCAATCATCATGAAGTCATCAATGGCAGCCGGCGCAAACGCATCGCGCGCGGATCGGGCACTACGATTCAGGAAGTAAACAATCTGCTCCGGCAATATGCACAAATGAAGAAGATGTTCAAGCAGATGGGGAAGCCCAGTTTCGCGCGGCGCTTGGCAGGCATGAAGATGCCGGGGATGTAACACACGGCAAGGCCCCTTCGTCTAAAGCCAAGCTGACGAACCGCTACACGGTCTGCGGTACCTGTACCACATTCATCCCACAACTATCCGGGGTTGCTAGCGCATCGAACTGATGGTTTCCGATGGCGCTTCCCGGCAAAAGCACACACGCGAAGACGAAATCAGCAGTGGCATTGCTGCTGACGTTTACGGCCGGAATTGTCGACATCGTGGGCTACATCACTGTCTACCACCTCTTCGTCGCCCATATGACGGGAACCACCGTACATCTTGGCAACAAGCTTGAGGGTGGAAGTTGGGCGGACGCAGCGAGAGCAGGAATCATCCTCGCGAGCTTTGTGGCGGGATCGGTACTGGGCCGGGCAGTGCTCGAAGCCGGATTCAGAAGCCACAAGCGTACGGTGGCATCAAGCACCTTAGCGGCAGAAGCGGTATTGGTGCTTGCGTTCGTCTGGTTCGGAGCCGTCGTGCTCAGACATTTCACTCCAGAAACGATTCCCCTTGGGACGGCATGCCTGCTCGCAGCATTGCTCGCCGGGGCAATGGGGCTGCAAACCGCGACGCTGACCCGCATCGGCCCGCTCACGATCCACACGACCTTCGTCACTGGGATGTTGAACAAGATGGCGCAAGAGGCAGCACGCTGGCTGTTCTGGATGCACGACACGTGGCGACAAAGCGCGAACGTCGCACATTTCGTTCGCAGTTCAGGACAACATGCGTCATTTCGCAACGCCCAGTTCATGATGGCGATCTGGTTCAGCTACATGATTGGGTCCGTTACGGGTACATGGATGGATGCGCGCTGGAAGACGGCAGCGCTCTACGTTCCTGTATTGATTCTGCTGGTCTCGATCGCAGTGGACCAGGTACAGCCCTTATCTATTGAGGAGGAAAACGATCAAAGCTGATAGATGGCTGGGGTCTGCTTTGCAATGATGACGATGAAATGTTCAAGGATTGCCGCCTATGGAATCGCCATATTAATCACGATTGCTCTTTCGAACACCAGCGCCTCCGGCTATTCGGTGCTAACACACGAAGAGTTGATCGATCTTGCCTGGAACGATTCCATCCGGCCGCTGCTCTTGCAGAAATTTCCCAATGCCACTGAAGCGCAGCTCCGTGTCGCCCACTCCTTCGCCTATGGTGGATCTGCCATGCAGGACATGGGATATTACCCATTCGGGAAAAAATTATTTAGCAATCTCACCCACTACGTTCGCAGCGGAGACTTCGTCGCATGGATGCTTCGAAACGCCACAACGTTGAACGAGTACGCCTTCGCAATGGGTGCACTCTCGCATTACGTGGGCGACTCCATCGGACACTCCGAAGCGATCAATCCATCGACAGCCATTGAGTTTCCCAAGTTGAAAAAGAAGTACGGAGACAAGGTGACCTACGGTGAAAGCCCTCACGGGCACATTCGGACTGAGTTTGCTTTTGACGTTGGAGAGATGAAGAACACCGAGTTTGCGCCGCCGGCTTACCTGCAGCGCATCGGTTTCAGAGTACCGCGCCAATTCCTCGAGCGCGCATTCAAGACCATATACGGATTTGAACTGGAAGCGGTGCTGGGAGAGCCGCGGCCCGCTTTAAAGAGCTATCGCAGTTCCGTCCGCAGTTTCATACCTGCGTTCGCCGAGGCGGAAATCGTACTGCATGGTCACCAATTTCCTCCTAATCCCGACAATGAGACGTACCACATCTTTCTGGAACGCGTGAAACGCACGAACTACGACCGGCACTGGAAACATGCCTTCAAAGGGCCTGGAATCAAAGCTCATCTATTGGCAGTCCTCGTGTTCATCGTTCCTAAAATTGGGGGAGCCGCCGATCTCGCAATTAAAATTCCCGATGCTCAAACGCAGGAACTGTACCTGAAGAGCGTGAATCATACGGTCGACGTATTCCACAATTATCTCCAAAAAGCACTCGATCCCTCCGACGCGCCTTTCGAACTTGCGAATCTCGATTTGGATACCGGTCGACGGGACGGTCCTGGAGACTATGGGCTGGCCGATCAGGCCTATGCCGATCTGCTGGCCCGCTTGACTGCGAAACCGGATCGCGCGATTCCGCCAGAATTGAAGCGACACATTTTGAATTACTACGCCAATGGTGACGGATCAGTTGAACACTCTCAAGACATCTCAAACCGTTTGAGCACACTCAGGGACATGAAGGTCTCTGGCATGGGCGAATAGATCACTTTTCTTTCAGGCTGCCTTCAGCCACTCCCAGTCTCTTCGCTTCTTCGTAGACTTGGAGGACTTTCGTCCATAAAGGATCGCGCCAAGAGCGGCTCCGGCAAAACCGATTCCACCCGCAATGGCAAGCAGCTTGGCATGGGTTTCCGCCCATAGCTCGAAGCTGCGGTCATGCGCGCGTGCGCCGAATTTGCCGTGAGCTCCGTGATCTCCCGGCAGCGGTTCGTAGAGGTTGTTAGGACGATTCGGATCTTCAGGTCCATCGTACTGCTGCGCATCGTATCCCATGCGAGCGAGGTAATGGTCTGCATACGATGGGACGAGCTTGTTTCCAAATATCGCCTTCACCGTTGACCAGCCGGCGAAATACTCCCTGCGCTCCGGATGATGAGCGGCGTAATAGATTGCGCGCGCCGCCACTTCCGGCTGAAAAATAGGCGGTACAGGCTGGGCCTTGCGCGGCAAGCGGCTCTTCACCCAGCCAAATTGCGGTGTGTTGAGCGCCGGCATCTGAACCATGGTGGTGTGCACGTTGCTCTGGTCGTGAATCAGTTCGGTGCGTAGCGAGGCAAAGAAACCCAGGATAGCGTGCTTCGAAGCACAATATGCCGCTTGTAGTGGAATGCTGCGATAGGCGAGCGCCGAACCTACGTGAACGATCGTTCCCTGATCGCGCGGCAACATTCGTTTGAGCGCAGCAAGGCTGCCATAGACGTATCCCAGATATGTGACTTCCGTGACCCGCTTGAACTCTGCGGCAGTCATCTGTTTGATCGGCGAGAACACCGATGCCATCGCGTTGTTGACCCAAATGTCGATGGGGCCGAGTTCGTTTTCGACACGCTCAGCTGCGGCTTCGACTGCTTCAGCATCCGCAACATCGACGGGGAGCACCACGGCCTTACCGCCGGCGGCTTCAACTTCCGCGCGAGCTCCCTCAAGACCATCGGTACCACGAGCAATGAGGCCGATCCATGCTCCATGACGCGCGAACTCGCGGACTGTGGCGCGCCCTACACCAGCCGACGCGCCTGTAATTACTACTATTTCTCGCTCCTTCAAAATATCCTCCTCACTAAATTAGTTCGCGAACTTTGTCAGAAAATGCGGTCATTGCAATCTTGCCGCGATTCGGCTCGCCCCTGGCGAGCGATTCGGCAAAGTGCAATGCCTGTTCGGCGTTGACCTTCGGCGGAAGTGGCGGCTCAAGCGGGTCAACAACCGCCTGAAGAATGGCCGGTCCCGGTGCATTGAGGAATTCGTCCATGGTGCGGCCGCAGTCACCGGGATCTTCCACCGTGAATCCGATTCCGCCGCAGGAATGGGCAAACTCAGCAAAATCGATGGGAGTGAGATCAACTCCGAATTCCGGGTTTCCAAGGAAGACCATCTGCTCCCATTTGATCTGGCCCAGCGTGTTGTTCTTGATGATCACGACCTTGATCGGCAGCTTGTACTTGACCGCGGTAACAAAATCCGCCATCAGCATCGAAAAACCTCCATCACCCACGAACGCGATGCACTGGCGATTGGGATATGCAACCTGCGCGCCGATCGTATACGGCAGGCCGGGAGCCATCGTCGCGAGTGTTCCAGAGAGCGTGTGCATTTGTCCGCGCTTTGCGGGAACTTGCCGCGCCCACCACGTCGCAATCGTGCCGCTGTCGCAGCTCACGATGGCATCGTTTCGCAGACGCTTGCCTAACTCCCAAGCGACAACCTGCGGCTTCATGGGCTTGTCCCGACGCGTGGCGCGTTGCTCCATTACCTTCCACCAGTCCTTCATTCCAGCCTGCGCGGCACTAAGGAAACTCCGGTCTTCTTTGCGGCGTAGAAGGGGAAGGAGTTCACGCAGCGTGTTGCGACTGTCTCCCACCAACCCGACATCCACTGGAAACCGCAAACCGATGCGTTTCGGATCCAGTTCGATCTGCACGCCTCTGGCCTGATCGGGCTTTGGCATAAATTCGATGTATGGGAAGGAGCTGCCTACGATGAGAAGTGTGTCGCAATCTTCCATCGCTTCCTGGGAAGGCTTGGTTCCGAGCAGACCGATTCCGCCCGTTGTGTACGGACTGTCGTCCGGCACGGCTGCCTTCCCCAAAAGTGCTTTGATGATCGGCCCACCCAATAACTCTGCCGCTTTTTCGAGTTCGTCCGTAGCATCGAGAGCGCCGCGGCCTGCCAGGATCGCGACCTTCTTCCCACCATTGAGGATGTCAGCGGCACGCTGCAAATCGCGCTGCTCCGGCACTCGCGCACTGCGCGCAGACACATCGGAGCTATGGTGCGGAACATTGCGTTTCGAGCGCTGGCGCGACTTCAACTCCATGTCCTGAAAATCGACTGGGAACGTAATGTGCGCTACGCCACGATAGGAAGTTGCGGCACGACACGCCAGGTCTGTCACATTCTCCACGTGAGTCGGGCCCATGACGCGCTCGTTGTAGACGCAGACGTCCATGAATAGCTTGTCTAGGGCAACGTCCTGCTGGGTGAAAGTACCAATCAGGTCATGGAACTGTAGTCCAGTGATGGCGAGAACCGGCTGATTGTCGAGTTTCGCATCGTAAAGCCCGTTCAAAAGGTGAATGCCGCCCGGCCCGGAGGTCGCCAGGCACACTCCAAGCTTTCCGGTGAACTTTGCATATCCGCAGGCCATGAACGCGGCTGCCTCTTCATGGCGCACGTGAATAAACCGGATCTTATCCTGACGCGTGCGGAGCGCTTCCATAATGCCGTTGATGCCATCTCCGGGAAGCCCGAAGATTACGTCAACACCCCAGTCGATGAGAGATTCGGTAAGGACATCTGCTGCGGTCATAACACCCTTTCTGCAAAGCAATAACGTGCGTGTGCATTAGAGATGCGCGAGACGCGTACTGCGTTCACTGGAAAGCGGAGATTCCGGGCGTAGCGATCAATTTCCGGTCGAGAGATTTAGCAAGCTACCTCTTGCACCGAAAGAATCATCTCTAATCCGTAGCTTCAAGCACGAAGCCGGACGGATCAATACGGTCTTCACTGCACCGGCTCTGGCGTAACGTCATGCGAGTCGAACAATTCAGCACGGAACGGGGGCACGTGCGCATCCGGCACATCGCAGTTTCGATATATCGCATCCCGACAGATTTGCCCGAGTCGGATGGAACCCTGAAATGGGACCACACCACTATGGTTCTGGTCGAGGCCACAGCAGGAAATGCGACAGGACTTGGATACACCTATGCCGACGCTGCAACCGCGACTCTGATTCGAGACCTGCTTGCCAAAGAAGTTGAAGGCCGAAATGCAATGGACATTCCGGGATCTTGGCGGGCGATGGTGGAACGGATACGCAACCTCGGGCGTCCGGGAATTTCATCAATGGCAATCTCGGCGGTGGACAATGCCCTGTGGGACTTGAAGTCCCGACTGCTCGGAGTATCCCTGGTCACCTTACTGGGAGCCGCCAGAGAGTCCGTTCCCGTCTATGGCAGCGGTGGGTTCACGTCCTACTCCATTCCCCAGTTGCAGAAGCAGCTAGCCGGCTGGGTACAGGAGGGGATCTCACACGTAAAAATGAAGATTGGACGGGATGCCCTGGCGGATCTCGAGCGCGTTAAGGCTGCGCGGGAGGCAATAGGGCAATCTGCAGACCTCTTCGTTGATGCGAATGGAGCTTACAGCCGCAAACAGGCACTGCATCAGGCTGAGGCATTCGCAAAAGTGAACGTGAAGTGGTTTGAGGAACCAGTCTCGTCAGATGATCTTGCCGGATTGAACCTTATTCGCAATCGTGCTCCCGTGACCATGGAGATTGCGGCCGGCGAGTATGGTTACGATTCCTGGTACTTCGAACGAATGCTCAGTGCTAACGCCGTAGATGTCCTTCAGGCAGATGCTACTCGCTGCGGCGGCATCACCGGGTTTCTTCAAGCCGCCAGCCTCTGCCAGGCACATCACATGCCTCTGTCGGCTCATACCGCGCCGGCAATCCACATGCATGTAGGTTGTGCTGCGATTCCCTTGCGCAACCTGGAGTACTTCCACGATCACGTCCGCATAGAGCAAATGCTTTTTGATAGTGTACCAACACCAGTGAATGGAAAACTGCGTCCCGATCTCTCGAAACCGGGGATGGGGATCGAACTGAAACGCGCAGATGCGGCACGCTTCGCCGCTTGAGAAGGAGGAATAATGTCGGCCAACCGGATTCCGCTGGTCAGTTCAGAAGAATTGAAACACTCATGGCGGAATCAGCGAAGGGATGTTGACGCGGCGGCTCTTGAATTGGAGTTGCGGAATTCAGTTCAAGGTGAGGTTCGGTTCGATGCCGGCAGCAAAGCTCTGTACGCCGCGGATGCCTCGAATTATCGTCAAGTACCCATCGGCGTGGTGATTCCAAAATCACGGCAAGACGTCATCGCCACCGTCGCGGCCTGCCGCCGGCATGGTGCGCCGCTGCTTTCACGCGGTGGAGGAACGAGTCTAGCTGGCCAATGCTGCAATGTCGCCGTGGTCCTGGACTGGACCAAGTACATGAACCACATTCTCGAACTGAATCCGCAGGAGAAATACGCGCGCGTAGAGCCGGGCACAATCAATGACAATCTTCGCAATGCCGCAAAGCCTTACACGCTAACCTGGGGTCCCGATCCTGCCACGCACAATCACTGCACGTTCGGAGGCATGCTCGGCAACAACTCGTGCGGAGCTCATGCACAAATGGCGGGCAAGGCTGTCGACAACCTGGTCGCCATGGACATCGTTCTTTACGACGGCACGGAAATGACGGTCGGATGGATGGAAGATAAGCGACTCGAGGAAGAGATTTCTCGGGGCGGCCGCGTAGGCGAGATTTATGCACGGCTGAAGGAATTGCGCACGCGATACGCAAAACTCATTGATGAGCGGTATCCCCACATTCCCAGGAGAGTATCGGGGTACAACCTCGACCAACTGCTGCCCGGAGAAGACGGACGCTTTAATATCGCGCGTGCACTGGTAGGCAGCGAGTGTACTCTCGCCACCATTCTGGAAGCAAAGGTACAGCTGATCTATAGCTATCCAAAACGCGTGTTGCTCGTCTTGGGCTATCCCAACATTTACGAGGCAGGCGATCACGTTCCTGAGATTCTGAAGTACAAACCAATCGCGTTAGAGGGTATTGACGAGTTTCTGGTGCACAACGTCAAGACGAAAAACATGCCGCAACTGGATGATCTTTCGGAGTTGCCCGAAGGGAAAGGATGGCTCGTCGTTGAGTTCGGGTCAGGAAGCACCGAAGAATCGGAGCAAATTGCGCGTGACGCTATGAAGGCTCTGCAAGGTGCTGGCGCTCCTTCGATGCGTCTCTATGTCGATGAAGACCAGCAGCAGAAGATTTGGGATTTGCGCGAAGCCGGGCTTGGAGCAACTGCATTCGTCCCCGGACAGCCCCTCACTTGGCCCGGATGGGAGGATTCTGCCATTGCTCCCGACAAGGTCGGAGCATATCTGCGGGATCTCTGCAAACTTTACGAAAAATACCAGTACAAAGCAGCTCTCTACGGTCACTTCGGACAGGGATGTATTCATTGCAGAGTCGATTTCGACCTGATGAGCGAGCCCGGGATACGCAAATGGCGCTCATTCATGGAAGAGGCTACGGATCTCGTCACCAGCTACGATGGGTCCCTCTCTGGTGAGCACGGAGACGGCCAAGCCCGAGCCGAATTTCTCTACAAAATGTTTGGCCCTGAACTCATCGAAGCATTTCGTGAGTTCAAGTCGATCTGGGATCCGGACTGGAAGATGAATCCGGGCAAGATAGTGGATCCGTATCGCATTGAAGAAAACCTGCGCCTTGGTGCTGAATACGATCCGTGGAATCCTAAAACTCACTTCAAGTTTCCGTCCGATGACGGGAGTTTTGCGCGCGCAGCCCTGCGCTGTGTCGGCGTTGGGAAGTGCCGGCGGGAAAACGGCAAAGGTCACCAGGACACCATGTGTCCCAGTTTCATGGTCACACACGAAGAGATGCATTCGACCCGCGGTCGAACTCACCTGCTGTGGGAAATGATGAATGGTGAAGTCATTCAGGACGGATGGCGCGATGAGCATATCAAGGAGGCCCTCGATCTTTGCCTCGCCTGTAAAGGCTGCAAAGGAGACTGCCCGGTCAACGTCGATGTCGCTACGTACAAGGCCGAATTCCTATCTCACTACTGGGAAGGGCGCATGCGGCCGATTTATGCATACGCCTTCGGATGGATCGACAAATGGGCGCGCCTTGCGTCGATCGCACCCGGATTCGCGAATCTGTTCACGCAAGTGCCTGGATTGAGAGCGCTGGCGAAGAAGGCCGTCGGAGTCCCCCAGCAGCGGAGGATTCCTGCATTCGCGGCCGAAACATTTCAATCATGGTTTCGGAAACGTCCGAACAATACCTATGGGCCGAGAGTGCTTCTCTGGGCCGATACCTTCAACAACTATTTCATGCCCGAAACTGCGCGGGCTGCGGTCGAAGTCCTCGAAGACGCTGGCTGCCGAGTCGAAGTTCTGCAACAACATCTCTGCTGCGGACGCCCGCTCTACGATTACGGGTTCCTCGACATGGCGAAAACGTACCTGCATCGGAATCTGAACGCCCTTCAGCCATACATCGCGAGCGGAACACCGATGGTTGTCCTGGAGCCAAGTTGTTGTTCGGTTTTCCGCGACGAGATGAACAATCTCATGCCGGAATCAGACCAGGCGCGGCGCCTCACCGAGAACACGTTCACGCTTTCGGAGTTCCTGGAAAAGAAGATCAATGGATACAAACCTCCAGAGATCAAGCGTCAGGCAATCGTGCAAGGACACTGTCATCACAAGGCCATCATGCGCTTGAAAGAAGAACGATCGTTGATGAAGAAAGCTGGACTTGATTTTCAGGTGTTGGAGTCCGGCTGCTGCGGTATGGCTGGATCCTTTGGCTACGAGCAAGACAAATACCAGGTCTCTATTGACTGCGGCGAACGTGCGCTCCTGCCCGAGGTCCGCAAAACTGGAGTTTCCACGATCGTGATTGCCGACGGGTTCAGTTGCAAAGAACAGATCGCCCAAGAAACCAACCGGCATGCGCTTCATCTTGCGGAGGTCCTGCAGATGGGACTGCATAAGGGAGAACAACCTCACATGTATCCGGAGCGCCATTCCGTCGAGCCACGGAAGGAGGCACAGAAGCGCTCGATGATGCGAGCCGGCGTCATCTCTGCCGGCGTTCTGGCCGTGGCTGTGGCCGCATTAGTTTTGGCACGAAGAAGATGAAAGGCGATTCCACTCTACGAGCACCAAACACGGAGGGTATGAAGAGACCTTTTCAGAGATCACTTGCCCAAATCAGTCCGCGGCACGGGATTGCATACTGCAGCCAGGGCCGTGCCGTGCTTGCGACCGATCAGGAAGGCTTGATCCGGGGGTTCCCTCGCCATGGGCTTTTCTACGGAGAAACTCGCGTCTTATCGCGCTACAGCTACACCGTAAATGGCAAGCCCTTGCAGATGGTTGCAGTGTCCAATGTCGAGCAACATTCCTGGCTCGGTTATTACATTTTCCCGCCCCCCGGTGGCAAATGGAAAAGAGATACGGGTTCAGGCGAGATGGAGCAGGTTTCGGAGCAGACCATCGAGTTAAAAGTTTCGCGGACGGTCGGATTGGGGGTTCACGAGGACCTTGATTTCACGAATTTCTCCCAAGACCCAGCCCAATTCCTTTTCGAGATCGAATTGGATGCCGATTTTGCCGATCAGGCCGAGACCTTTCAACGCAAGCAATTCGGAAAACTCCGGCGCAACTGGAAACAGAATTCCCGCGGGGGCGAATTAGCCTATGACTATCGCAACAAGCACCGCTATTCGCATCAGGGGAATCGCGGAGTGGCGGAGATCCACCGGGGGCTGATCGTAACTGTGGAGAAGGCCGACTCGAAAGCTTCGTTTCGTGAGTCGAAGCTGAGCTTCAAAATCAGCCTTGATCCGGGTGCATCCTGGCACACGTGTGTCAAATTCACTCCCGTATTCGAAGGGAAGAAGATGCCCCCACTCTACGATTGCCGGCAATTCTTCGGAGCCCGCAATGAGCTTGATCGGAAACGGCTAATTTTCCTGACGGAATCCACTCAGTTCCAAACTGCGCAGAGGCCCGACCTTTCCGAAGTCGTCGAAACTTCGTTGTTTCAGGCCAAGGCTGACCTTGCATCCTTGCGCCTGCCCGACATGGATCAGGGCGAACGTTCCTGGGTCATGGCTGCTGGATTGCCCATCTATATCGCCCTCTTCGGGCGGGACACACTGACGGTAGCTTGGCAAGCCGCGATCGCTTCAACCGCTATGATGAGCGGCACTCTTTACGAATTGCCCAAGTGGCAAGGCAAGGTGGAAAACGACTGGCGTGACGAACAGCCGGGACGCATGTTGCATGAAGCTCATACCGGCCCGCTCGCATCCCTCTACTACAATCCACGCACGCGTTACTACGGCGCGGCAACTCCTTCTTCTTTCTATCCCGTCGTGCTCTCCGAACTCTGGCGCTGGACAGGCGACAAGAAGCTTGTGACGCAACTCCTGAAACCTGCGATGGGCGGCATTCGTTGGAAGGACGATTACACCGATTTATTCGGAGATGGATTTTACGACTACCAAACGCTTTCAACCCAGGGAAACAAAAATCAGGGATGGAAAGATTCTGGCGACGCCATCGTCTACGAAGACGGGAGCCAAGTGGATACTCCGATTTCCACATGTGAAGAGCAGGCGTTCGTTTACGTCGCGAAAATTCGAATGTCGGAGATGTTCTGGTTCATGGGCAAGCCGGACGAAGCGCGCCGTATGTTCCAGGAAGCCACAGAACTGAAAAAGCGCTTCAACGACAAGTTTTGGATGCCCGATAAGAGGTTCTACGCTCTGGGCCTGGATCCCAACCGTAAGCAGATTAAATCGATCAGTTCGAATCCCGGACATCTGCTGACCTGCGGTATCGTGCATCAGGATCTTGCGGCTCCGGTTGCCCGGCGACTCTTGCGCCCTGACATGTTCAGCGGCTGGGGCGTTCGGACCCTTTCTGCCGATCATCCCGCGTTCGATCCCTACAGCTATCATCGCGGTTCAGTTTGGCCCGTGGAACATGGCAGTTTTGCGATGGGGATGATGCGGTATGGATTGATCGACGAACTGCACACGCTGGCCAAGGCTCTCTTCGAGGCGACAACACTCTTCCACTACAACCGCCTCCCCGAGTGCTTCAGTGGTCACCAGCGGGATGCTGAACATCCTTTTCCGGCGCTGTATCCGAAAGCAAACTGGCCGCAAGCTTGGTCGTCGTCCTGTTTGTTTTCAATTTTGCAGGCCATGCTCGGGCTGTATCCCTTTGCGCCCACCAATTTACTGCTGCTCGACCCACAACTGCCGGATTGGCTTCCAGAGATCACGCTACGAAACATTCACGTCGGCAAAGCCCTGACGAGCATCCGCTTTTATCGGAAGGGCGCAAGGACGCACTTCGACGTACTTGAAAAACGCGGGACTCTGCACATTTTGCGTCAACCGAGCCCGTGGTCTCTGACTGCGGGCTTGGGCGAAAGAATCAAGGACGTAATGGAAAGTCTTATTCCCTGACGAGTTTCATATCAGAAAATCGCGAAATGAAGTGGAGGTCTCATGAACAATTCTATTGGTCGTAAACACTGGGCGATTGCCGAAGGCTATATCCCGCCATCCAGTCACGGTCCAGCACCCGAAATGACGAGTCACGAGGCTGTTTGCCTGCTGAATGCCTCCAACAGCGAGGCTCACGTGGAGATCATGATTTACTTCTCTGATCGCGATCCCGTCGGACCGTATCGCATTACAGTCCCGGCGCGGCGCACAAAGCACGTGCGCTTCAACAATCTCGAAAGTCCCGCCACGATTCCGCGTGGCACGGATTATGCCAGCACGATTGACTCCGACGTTCCAATCGTGGTGCAGCACACTAGGCTCGATTCCCGGCAAGATGCAAACGCACTGCTCAGCACCATCGCGTTCGCAGGAGCCGAATAGTCGCGCTCGACAGGCATTCTCACCCCAACATTTAGCACGCCGTTGTTGCGTTCCCGTCTGCTCCGGTTCGAGCGTTGATCGCATCGTCTGACCGGCCCAACCGTCTTCTCGGGTCCAATCGGCGTCCCGCTAGGAACCATCACGATTTTCCGATGTTTTACGAAATCCTTACGAAGTATTTATCCACCTTTTACGGTGCGAGCGGTGAAATCGTAAGTGGAAGGTTGCGGACAAAGTGTGTTTCGGGGGCCAGACCTTCGCACAAACTGCACTTGCTTCGTATCAGGTACGGGTTCTCTCTCGTAAGCGTACCGCAGCCCGCAGAGACAATCGCGTCTCGTGAAGTGTCGGCGTTTTCGATCAATCATCAGAACATCTGGGAACACGGAGGCCTTATTTCGATGAGCGTCCATAGCTTTGCAACGAAGTCCATTCGGCTCGTCCACTCTGCGATCGTTGGAGTGCTGGCGGCAACTACCGTGACCATTCCGCTTCATGCACAGCGATCCACCGACCAGCCCACGGGATCGAGCTCAAATGAAGGCTCCGCCCCAGGTATTCGTCAGCAGGTACCGCAACAAGTTCTCGACGAACTTGAAGGAATGAAAAAGCGCATCGAGCAACTGGAGCAGCAGTTGAAGCAGCGTAACAATTTAGACCGAGTAAGCGCGACAGAGCAGGTTTCGGCAGAGGCTCCTAATCCGGAGCCCGCGCAAAACACGACGTTGGTGCAAGAGTCCTCTCCGCCCCAACAACCGACGCCATCGAAGACGCACCCCGCTGAACCGTTTGCTTTCGCTGACTGGACCTGGCTCAACGGAAATCCGCGCACCAAAGAACCGGCGTTTGACTCCAAATTCTTTACACCTGAGATTCGCAGTGACGTCGCCTACCATTACGATTTCAACCACCCCAAAGACGATACGATCAGCGGTTCGAGCGAGGTATTTCGTTCCAACGAAGTCAGCCTCACCCACCTCGGCGTGGGCGGGGACTTTCATTACGATAACGTTCGCGCACGTGTGTTCACGCAGTTCGGCCTGTATTCAACGGCAACACCTCGCAACGACGCCAGTTACTCGCGCGGGCAGTGGCAACTCGACAATGCTTATCGCTACCTCAATGAAGCTTACGGCGGTTATCACTTTGACGCTCTGCATGGAATCAATGTCGACGCTGGCATTTTTTTGTCTTACGTTGGCTTGTTCAGTTTTTACAACTTCGATAACTGGGCCTATCAACCGTCTTACGTATCGTCCAACACGCCTTGGTTCTTCACCGGCATGCGGATCCAGGTCTTTCCTACGGAAAAACTGAAAATCGAGCCCTGGATTATCAACGGATGGCAATCGTATGCGCGGCCCAACGGTCGGCCCGGTTTTGGTGGCCAGGTGCTGTGGCGTCCAACAGGTTGGCTCGAACTTTTATCGAACAACTACGGGGCGGGCGCGGACGCGCTTGGCATACCGAATCGCACCCGTTATCACACCGACAACAGCATTGAGATGAAGTATTACGATCACCCCGAACGCTTTCTGGACAAGATGGCCTTCAGTCTCACGGGGGACGCGGGCTGCGAGTCCGGCGGCGGCGTGAACTGCACCACAAACAAAAAGGATGCTGCCGGCAACATCATCGCGTACAAGCAGAGCTTTCTAGGCTTCATGCTTTATAACCGTTGGTGGTTTCACAAAGACCGCTACGGATTCACGCTGGGCGGCGGCAAGATCAACAATCCCGGTCGTTATCTCGTCTTATTGCCGCCAATCGACGGCGCTACTGCCACTACTGGTACACCGTACTTCACGGAGAATCCTGGCGATCCCTTCAAGGCCTGGGATATTTCTGCGACCTACGACTACATGCCGAGCCAATACATCACGTTCCGCTGGGAGTTTAATCATCGTCACGCGAACGTGCCGTACTGGAATGGTCCGGGCGGAATGACACCTCCGGGAGGAAACAACGGAAACCCGGCAGCAACCGTTCCGGGATGGTTCCCGGATCTGAGGAAAACCGAGGATCGCGCCACTATGGCCATTCTGGTCAAGTTCTAAGCTTTCTCGCAGTGTTGGCGAGCAAAGAGAACAGAAAGGGTGTGATTCATGATGCGATGCCTTCCAGCATCCATAACCGTCGTAGTTTTGTGTTTTGCCACGGCCCGTGCTCAAGAGACTTTGCAGGCCCCGGCGAGTTCGCCTGAGTATCTACAACAGCGGGTGGACAAGTTAGAAGCCGAAGTCGCTGAACTGAAGCAGGTCGTCAGCGAATTGCAGAAAAGTAGAGGAACTGTCGCCCCGAATACGACGTCCACGCTGCAGGCGACGCCGAGTGTATCATCGCAGCAAATCGTTCCCAATTCTGCCGTCGGCATCAGCGCAGACGATCGAAAGAACCTGGATTTTCTTCACGACACTACGATCAACCTTAGCCTCGACACCTATTACGATTACAACTTCAATAATCCAGTCGGACGAGTCAATTTGTTGCGAGCGTATGACGTGCTGAGCAACGAATTCAGTCTCAACCAGGCGAGCGTAGTTGTGGAGCACTTGCCGGACGTCGCAGCGGGCCACCGCTGGGGAGGTCGACTCGACCTGCAATTCGGTCAAGCCACAGATACATTGCAAGGGAATCCTTCGAATGAACCAAGGCCCCAGATCTACCGCAATATCTTTCAAGCGTACGGCACGTATATTGTCCCGCTTGGCAAGGGATTGAACATCGATTTCGGCAAGTGGGGCAGTTCGCTTGGGATCGAGGGAAATTACACCAAAGATCAGATCAATTATTCCAGGTCATACTGGTTTAATTTCCTCCCGTTCTACCACATGGGTGTGCGTGCAAGTCTTCCGATAAACGATCGTTTTGCCCTGAACTACTGGGTAGTAAACGGCACGAACCAGGTAGAGGCGACCAACGGTTTCAAAGACGAACTGTTCGGATTCACCGCGAAGCCACAGAAAAACGTCAACTGGACATTGAATTACTATCTCGGTCAGGAACATCCAGACCGCGCGCCAGCGACGAATTGCGGACCTATACCTGTCCAGCCAGGATTGTGCTTTACCGGTATTTCCCCTGCCCCGAACGGGCGTACTCACATTTTCGACAGCTATGTAACCTGGCAGGCCACTTCGAACTTGTCGTTGTCTCTAGAAGGCGACTATGTAATTCAGCGCCTTTGGAAAAATGCAGGACCGGGAGAATCGGCCGCCCCATTCCACACCGATGGCGGAGCCGTGTATATCCGATATCAACTGACACCGAAAATCGCGCTCGCCACCCGAGCGGAATATATGTCGGATCGTGGTGCCCTTTTCAGTGGCCTCACGCAAGCGCTGAAAGAAAATACCGTCACGTTTGACTATAAGCTCGCAGACGGATTCCTCATGCGCTACGAATGGCGGCGTGATTACTCGAATCAGCCATCATTCCTTTCCGATGTGCAGGGCGTGCTGAAAAAAGAACAAAACACGGCCACACTCGGACTGATGTGGTGGTGGGGACGCAAAGATGGCGCCTGGTAATCCTTATTGCATCTCTCCTGGGGTAGACCGGCAGGGTTGGAGCACAGCTGGCTTGAGATTAGAGTTGGTGCCGGGAGGGGGAGTCGAACCCCCAAGGTACCAAGTACCGGCGGATTTTGAGTCCGCTGCGTCTGCCAGTTCCGCCATCCCGGCACTTCGTGGAAGTGCTTGATTCCAAGGAAGCTTATCTATTACTTCACATGGGTGCTCAAGATTTTTGAGCTCAGAGCCCACTGCCAAGCCATAAGAAAGCACCCGTCCGAGATTCTACCACTCATTAGCGCTGCTATTTTTGATTTCACGCGAAACGGACGACTTCCTCTGCCTGCTGTGCTGATTAACGCTCCGACTATCCGGTTGAACGTCTGTCCTGATTGATTGGCGTTGGCTGGCAATTTTCTGGCCGGGCTACACTGGATGAGGCAGCGTGCCGTAAGTTGCTCCTCCAACATGATTTCTTTATCAAATATCAATAAGCAGTACGGCAAGCAATTGCTCTTTGTGGATGCTTCGTTTCAGTTGAACCCCGGCGAAAAAGTCGGGCTGGTCGGTCCCAATGGAGCGGGCAAGACAACGCTATTCCGAATGGTGGTCGGAGAGGAAACTCCCGACGAAGGCTCGGTCTCGGTTCCCAAGAAGTTGACGATCGGCTACTTCCGCCAGGACGTTGAAGAAATGCAGGGCCGTTCGGTCCTGGATGAAGCGATCGCCGGTAGCGGACGTGTCGGGAATCTGCATCACGAACTCGAAGCCTTGCAGCACGATATGTCCGATCCAGCGAAAGCTGGTGACATGGAGCGCATTCTTGAGCGCTTCGGTCACGTGCAGGAGGAGTACGAACATTTGGGCGGTTACGCCCTTGAAGCGCGAGCCCGCGAAGTGCTCCACGGTCTGGGATTCAAAGACGATCAGATTGACGGCGATGTGGGCGCTCTCTCCGGCGGATGGAAGATGCGAGTTGCACTGGCGCGGGTCCTGCTCGGAATGCCGGATGTACTGCTGATGGACGAGCCCACGAACCACCTCGACATCGAATCCATCATCTGGTTGGAACAATTTCTCAAGTCATTTCCTGGCGCGTTGCTGATGACGTCGCACGACCGCGAGTTCATGAACCGCCTGGTCTCAAAGATTGCAGAGATCGATGGCGGCGAAATCATCACCTACTCGGGTGACTACGACTTCTACGAGCGCGAAAGGGCCGTGCGAGAAAGCAACCAGCAGGCAGCTTTTGCCAGGCAGCAGTCCATGCTTGCCAAGGAGCAGCGCTTCATTGATCGGTTTAGGACACATGCCGCCAAAGCGGCCCAGGTGCAGAGTCGGATCAAGGCTCTGGATAAAATCGAGAAGATCGAACTGCCGAAGAAACGCCAGGTGGTGAAGTTTGAGTTTCGCCTCCCCCCGCGATCCGGCGAACAGGTCGCAGTCCTTGAGAATCTGCACAAGAGTTACGGCCCGCGTGTCATTTACGAAGGATTTAATCTCACCATCCGCCGCGGAGAACGCTGGGCTGTCATGGGAAGAAACGGCGCAGGCAAGACCACGCTGCTCAAAATGATTGCCGGGGCCAGTAGTCCAGATGCCGGAAGCGTTCGACTCGGCGCCAGCCTGTATATGGGCTACTTCGCGCAACAGTCACTGGACGTGCTCAATCCCGATCTCACCGTCATCGAACAGTTACAACAAGACTTTCCGCATGACAGTCTCGGGTCGCTGCGGAACCTGGCGGGAGCATTCCAGTTCTCCGGCGAAGACGTGGACAAGAAAATCCGCGCACTCTCCGGCGGAGAAAAATCGCGCCTAGCAATAGCGCGCATGCTCTACAACCCGCCGAACTTCCTCGTGCTCGACGAACCGACCAATCACCTGGATCTCGCGACCAAGGAGATGCTCGTGGATGCCCTGAAGGATTTCGAAGGCACCATGATCTTCGTATCGCATGACCGTATGTTCCTTCGCGGTCTCGGCTCACGTGTGCTGGAACTGGGCGGCGAGAGCGGCACGGACCGCCACCCCACTGTTTATCCCGGGTCGTACATTGAGTACGTGCAAAAGCGTGGACATGAGGCGCCTGGGATCTATTCGTAAGTTTTGCAGGCTTTTTTTGCAATGAGTCGCCCGGTGGGAGCCAAACGCATTTGAATTGCGCACGGATTCGTCGGACTTCCATCATTCGGCGCGCGGTGTACGGCGTCCGTTCGAGAGTCCTCCGGGCCACCAGTTCCAATCGCCAGCAACGCGAAGGAGCGCAGGTCCAATCACGATGCGAACGATGGTTGCATCGATGAACACAGCTACCGCCAGCGTAAATCCGAGCATCTTGATCACCAGGAAATGCCCGAAGGTGAATGCCGCGAAGACCACAATCATGATCGCGGCTGCGCTGGTAATCAGTCCTGCGGTTCTGGCGACGCCCTCCGGGATTGCATCCAGTTCGCTCAGCCCGCATCTTCTCGCTTCGAGGACTCGCGCGACTAAGAACACTTCGTAATCCATGCTCAGACCAAAGACGATGGCGAACGCAACGATTGGCACGATGGGAAATATGCTGCCCGTTCCCTCAGGAACTCCGAAGATACGAATCCCGTGACCTTCTTGAAAGACCAGAACCAACGCGCCGAAGGATGCCGCAACCGAGAGCAAGTTCAAGGCAATGGCCTTAACGGCGGCGAAAAGCGATCGGAAGCCGGCGAGGAGCGCCAGTAAAGTGCCTCCCACAACGAGTTCTAACACAGAAATGAAACGCTTCTCGACAATTGTCTGGTAATCCGCAATCAGGGCGGCAATGCCTCCAACGCGCAGCGCGGCGCCGGGGACACCCGTGAGAACGACCGCGCCTTCCTTCCGCAATTCCCGCACCCAGGCAACCTGATCGTTCAGAGAAACCGACGTCTTGGGGGAGACTTCAAACAGAGCTGCCCGCCCGTCACGGCTCAGGAATGCCCGGCGCGTGTCACGTGGAATGTTGGTAAGTTGCGATCGGTCGCTTGCCGCAATGGTTGTGATCGAGATGACTTTTTCGGCCCGGGGATCGCTCGCGAGCCGTTTGCTGAAACGATCGACTGCATTCCAACCCGCGTCGGTTTGCGCAATGGAATCTGTTGGAAATTCGAGAATTATGCGTATCGAGTACACCATACCAACCCGATCCATTCTTTGGAGAGTGTGAACGGCTTGAACTGATTCCGCATGGGATGGCAGCCAATCCCCTCCAGGGACATTGGTATTGAGCCATGCGGCTTGGGAAGCCAGCAGGAGTAAAGGGGTGCCGGCCAGGATGATGGCGAGCCAAGGATGGGCAACAACCACTTTCCCCCACCGCCTCCAGCGTTCCGTCGTCCGAGCGGCCCGATGTTCATCAAAACTTGCAATGATGGGCAACCGGCCCGCGTTGATTCGCGAACCCAGACCTGCCAGCAGCGCCGGGACGAGGGTGACGGAAAGCAACACGCTCGTCCCTGCCACTAGAAACCCAGCTACACCAATGGAACTGATCTCGGTGATCGGGACGGTCAAGAGGGCGAGAAATCCAATGGCCACGGTCGACGCGGAAATCACGAGCGTACGACCTGCCTGGCGGGCCGCAATTGATGAGCATTTGAGTGTGTCTTGCTCGCTGGCCGTCGCTTCGCGGAAGCGGCTGACCATAAGTAGGGCGTAGTCGATTCCCAGGCCCAGCCCAAGCATTGTAGACAGATTCTGAACCAGGATGGACAGGTGCCAATGCAAGGCGAGAAAGCCCGCAACTGCCAGAGCGCTGGCGATGGCGAGTTCGCCTATAGCTACCGGAATCAAGGCTGCAATCACGCTTCCGAAAGCCAGCAGCAAAAGCGCGAGTGTGCCAGGAATCACGAGGCTCTCGGCGTGTGCCACGTCGTCGGCGCTGGTTTTCCGAATGTCGAAATTGAGCGGTGTCTCTCCCGAGAGTTCTAACTTCACCCCCGGGTAGCGGCTCCGCAATTCGCTTTGCAAGGAGTTTTCCAGGTCGTGGAGCTTCGGGACAAGCGACTCGACGGGCCCGTCGGTTGAGGCGAGGCCGATAAGAACAAAAGTTCCTCCGCCCTTTCCGAGAAAGATCGGATCGTGAAAATCAAGATAGGAGACAACCCCCGACACGCCAGGTTCGGCCTTGAGTCTGTCTTCGATGGTTGCGAGTAGCTGCTCACCCTCCTGCGAATTAGCGGCCGGAAGTCCCTGAATCACCAGAACCACGGTGTTAACGAAGGGAGAATGAAAGCGAGTTGCCAACTCCTCAGGGAATTTTCCCGCTTCGCTGCCTTCGATGCGTGTTGCCGTTTCCAGATGCCGTTCGGCGTGAAAGGAAAATGGAAGGAGCGCAAGCACGGCGACAAGGACTACCAAGGCCAGCCAGAAGTGGCGCACGTGCGAAAAATTCATAGTGTCAGGTGAAAATCCGGGAGCGGGCGAATCTCTTCATTTAGTTTATTGGATGCGGAATCTTATTAATCTGAAATCGTAGAAGATGGGCGGAAAAATCGGCAATATCGAATTGTCCCACTACCCAACATTGTTACCTGAAAGGGATCGATTGTCGCACTCAGGATGCTCGGCTTCGTATTATTGTCTGGTGGCGGGTAGACCGCTTCACGGAGACTCATGTACAAACTTGCATCGTTTGCTTTTTTGTTAGCTTTACTCTTCGCCGCGCAAGTTGGCACTGCCGATCCCCGCATCGGCTCCTGGCTGCTCGTCTCTGCGCAATCTTCCCTGGATCCCCCCAATAAGCTCTCCATTGCATCTCAACACGGCGAAGTGCACGTAGTGATTTCAGGCAGTACCCACGCTGATTTCACCGCCAAGTTGAACGGCCATGATACGTCCGTGCAAAACAATCCCGCATTTGACCAGATCGAACTGCAAAGGATCAACAAGCATCAAGTTGACCTTAAAGAGAAGAAAGATGGAGCCCTAGTAGCCACGATTCACGAAAAACTTTCGAAAGATGGCAACGAGCTGACGAGCCGAACTTCACAGATGGGCCACGCCGAAAAGATCATCGTGTGGAAGCGGACTGGGGGCAAGAGGTCAGCAACTGACCTCTTTGCCGGTGATTGGACCGAGGATCTTAGTAAGTCTCAAATGGAGCAGGGAATGACGCTCAAGATTGAGGCGGACGGAAAGGACGGCGTGCGGTTTTTGGGTGACTACAGTTACACCGCCCGCTTTGATGGCAAGGAATACGACGTAAAGAACTCCCCTAACGATACCGTGACCCTACAACTCGTGGACCCTCACACGGTCGATGCGATTTACCGGCGGGACACTCAGATTACGCAAAGAGACCGCTGGGTGGTTTCCGCCGACGGAACTCAGATGACGGTGACCATATCAGGCACATTGGAAACCGGTCAGCAACTCAAAGAGACGCTGGTATTCCGCAAGCAGTAGAGTCATGGCGCCACGCCCGATGCGCCCTCGCGGCCGATTTGCCGATGGTAGTTCCTCACGGGGTTGACCTCACGCATCCCGACCGAGATGATTCCCTTCCGCTGCATGAATTTCAGAATGCCGTTGACCGTTTCTTCCAGAGACGGATCGGGCTTTCCCCATGCCGCGGCATTCCTCGCCGATTGATATGTGGAATTGTCGTAGCGTTTGAACTCCATCGAGGAGATGTTGTCTACAGACCCCACCAGGAAGTCCAGCAGCGGAAAGAGGAGATCTTCTTTCCTGCATCTCCTGACCAACTCGGGAACGAAGTTGGACAGGCTGAATATTTCGAATTGCCGGCCAGTTGCCTTTGTAATGAGGCCGGTAATATCCAGCATGTTCGCGTAGTCGTCCCTCACAACGTGATACGTTTTGTTCTCGGTGCCAGGAGTCGTGGAAATCGCAACGATATTGTTTGCCGTGATGTCTGCGGGAACAAAGCTGACCTGATTCAGCGCATCGACTCCAATCCCGTGATTCACCATGAATGCTACTAAACGCACGGCGATGTCGAAGTTATTGCCGCCGCCGGTGATCGACGGACTGACAAGAGCGGGGCGGAAGATCCGCGTGGTTAGCCCACGGCGGCGCGCATCCATAACCACCTGTTCCGAGACCCATTTTGACTGGCTGTAGCCAAAATCGAGAAGCTCCATATTCTCGTTGAAGTCGGTCTCGTACAGAACTTTCTTCACCGCCCAGCCAAATATGAAGGTGGTCGAGACGTAGTTCAAGGTCTTGGCCCTTCCCTCGAACGCCAGTCTGACAACTTCATTCGTCCCGATTACGTTCGCGTCACGCATCCGGTCGTAGTTGAGCAGATAGTTCACGGTCGCGCCGTTGTGGAATACGGTATCGATCTTGTTCGCGAGGCTATCCCAGACGTCAGGCGCCAATCCCAAATCCTTATGGCCAAGATCCCCGCAAACAGGAATCACGCGAGCTTCGAACATCTCCGCCAATTCGGCCGGGCACGGCCCCATTGATTCCATCGCTGCCCTGAGTCTCTGCTTACCCTGGCGCTCGTCGGAAGCCCGGACGAGGATGTGTATCTTCGCATGCGTTTGTTCCAGCAGACTTTTCACCAGGAACGGGCCGATGAAGCCCGTGCCGCCTGTGAGCAGAACACTCTTCGGCAGAACGCTGTGCAGGACGGGCTTTTCTTGCAAATCCGCAAGCGGTGGAGGCTCGAAGATCAACTTCGCGTCGTTCTTCATCATCCGTTGTTCGGCCGTGCGCTGCTCTTCACGGAAAGCCGCCAAGGTCTGCCGCAGCGGACCCAGCGCCTCTTCCGGAGCGCGCTCCAACTGTTCTGCCAGTCGAAATAACTCGGCTACGCTCACGCGCTGGATAAGGCTGATATCCACCTGCCTGGCCAGCATGTCGGCATCTTTGTTCTTCAACAGTTCTTTGATCTCGTGCATGAAAACGACGAGATCCAGGGAATCCAGCCCTGCCTCGACGAGGTTATAGGACTCATTGCCGGTCAAGTTGTAACGGGCTTTCAATGCCTCAAAAGGCGCTTGGTTATTGGAAGCAGAGGTCGTGGGCGTCGCATCTTTCTTCCGCGAAAACTCCGACACAACCGTGAATTGCCCCTGCAGCCACATGTGCTTGGTTTTTTGCCGCATGATCTTGCCCGAACTGGTTCGTGGAATGGCGCGGGGGGCAATAAAAGAGATCAGCGCCACTTCGACGTTCAGGAAATTCCGGACGGCCGCCGCAATCTTCAGCGGATCTGGCAGCGCTTTCAGATTTTTCACTTCGGCCAGAATCGCCAGAGCCGGTTCGGTGTCCTCGTTGATCTGGAACGCAACGACACAATTGGATCGGACCAGACCGGAGGCCTTCTCCACCACTGATTCGATATCCTGCGGGTAATAGTTCTGCCCCCGAAGGATAATCATGTCTTTGATGCGACCGCAGACAAAGAGTTCGCCGTTGTAAAAGAAACCCATGTCACCGGTGCGCAGGTACCCGTCGTCATAGGGGCTGTCGTCCACCAGCCGGGCGTGAAACAACTTGAGGGTCAGTTCAGGATTATTCCAGCAACCCAGACACTTGCTCCCTCCAGCGATCCAGATCTCTCCGATGCGGCCCGGCTCCAGAGCGATGTGCTTCTCCGGATCCACAATCTTCACCGTAAGTCCCGCCAGAGGAGTTCCGCAACTGACAATCTGCGTGGCCGCACCGATTTCAGAAACCTCTTTGGTCATGCGGGCCTTGCCCAGCGCAATCGCGTTCTTGTTGACGGAAATAATGTTGCGGCCACCGAGCGAAACCGCCAGCGTATTCTCGGCCAGCCCATAGGCGACAAAAAAACTCTCCGCCCGGAGTCCGCGAGGCTGAAAGGCCTGTAGAAACCGCGTGTAAGTGTCCGGCTTTACGGGTTCGGCGGCAACTAACAATTGCCGCAACGAACTCAGATCGCAGGTTTCCAGGCTCTCCTTCGAAACTCGTCCGGGACGAAGACAATAGTCGTATGCGAAGTTCGGTGCCGCTGAAGCGCTGGCCCCATATGTCTTGATGGCGTCAAACCACAAAGTTGGGCGCTGGATAAAATCGGTCGGGGCGAATCCATAGGTCGTTCCGCCTTTGAGAGCGGGGTAAAGGTAGCACCCAATCAGCCCCATGTCGTGATACTGCGGAAGCCACGATACGACTACGGGCGCGTCATGGTCGATCACAAGCGGACAGTTGTGCAGGATATTTTCGTGCGTGACCATCACGCCCTTAGGGTCCCGAGTCGACCCCGACGTGTACTGCAGAAACAGGATATTCGAAGCGCCGTTGGGAATCTCACCCGGAATCGCATCGACGAAGTCTTCCGTCACGACCCAGCGAAGACTGGAAATGTAGTCGACGTCCACTCCAGATCCACAGACTTCAGTTCTGGCAAGATTTGTCTTTAGAGATCCGAGGTAGTCTTTGCTCGTCAGGATGCCCGCCGCCTGGCAGTCCTGGGCGATATGGACCATTTTGTACAGAGCACTACGGAAGTCCCGAGAATTGGGTGGATAGACCGGCACGGGGATCAATCCCGCGCGCACGCAGCCAAAAAAAGCGCAGATCATTTCCAATCCCGGCGGGTAGGCGAGTAGAAGGCGATCCTGCGACTCAAAACCGTGCGTCTTCCGCAAATGGGCGGCGATCACCTTCGTCCGGTGGAGGAACTGCTCATAGGAGTAGCCTCCAATCGGATTGCCGTTCACATCAATATACGAATACAGAAGTTTGTGTGGATGCTGATCCCCTAGACTATCTAGCTTGTCCAAAATCGAATCGATCATAGATGCGCATCGGTCTCACGGCGGTGACACCGCCAGTCGCTGCCTCCTCTGTTGATAAGAAGATTCCGTATAAAAAGTTTCGCTATGCGCCCGGACAGCATGGCCAAGGCGGACTCGACAGAAAAGGCACAGCTCTTGAGACCACATGTTTCTCGCGCCGGTGAAGATCAGACGACGCCCCCGCGTCGAGTCACCGGACTGAAGACACAGTACCTCTATTCCCACAGAGTCGTGATGGTAACAGAGATTTGGATAGGTTGGGAGAAATTTCCCGCATTTCTCACTTCCGAGAACATTCGCCGTTACGCCGGACATTCGGGTCAGCCGAAATTCCCTTGATCTTCCTCGAGTTTTCGAGCTAGCATTCATTTTTACGCCAATTTACTGACGCTTGCGCCGGGAGGGTTCTCCGGCCGATCAGATCCGCCGTTCCAGGCAAATCGGGTCTCGGCGGATGCGTCGGCGTGACACGATTCACCCGTGATATCCGAGACGAGGCGGCCATTAGTCTGACTGCGGAGATCAATGACCTTGCACCGGCGGAGGCCTCACTGAGGGACTCCGTTCTCGACTCGGCCCCCGAGTCTTCGTTCCCCAAAGTCTTGCGCCGCCGTCTTGATAATTTCTTTTCCGAAAGCAATATCTCTCCCAAGGCCGATCTTGCCATGTGGGTCAAAATTGCGGTGGGAATGGCAGTACTGGCGGGCAGTTGGACTGCACTTTACGTGCTCAAGCCGGATTCCTGGAAGTTCGTCAGCCTCTACCTTTTAAACGCGATCGCGCAAACCTTCCTTTTGCTGAACATTGCGCACGACAGCAATCACAACGCGATCTCGTCGATGCGGACTGTTAACAAAGCGCTGAACTACGTTTTCGATGTCTGTGGAATCAGTTCGTACATGTGGCGGATCCTCCATCATCGGGGCCACCACTCCTGTATCAATCTCCAGGGCGAAGATGACGCGCTTACAGGACGCGGTGTGTTGCGGTTTACGCCCCACGAACCCCGCACGAGCCTGCAGCGGTTCCAGCATATTTATGCCCTGTTGATGTACGCGCTATTTTCTCTTGATTACGTATTCGTGCGGGACTTTGAATGCTTCTTTTTCCCTTCGCACGATTATTTGAAACAAGCAAAGCATCCGGCGCGAGAGTATGTCATTCTCTTTGCAGGAAAGGCCTTTTATCTCACCTACATGCTGGTTTTGCCAGTTGTGCTGCTGAATAAATCATTCCCGCTCGTCGCTTTGGCTTTCGTGCTTTCCCATTTGATGATTGGTTTGAGCGTTGCGCTCGTATTCCAGACCACGCACGTGATCGACAGCACATACTTTCCCTCGCACCGCAACGAGTTCGATAACTGGATCCAACACATCTTCGCCACGACCGCAGACTACGCCACAGAGAAACCGCTCGTCGGATGGCTCGTCGGCGGACTCAATCACCATATCGTCCATCATCTGTGCCCGTTTGTCTGCCACACTCACTATGCTGCACTGACTCGGATCGTGAAGCAGACCGCCGAAGAATATGGCATACCCTATCGGCAGCATGCGACCATGCCCCAGGCGATCAAACACCATTTGCTGCTCTTGAAACACTTAGGAAGCGGAGATGATGTTTCTTTCCTGACCCGCGCGAGTAGAGAGAGAGAGGCTTAACCGTGCGGCAAAGAATTCCGGCTGTCCCTCGATCCCGCTCCTTCATGGATTCACGTGCAATGGCGCACAATCCTGTACGGGTTCTCTCCAAATACATGGCGCTTTATGGAGACACCTTCCGGTTCTATTTTGGTGGCGCCAAGGAGGCCATTGTCACCACCAATCCCGTCGTCATTCAGCACGTGCTGAAGACAAACTGGGAGAACTACCACAAGTCCCATATCCAAAAAAAACGCATGGGCCATTTCCTGGGGAAAGGCCTCCTCACCACGGAAGGCGAAGCCTGGAAAACACAGCGTCGCCTCATCCAGTCGGGATTTGAGCGAAAGCAGCTCGAAGTTTTGTCCTCGATCATGCAGGATTCCCTTGCTGAGTCGTTACGCGACTTCGACCAACAGTCCCGGGTCGGCCCGGTCGACATCTACCCGCTGATGATGAAGATCACCTTCGCGATGGTAGGCAAATCTCTGTTTGGCGCGAAGCTGAAAGAGGATGATATCGACCTGATCAGCGAGGCCATCTTGACAGTCCAGGAATTTATGGTTCGCCAGACCATCCAGCCTTACCTGAATCCCTGGTTTACCATCTCAGGCGAACAGCGCAGGCACGAGGAGATGACCGCCCGCGCCTTCGGCATTTTGGGCGACTACATTCGGCGCAGGCGCATGGAGGAACCCGGCCACGATCTACTGCAGATCTTGATGGATGCCCGCTACAGCGACGGCACAAGCATGAGCGATGAGTTGGTGGTCAGTGAGAGCATGCAGTTGCTGGTCGCCGGTCATGAAACGTCTTCCAATGCTCTATCTTGGACTCTGTATCTGCTCAGCACGCGCCCGGATTGTATCGACAGAGTGCGGGATGAGTTCGATGCGGTACTCGGCGAGAGACCTCTGGGTTTTTCCGACGTTCCGAAATTCGAATTCACAACTCAAGTCATCAACGAGGCGCTGCGTCTTTATCCGCCATTTTGGATGGTCGACCGGATGGCTCTGGCTGACGACCGTGCCGGAGATGTCGACATACCCCGTGGCTCGACGGTGGTTGTGTTCATTTACGGTACGCATCATTCACCGCAGCACTGGGAGAATCCGGAGAGTTTCGACCCGGAACGCTTCAGCAAAACGAACGAGAAACGACACACGCCATTCGCCCATTTGCCCTTTGGGGCTGGGCCGCGGGGTTGCATCGGCGGCAACTACGCCATGCTGCAGATGCTCATGATCCTGAGTGTTCTGCTCAGAAAATATGACTTCCAACTGGTTCCCGGCCAGACCATCGAACCACGCCCCATGGTCATCCTGCGGCCGGAGCACGGGATTCGCATGACCTTCACCGAGGCAATCCCCCGCAGCGTCGGCAGACTGTCCGGTTGTACAGCTTGATCTTTTTCGCTGATCCAGCACCCGCGAGTGCCGCCGTCCTCACAGTCACGATCTGGTCTTATCTCACCGTGGTCGCAGGATTTTCCTGACGAAGATCTTCAGGGAGACGAAAAACACCAATACCGGCGGCCATGACAAAACGAGACTTTCAGGTGGCGTGATTGCCGTGATTCCGGCCCGCAATGAGTCAGAACTGATCGGACCGTCACACCGGCTGCGTGTTCTCTACCGGAGCCGCAATCATTGGCAACTCGATGCGAAACGTAGCGCCCTCGCTGGCACGGCTCGTCACCGTGATCGTGCCACGATGTTGTGTCACGATCCATTGCGCAATCGAGAGCCCCAGGCCAGTTCCTCCTTGCGACCGGCTTCGAGCTTTATCAACCCGGTAAAACCTCTCAAAGATCTTGCTCTGGTCCTCCTCAGAAATTCCTACTCCCGAATCCTGAACGGTAATCACGGCGTTCTGCGCATTTTGTTCAAGCGCCAGCTGTACGGAACCATGCGACGGAGTGTATTTGAACGCGTTATCGAGCAGGATGTCGACGACCCGCCGAAGCATGGTCTCGTCTCCCATGATGAACGTACTTCCTGCGCGAATGTCGGCTGTGAACTGAATCTCGCGCACGGTTGAGACTTGCTTCCATCCCTGGAAAATTCCTCGCAGCGCCTCATCAAGATGGACCGGTTTTATCTCCAGGATCTCCCGGCCTGAATCCGCTCGCGCAAGCTCCAGCAATTGTTCGATCAGCTTGGTCGTGCGCTCCGCTTCCGACAGAACATGCTGCAATGATTCCCGGTATTCCGCTTCACCGCGCGATCGACGCAGCGCGAGTTCCGCTTCGGTCCGGATCAATGACACCGGTGTGCGCAGCTCGTGTGAAGCATCCGCAGTAAATTCTGTCACGCGCAGAAACGCCGACTCGATGCGCTCCAGCATTTCATTGAGCGTATCCGAAAGACGTTGGAGTTCATCTCCAGTATTCAACTTCGGCAGGCGGCTGCTTAGGTTTGCCCCTCCTACCACCCGCGCGGTCTGAACAAGTTGGTCGACCGGTGCCAGCGCTTTGCGGCTCATCCAATAACCCACGCCCGCCGCTACCAGCAGCAACAATGGCGCAAACATCAACAAATACGAACGAAACTCGTGGAGCGTGTCGACCGCATCGTCCGCCGGAACTCCCATTTCAACCACGTAAACGCGATCATTCGCCGTTAGCTTCTGGTAGATAAACCGGAACGGCTGATTGCCAACTCTGCGGCTCCGGTATGAGCGCCGATTCACTCGCCCAACTGGAACCAGCACAGACTCGTGCGCCTGTAGAAACGCGGACTTATACAGTGGCTCTCCTGTATCCAAATAAACAGCAAGGAAATCTCCCGAGTGTTCCATGCTGTAGGCTCGGGTCATTTCGTAACGAAGTTCCGCGGGAGGCGCGTCTTTCTTCTGCGCCTGCAGGAAATTCTTCAGGTCCTCGATCTGATTCTCCGCACCATCATCGACCAGGTCGTACAAATTCGACCGCAGAACGAAAAACATCGTCGCCCCGAACACGAGTTCCCCCAGAGCAAAAACCGCAACATACCAGAGCATCAGACGGACGCCGATGGAGAGCCTCTTCATTGATGGCCATCCGAACGAATGAGGTAGCCCACACCGCGGACGGTGTGGATCAGTTTCTCCCGGCCGGGCGAATCGATCTTGTTCCGCAAGAGATGCATGAAGGCATCCAGAGTGTTCTCTTCGATTTCCCGATCGAATCCCCAGACCGACTCGATCAGGGCGTGTCGCGAAACCACCTTTCCCGAGCGATACATCAGTCGTTCCAGCAGACTGTATTCTGTTCGCGTTAGCGAAATTCGGTCTCCTGCGCGGAGCACTTCCCTGCTCGCCGGATCCAACATCAGATCCGCCACCTGCAAATGAGTACCTTCGGCCGCTAAAGCTCGGCGCTTCACGGCGCGTAATCTAGCAATCAATTCGTCCAGTGAGAAGGGTTTGGTCAGGTAGTCGTCGGCACCCGAGTCAAGGCCCTGGACGATATCAGGCACCGAGTCCCGAGCCGTCAACATCAGAATCGGCGTTCGCACTTTCTCGTTCCTTAGCCGCTTCGCGACCTCGTATCCGCTGATCTTCGGCATCATTACATCCAGCACAATCACATCAAACTCGTAGGACTTGGCCAGAGTAAGCCCCTCCCCCCCATCTGAGGCACACGTCACTACATGCCCTTCCTCCGAAAGACCTTTTCGGAGCAGATCAGCCATCCGGACTTCGTCTTCCACGATCAGCAGTTTCATGACGGAACAATATGAGCCGCGTACTTCGGCTCACTACCAGTTTATTAAGCGCAGATGAAAGAAATCTGAAGAAATATTAATGCCCTGTTCACGCACGTGTCACTCCGGCTTACTACGATTCATGACCATAAATCACAACAGCTAGTGATTGAGAGACTGCAAGCGCTCGCAGCCAGGTCTGACTCTTTCAGCACTGAGTGCGGCGCCGGTTTCTTATCCACAAGGAGTCGCACCATGATGCCCCGCCCAGTCGTTACCGATTGCGCCCGAATACTTCCAGCAGTTGTTTGTTCCGTCCTTTCCTTGTTTTTAGTTGTCCAACCGGCGTCCGCTCAGGTGGACAGGGCTGTTCTTGAAGGCACAGTCACGGATTCTTCAGGAAGCGTGATAGTGGGAGCTAACATTAAAGTACTTGCCGCAGATACCGGGTTGTCGGCGGAAGAGCTGACGAACTCTAAAGGCTACTATCGTTTTCCCGGACTGGCGGTCGGCACGTATCGAGTGAGCACCGGCGGCGCGGGGTTTCGCACGAAGGTGACCGAAAATGTCGTGCTGCGGGTTGGACAGACCCGAACGCTCGATGTCCAGCTTGCCGTTGGGACTAAAAGTGAAGAGGTTGAGGTAACGGCAACAATTGCGCCTGCTGACCGGGTTTCGGCGGAAGCTTCGACGGTGGTCGATGCCACGCAAATTGCTGACCTACCGAATAATGGGAGGGATTGGGCGAGTTTCACCTTGCTCGCGCCCTTTGCGCAAGACGATGGCGGAGGTGATCAGCGGACCATTCGTTTTGCAGGACGTGCACGCGACGATAACAACTTCTCGATCGATGGAGTAGATGCCGGAGGCATTCAGGAGCAAGCGCAGAAATCTCAGACCCGCTTGCAGATCTCACAGGATGCGATTGAAGAATATCGCGTAAACAGCGCTTTGTATGACGTGGAGTATGGAACGCAATCGGGTGGCCAGATTGACGTCGAAACGAAACACGGTACCAACAATTGGCACGGCACCGTGTTCGGTTACCTGAGAAACTCAGCCTTCGATGCCCGCAATTTCAATGACTACAACCTGGCGGACAATCCCTATGTTCCTCCGTTTCGCATGGGGCAATACGGATTAACCTTCGGAGGCCCAATACAGAAAGATAAGACCTTCTTCTTTCTGAGTTACGAGGGATTGCGGCAGCTGCAATCTACGACCCAGGTCTTCACGGTGCCTTCAGGCTTTGCCGGTCAAGGCGGAACTTCGTTCTTGCAGCAAGTTCTTACGACCTCGCCGCAGATGTGCCAGATCATGCAAGCATATCCGTGGCGCGCATCAGTCGGAACGATCGGGAACTGTTCGGCACGGTTCTCGTATCCGGACACCGCGTTCCAATGGCTGGGTCAGGATCCCACGGCATCGAACTATGATCCGAACGCAGACAACGTCACGGCTGCTACGCCTACGACGATCCATGAAGACACTTGGCTCGTAAGAATTGACCATAAAATCAATGAGAACACCAACCTCTATGGCCGTGCTCAACGCGATATCAGTCTCGTGGATGCGCCCAATGGCAGCAGTCTGCCTGAGGATAAGTTGCAGGTCATCAATCACCCGGCGAACTACATGCTGGCACTGGAACACACATTCTCACCCTCTGTATTCGATGAGGTGAAATTCTATGTAAACCGCTCGCCATATCACAACCCTCAGGCGAGCGCCCTTCCATATGCCGTAAGCTCGGCGAATTTTGTCGGTCTGAACGACAACACCGCCGATATCGAGGTCGGGACGACCTACGGATTGATCGACAACCTTATCTGGACTCGTGGAAAGCACGCCTTTAAGGCCGGTATGGAATACCGGCGCGTGCGACTCAACCAGGGACAGACGGCGGATAACAACCTGAATTTCGCGACAGAAACGGACATGATCAACGCGAATCTCGCGAAAATTTCGTTCATCGCGCCGTGGTGCTGTCATCGCCTGCGCCGCAACTTCTTGATGCCTTATTTCCAGGATGAGTGGAAGGTCACCCCGACGGTGACTCTGACTGCAGGCGTACGCTGGGACTATTACGGCGTTGCCCACGAAGCGACAAATCGGACAACAGTCTTCGACCTATATCAATTTCACGGCGTGTGCCTGGGCTCGGGATCGTTCAATACGCTTCCGGTGCCGGCCACTGCCGGTCCAATCAACACGGCCCCTTGTCCTAAGAATCCGAACCTCTACAACCCAAGCTATCGGAATTTTGATCCGAGGCTATCGCTGGCATGGGCGCCTGGCATCTTCCGCGGCAAGACGGTTTTTCGGAGCGGCTTCGGTATTTATCATGGCGCTGCACAAAATGATGATTTAAATGCCGGATTGGAGAGCGATACGTTCCGCGTGACCGTGCTTCCGCCTACCACCGGACCAAATGCCGGGCTTCTGCCCCTTGAGCCCGCTTATCAACAAACAGAGCCCGATCTGTCGAATGTTCTCTCCAGCAAGCAAGCGAACCACCCTCGCGGGCTACAACGGGAAGGGCGTCGCGACTTGTATGTCGAGACCTGGGGCCTGACCGTGGAGCATGAATTCCCTTCGAACTTCCTGGCTTCCGCACAGTATCTTGGAAGCCGCGGAAATCGGCTGTTCTCGCGTGGCGGCGTGAACCTTTGCAGCACGCCCGTTACGTTTAATCCCAATGATGGCGACTGCGTCCGCTACCTCGATCAGTTCTATCCCAATCCCAATTATCCGGATCCCTTCGGGTCGGTCGACTATAAAAGCGACATAGGCTCAAGCACGTATAACGCCCTGGGCTTATCTCTTGAACGGCGCTTCAGCCAAGGCTTGGAATTCCAGGCGCGCTACACCTGGTCCCACTCAATCAATGACGGGTCCGTGGGCGGGGGCGAATCCAACGGCCCCGAAAATGTGAATTGCCTCGCGTGCGACAAAGGACCGAGCATCTTTGACGTTCGCCACAATGTCGCGGTAAACGCCGTCTACGACCTACCCTTCGGGCCTGGTAAGTCATTCGCCAATACTCATGGCGTTTTCAGCAAAGTCGTGGGCGGATGGCAGATCAGCAGTGTCGGTTTATGGCACACCGGTCATCCCGAAACAATCTCCATGGATATGAGTGGTGGAATTGCATCCGGACCTTTTGCTGGACTCCCATTCACTTACCTGCTGCCTGACGGAAATGATCAGACGAACCAACGGCCTGATCTCGTTCCTGGAGTTCCAGTGATACTCCCTGGCGGTGGACACAACGGTCTGCCATTGATCAACGCGGCTGCCTTCCAGGCGCCTCCCACCGATGCCAACGGAAACTTTCTCCGGTTTGGAAATGCTCCAAACGGAATCGGTCGCGCGCTGAACGCCTGGCAAATTGATATAGCCCTAACCAAGGACACCCGGTTAACCGAGCGCACTTCGCTGGAGTTCGGAGTCCAGGCGTTTAACATCTTCAACCACGTGCAATTGGGTGATCCGGGCAATCTGACCCTGATCTATGATCCCGCGAATGCTCCAACCCATCTCGACGTTCCAGGAACCTTTGGCGTCATTACAACGACGAACAATTTCAACATCAACAATGACAATGCTGCTTCGCCCAATACTGGAACCGGCCTTCCCAGGCAGATTCAATTCATGGTGCGAGTGAAGTTTTGAGCGGCGGCACTTCGCCTCATCCTTGTAGGCTTGAAAACAGAGCAGAGTGATTCTATGAGTAGGGCTCCCAGAACTCCTTCGCAAATTGTGGCGATCGTTTGTGCCATCACGATTCTCGTTGTAATGGCCTGTTGCACGAAGAAATCGACGGCGCAAACCGCCGCCGCCGATCTGACGTTTCATGTTAAGACGCCTTTCACGTTCGTTGCCTATGGAGACACTCGATTTCACAATCCAAAAGACGCCGAAGCCGCGAATCCGCCGGTACGTGTGGCGCTAGTCGAAGCGATCGCCCAGGCCGATCCCTCGTTCATATGTATGACCGGCGATATCGTTTATAACGGGTACGACGCCGACGACTGGAAAGTCTGGGACACCGAAACCGCTGTCTGGCGCGAAAAGCAGATAATCGTATATCCCTCGCTGGGGAATCATGATCTCCACGGTGATCCAACCGTCGCCCTGGCCAATTACTTCGCGCGGTTCCAGGATCTGAAAGGTAGCCGGTATTACTCCGTCCGCGCGGCGAATACGTTGCTGCTCGTGCTCGATAGCTCTCTCGATGAGACTTCCGGACCCCAAGGCGAGTGGCTTGACTCCAAGCTCGATCGTGTTCCAGCCGATGTTGGATTTGTATTTGTCATGTTCCACCATCCGCCTTACACAAGCTCTTCCGACGCCAAAACATTCGGCGGAGGTCATTCCGCGCGAACAGCCGAGCAGGCTTTAGCGAAGATGCTCGAACAGCGCCAGGCCAACGTCCCGTATCGCCTCGTCGTGTTCAACGGCCATGTTCACAACTATGAACGCCACGAGCACGGTGGGGTCACTTACTTTGTCTCAGGCGGAGGTGCTGCACACGCTTACCCCATCTCGCGTGCACCGGATGATCCCTTCCAGAGCAAAGAGATCAATTATCACTATCTTCTTGTCCAGGTGGATCAGAAGCAATTGACAATCACGATGAACCGTGTGGATCTCAGTTCGGGTAAGCCGGTTTGGACACAGCCTGACTCAGTGAAGATCACGCTTCCGGCACAAGCATCAGCGCAAACAGCTGGCCGCTAGATTCTCGCCATCTGGGAAAATTCCTCGGTGTAAGGAGTGTTCCCCCAGCACACCCCGAGCGCATGCAGGATCAAGCGGTCCCGCAGGCTTAGCTTCTCGGGATCGTTCACTACACCGTACGCATATTCCACCAGCGCATCGCAGGTTACGCACCACCTCTCGTGACGCGCAATCCGGCCGCAGTGCTCACACACTCCCGGCCCAGCGACCCGGCTGTTGTGATACCAGTTGGCGGCGGGATTGGAAAACATGGGGACCTCCATACTGAAAACCCGAGTCCACGTTGCCTCTGGATCGTGGAACTTCAGCTATGCGCGAGATTAGTTCGTTTCCGGGGGATGCCTCTACCCAGACCATCACGCAGGCTCGTGATTGTAATCACGGAATACCGCCAAACCTCAGTAACATAAGCACATTCTTGTGCCATTCCCGGATTCTGCTAAGGTATCGAGAGCCATTCTTCGCTATGCTCAACTGTCAGCGTCCCATCATCTTTCTGTTCAGTTCGGTTTCGGTACTCCTCTGTGCTGGGTTGGCGGCCCAAACCAGCACTGTTGAGGGCACCCTCCAGGACGCCGCCGGCGCGGCAATTGTAGGCGCATCCGTGCGGGTGACGAGTGGCACTTATCAGGGAAGCACCACAACCGATGGCCGCGGGCACTTCGAGTTCACCTCAATTCCCGGTTCCTCCGGGACTGTCGAAGCCGACGCCAAGGGATTCACATTGCTGCGCCAGACCTGGAGCGCGGGCGAGGACTCACACGTCTCGCTCAGCCTTGTCGTGCGCCCTGCCTCAGCCCACGAAGAGCTAACGGTGTCGGCAACCCGGACCGAAATGAGCCTGTCGGACACTCCGGGCAGCACGGTTTTACTTTCGAATACCGATGTCACGGCCAATCCCGCGCTTCGCGTGGATGACGTGTTGCGGCAGGTCCCCGGGTTCTCTCTCTTTCGTCGCTCCGACAGTCGAGTGGCCAACGCCTCCAACCAGGGAGTCTCTCTGCGTGGGCTGGGGGGATCGGCCGCAAGCCGCGCCCTGGTGCTGGAAGACGGACTACCTCTCGTCGATGCCTTCGGTGGATGGGTTTATTGGGATCGTGTCCCGCGGGAAGCCATTCAAGATATCGAAGTTTCCCGCGGCGGCGTCTCCAATCTCTATGGCTCCGACGCTCTTGGCGGCGTTGTGCAATTCATCACGCGGCAACCGCAGATGCCCGCTTTGTCCCTGGAGACTTCATACGGCAGCGAGCACACACCTGATCTTTCGTTCTGGACCGGAACAAGCGCTGGTAAATGGGATGTTTCTCTCGGTTCCGAGATGTTCTACACCGACGGTTACGTCCTCGTGCCTACCTGGCAGAGAGGCCTCATCGATACTCCCGCCAATTCCCGCGATGCGTCCGTGGAATTTAACATTGGCCGCAAAGTGGGCGATAAGGGAAGGATTTTTGGCCGGGGCAACTTCTACACGGAATTTCGCCACAACGGAACGACTATTCAGACCAATGACACTCGAATGGGCGAGGGCGCACTGGGCTTGGACCAGCAATTCGGAAACAGCGACTCCCTCATGCTCCGCGCATACGGCCAAGTCCAAGGTTACGACCAGCGATTCTCTTCCATCGCGGCGGACCGCAACAGCGAATCTCTCACCAATCTCCAATACGTCCCCGAGCAGGTCCTCGGCGGCGCTGGGCAATGGACTCATCTCCTCGGCACGCACCAGACACTCGTCGCCGGAGCAGATGCCATGGAAGTAATGGGCGCCAGCGACGAGCAACTCTTCACCACCGGAGTCCACACCCGCAACAACGCAGCCGGGGGAAGACAGCGCATCGTTGGACTATTCGGCGAGGATTTGATTCGCATCGGCAATTGGACGATTATTCTCGGCGTCCGTGTCGATGACTGGAACAACTTTCATGCCAGTTCCATCTGCACGCCTGTTCTGGGCACCTGCCCATCTCCGAGCGTGCTGTATCCTTCCCGCAGCGATCTGGCCCTCAGCCCGCGGTTTTCGGTACTTCGCTCGCTGACTCAGAATGTTTCCGTTACAGCTTCGATGTACCGCGCATTTCGCGCACCGACTCTGAACGAACTGTACCGGAGTTTCCGCCTGGCAAATGTCTTCACTCAGAACAATCCTTACCTGAACGCGGAGCGTCTTACAGGCGCAGAGGCCGGCGTAAACGTCACATCATTTGAGCGGAAGCTCGATGTTCGCGGAACCTTTTTTTGGAGCGACATTGTCGACCCCGTCGAAAACGTGACCATCGATACGACTTCAAATCCTGTGCTGCGGCAAAAGCAGAACCTGGGACGCATCCGGTCTCGCGGCGTAGAACTGGACAGCGTCATCCACGTCAGCCGCGATGTGCAGGTCTCTGCTGGTTACGCATTCACCGATGCGACCGTTATTAATTTCACCGTCCCGCCAGGCGCCATTTCCCTGCTTGGCAAAGACGTAGCCCAGGTGCCGCGAAATGTTTTCACCTGGGAGGCTCGCTACTGGAATCCGTCGCGCTTGATGCTGAGCGTGCAAGGACGTTTTATCGGGAACCAGTTCGATGATGACCAAAACGTGTATCCGCTCGGGCGCTTTTACACCATGGACCTTCAGATCGGGCGCAACCTCACGCGCAATTTGGAAGCCTTTGCCGCTGCCGAGAATCTTCTCAATGTTCGTTACAACGTCGCGAATACCCCGACAGCCACCGGTTCTCTCTTCAATATCGGGCCGCCTCTTCTTTACCGCATTGGAGTACGCCTGAACTTCCCTGCCGAGAAACCCTGACCCGTTTGGGCAATTCTCGCCCAATCGTTTATTCTGAAATGTTGTCTCACGCTCGCTGAAGCCAACCGTTCATCCTGTCCTCATTTCAGCCGAGAACTGGCGAAAGCAACGAGCCAACAGCTGAGAGCCCTTTTATGAAAACTGGAATCATTGGCCTGCCCCAGGTAGGAAAGACATCGCTGTTTCAGATCCTCACGAAGGCGCATCTGAGCGCGCAGTCATCGTCCAATCCGCGCGAAGCCCACATCGGAGTGGCCAAAGTTCCTGACGATCGCCTCGACCGCCTTGCCGCGCTTTATAACCCGAAAAAGCTCACGCACACTTCTGTGGAATACGTCGACGTCGGCGCAATCGGCCAAGACGCCCTGAAGGAATCTGCTTATATCGGGCATCTGCGCCAGGTCGATGCCTTGGCCCATGTCGTTCGAGTTTTTGAGGATCCTGCTATCCCGCACGTCGGAGAGATTGATCCGCTACGAGACATCAGGAACGTCGAATTCGATCTCATGGTGAGCGACCTCGGGCAAATCGAGAAGCGTCTCGAACGTCTGGAAAAAGATCTCAAGAAAATGAAAACTCCAGACCTGGAAAAAGAGTTCGAACTCCTCAAGCGGGCGAAAACACATCTCGAGTCAGAAAAACCGCTCCGCGAAATGCAGATGACTCCCGACGACAAGAAGCGCATCCGCGGATTCATGTTCCTCAGTGAGAAGCCGATCCTCTACGTCCTGAATATTGGCGAATCGACCGAACTTGGAAGGGAGCTTGAGGAAGCCGTCAGTAAATACAAGCTGACTGAAATCGCATCGCGTCCCAACGCCGGCGCGACGGCTGTCTGCGGCAAGGTGGAGGCAGAACTCTCCGAAATGAGCGATGCCGACGCCGCCGAGTTCCTCTCCAGCTACGGATTGAAAGAAAGCGGACTGACGCGCCTGATTCGCACGACCTATAAACTCCTCGGCCTGATCTCATTCTTTACCGCTGGCGAAGACGAGTGCCGCGCATGGCAAGTCCCCGCCAACTCACGCGCACAGGAGGCCGCCGGCGCCATTCACTCCGACCTTGAAAAACATTTCATCCGCGCCGAAACCATCCGCTGGGACCAACTCCTCGAAGCCGGTTCGGAAGCCAATGCCCGCGCCAAAGGAACGCTCCGCCTCGAAGGTAAGGACTATATCGTGCAAGACGGCGACGTGATGCATATTCGGCATTCCGGGTGAAACCTCCACCACTGAGCCACTGAGGCACAGAGAACTTTAATCAGGTTCCTCCGTGCCTCCGTGGTGGATTTGTCCTTTGGCTGATATCATCGCGCTGCCACGAATGGATGCCATATTAACCAGCATTCTGCTCGGTCTAACCGCCGCTGCCGCCAACATCTTCGGCGGCGCCATCATCGTCCAGCGCAACTGGGAGCGCCGCTATCTCCGCTATTTTGTCGCCCTCGGCGCAGGATTCATGCTGGCCACCGCACTCGTCGAGATGGTTCCTGAAAGCTTCGAATTGCGCGGCAGAATGGCAGGCCTGCTCGTCCTCCTCGGCTACCTGATCATTCACTTTTTCGAGCACACCGTGACCCCGCACTTCCACTTCGGCGAAGAAACTCATCACGACGAATTTGTCCACTGGCATAAGGGATACTCCGTGGTCCTCGGCCTCGTCATTCACACGTTCTTCGACGGAATCGCCATCGCCTCCGGCTTTCTCGTCTCCAGTTGGCTAGGCTGGCTGATCTTCTTTGCCATCTTCCTGCACAAGATCCCCGAAGGCTTCACCGTGAGTTCCGTGATGCTGGCCAGCGGACGCAGTCGCGGCATCGCGTGGGGAGCCTCCATTTTGTTGGGTGGCTCTACTTTGGCCGGCGTGCTCATCATGGCCATCTTCCGCCATCACGTTGGAGCCGGTCTACCGCTGTCTGCCGGAGTGACGATTTATGTTGCAGCTTCCGACCTGGTGCCTGAGGTAAATAAAGAACCAGCCATGAAAATGGCTCTGCTGGTCTTCGTGGGCGCCGCCCTCTTCTTCCTGCTCGACCACTTCCTGCACGTGCACTAAAAGAAGAAAGCCTCCGGAAATCCCGAAGGCTCCCACTCACCACCCCGTCTAGTTCACGGTAATGCTCACGGGAGTCGACGGAATCCCATTCGCCACCACTTCGAGCGTGCTTGCGCCAGTTTCCGCACCTGACGGCACATCGAAGTTGGTCGAGACCATCTTCGTTCCCGTCGCCACTGCCATCGTGCTGTGATTGTGCGTCTTCGCGTAGAACACATGGCCCGTCGCGGTGTTCGTAATCCGAACCAACGGATAGTTCGTCGCCGTCTCGTACTCGTCTCCAAACGAGGCCGCTTGCGACAAACCGTTGAACTGTGTTCCCGAAATTTTGTAGGTCGCTCCGCGGTTCACGCTTGTCGGTACAGAACTGATCGTTGGAGCCCACGAAGCATCGTAGGTACCGGCCGGGTTGTAGACTTCACTTCCTCCCACCAGTACCTGTCCTGTCGGCAGCATGATCAGGCTCCCAAATGTGGCCAGTGTCTGCGTCAGCGACGTGCCATCCCACAGATAAGACGAGAACGAACCTTCCACCAGCACGTCTCCGCTCGGAAGCAATACCGCGAAATTGTCTCCGGCATTGTCGCCGTTCGGAAAATCAGGCCCTACGCTCCATATCTTGCTCTTCGTATCGTAGATCGCCGTGTGTCCCGCGCCGCTCCCGGTGCTCGTGTAGGATCCCGTCGCAAACACGGTGCCATCAGGCCGCAAAACCGCTGGCCCAATTTCCCCCGGAGGGTAATAGCACAGCGACCCATTCGGACCGTAATGGATGCAACCAAACGGCGAGGGCGAATGCAAATCCACGATTGTGCTCCCTGCTGAGATCCATGCCCTCGTCGCCTGCGAAAAACGTTCCGCGTGCGGGGCTCTCTTCACGTCCATCGTCAGAATTGTTCCGTCCGGCAGAAGGGTCCAACCTTCTTCTGCGTTCCAATCCAACTTGCCAGTCCCCGGGAGCACGGTCCAGGTCAGCGTCTTGGGATTCAAGATCGCATCCTGCTTCGTCAATTTATTCCCGACCATGTAATTCCCATTGGGGAGCACTACTGACGGCGAGTCGCCGATGTATTGCCAGTTCTTCGGAGCAGGCAGATTCGCCCAAGTATTTGCGGCCGGATCATAAATCGCTCCCAAGTTTGTCAGCGCAAAGTTTCCATTCAGATATTCGCCACCCGTGATCACCACGCGTCCGTCAGCCAGTACTGCTGACGCAAACGCATCGGGCACATATCCCGACGGCAGGTTCGCCATCCGCGTCCACGTTCCGTTCACATAACTGCCGGTATTGTCCGGAGTCAGTTTGTACCAGTCGGACTCACCATTGCCTTGATAGAGAACCGTCCCGTCGGTGAGAAGAAATCCGATTCCGGCGCCATCCGGCGGTTGATGCGTAAGGCGCTGAATGCTCTGCGCCGTCAACACACTTGCAAAGAAACACAAACACACCGCTGCCAACACAATCTTCTTGGGCAAGAGAAAGACTCCTTCTTTGAACTAGAGTGGAACCCCAGAAAAACAGGCGTTGGCAGCATACACCAATCCCGCAAAGGGATTGGCAGAGCCCTCAAAGATTTAACAGGATTTTACAAATGATGAAAGAAGTTGCAGCTTCCAGAGAAGAAGTCTGAAAGCATTTCGCAGATGTGAAACAGATTGAGCGCGACTTATTCGACCGTATGTTTCGCGGTGTATCCTTCGCGCGCGACGATCATGTACTTTACGTCTTTGCCCTTCTGATCTCTCACTTTCAACGGACCACCATCAGGAGCAACAACCTGCACCTTCAGCTTACGGTAGGTGCCATCAAGTTTCGTGTTGGTCGGCGAGTAGGAAATCGTGTATTGGTTCCGGATGTCGCTGGCAATGTCGTTGAACAGTTCCGGATACTCCGCCTCAAAGCGCGGGAAATACGCCCGCCCGCCGGTCATTGACGCAAAAGTGCGCAACTCGTTGTCTGCTTGCAGATAGTCGATCGTGTGAACTTCGATTCCCATGCCATGCGACATCATGTGGCAGTAGTAGCTGGGATTGGTTTCGCACCACTCGCGCATCATGAATCCGACGCTGATCGGAAAAATCGTGATGTCCTTCGTGTCTTTGATCTTTTTCAGCATCTTGTCGTACGTGAGCTTGCTGAACGAATCGATTCCGGTCGTCACCAGAATGATGTACTTCTTGCCCTCCACTCGATCCAGACGGTCGATGGTGTCATAGAGCGCGTCGAACTCGTTGGTTTCGGAGAAGCCCGGAATGCGCATTTCGTTCAAAGCACCATAAATCGCCCCCTTGTCCTGCGTGAAGTCAACCAGGATATGGGGAGTCATGTCGTAATACTCGACCGCCACCCAGTCTTCCTTTTTCAGGACATTGGCAAACGAATACGATGCCCGCAGCGCATCAATCATAAAGATGTAATTCGTGGAGGCGAACTCAACCAGCAGAACAGCGGTGATCGGCGCCTGCGAAACGCCAAAATGCGTCACTGCCTGTGGGACGCCATCTTCCGCAATCCGGAAATTCTCCTTGTGCAACCCCGGAATGAACTGTCCGTCCCTCGTAGTCACCATCACGTCCACATTGACCAGCGGAACGTTGACCTTCAGCGAGTAGTCCGGCACGTCCTCAGCTTTTTTCGGAGGAGGGGGCGGCGGCGGGGGCGGCGCATCGTCCGCCTTTTTCTTCGGAATCGCGTATGGCCCGACGTTGTCGGTCGGACCGCCCGCCTCGGCAGGGACGTCTTGTTTCGGTTTGCCGTTATCCGGGGCCTGTGCAGATGTTTGCGCACCCCCGGTCGAATCCTGAGCAGTCACCGAAACCGTGCCGCCCACGATGATTGCACCAGCCACAACGGCCAGCAGAAAAGGGCGCAAGCCCCCGCACGAAAGCCCTGAAAACCTTGTCCAATGCTTGGTAAACATAGTGAACCCGGAAAAGTCCCTGTGCTAGTATAGACGCAAGGATTCGCAATTGGGATGTTTCGGCCGGTCCCAGTCATCCCCCATCCTTACAACGCATTTCGGTTCGTCAGGTTCTAAGCATATTGGGCCCTTCACTGGACCCCGTCGGGGCTTTACATGAGAAAAGCTGTTTTCTCTCCGCTTACCTTTGTCCTATCCCTGTGCACGCTTCTGATCGCTCAAACTTCGCAGCCCATCATTCCGATCGATCAAATTCACACCGGAATGCGCGGCGTGGCTTATACCGTGTTCGAAGGGGTTAAGCCGGAACCGATGGACGTCGAGGTTCTTGGCGTTCTGCACAACGTCAATGGACCCAAGGGCGACATTATCCTTGTGCGCCTGCACGGACAAAAGGTGGAGTACACCGGCGTTGTCGCCGGTATGAGCGGAAGCCCCGTTTACATCAACGGCAAGCTCGCTGGCGCACTCGCATTTCGCATTGGCGAATTCTCCAAGGAACCGATCGCCGGCGTCACCCCGATCGCCGACATGCTCGAGATCAATGCCCTCGATAAGTCACCGGCCGAGGAAGCTTCCGCCGCCAAGCCCGCAGTCGCCAATGCTGCCGGAAAGACATCTGGACCCGGCATGAATGCATCGGTTGGCGAATCCGTCCAAAATTTCTCCGATTACCTGAAGCCAATCGACACTCCGTTGGTCTTCAACGGATTTTCCGAAGACGCCGTCCGCCAGTTCGCTCCGCAATTCGCCTCTGCCGGAATTGTTCCTGTCATGGGCGCGGGATCCGTGAGCGAGGAAAAGCAGCCTGAGCCTCTCGAACCCGGTTCGGCAGTGAGCGCCATCCTCGTTCGCGGCGACATGGATATCGCCGCCACCTGCACGGTCACTTACATCGACCCCCAGCGCCTGCTCGCCTGCGGACACCCGCTTCTGCAATTCGGATCCGTCGATCTTCCGATGAATAAGGCGCAGGTGCTCGCCACGCTGCCTTCTCCTCTTAATGCCTTCAAGATCGTCAACACCACCGAGCGCGCTGGCGTTTTCGTCCAGGATCGCCATACCGGCATCATGGGCGTTTTCGGCAAGCAGCCTGACATGATCCCTGTGACGCTCACGATTCACGGCGGCAGCGGCACCAAAGATTTCCACTATGAAGTTTTGAACAATCCGCGTCTGAGCCCGGTCGCCATCATGGCCACGGTCTACAACGCGCTGCACGGCGTGAATGAATACGGCGAGGAGATCACCTACCGCCTGAACGGCAGCATCGATGTAAAAGGCTTTCCGGAAGTGGGGCTGCGCAACATGTTCGTTCCCACAGAGAACGGACAGCCCGCCGCCATGGCCGCCGCCCTCTCTCTCGGCGAGCGCTTCGGACGCATCTACGATAATCCTTACAACGCCCCGGCTGTGAACAGCGTGAAGCTCGACTTCGATCTCGTTCGCGAACGCCGTTGGGCACGCCTTGAAAGCGCACGCACTGATGTGAGCGAAGTTCGCCCCGGCGATGAGATCATCGTGGAGACCGTACTCGCGCCCTACCGCGGCGAACGCGTCGTGCGTCAGATTCCCGTGAAGATTCCTACCTCGGCCAGCAAGGGGAATCTTCATATCCTGGTCAGCGACGGCGATACGCTCGATCGCGTAAACCGCACCAACCCGGCATTCGGACGAAAGCTCGACCTCGCTTCAACCATTGCGCTTCTCAACAAAGAGCACGCCAACAATCGCCTTTACGTTTCGCTGCTCGAAGCAGACCCCGAGGCGCGCGTCGCCGACAAAGTCATGCCGACTCTTCCGATCAGTGTGATGAATGTCATGGACGGCATGCGGGGCAACCAGGAGATGATCGTCAGCGGCGAATCCAACGTGGATGAAACATCGACACCGTCACTTGACTACGTTGTGAGCGGGGCACAACTGCTGACCGTAACAGTGAAATAGATACTTTTGGAATAAAAAGAGAAATGCCCTCCGACCTGACACGCGGAGGGCATTTTGATGTCGAGCTATTCTTCTTCCTGTTCCCCCATCTGCATGCTCAAATAGCGCTCGTAGCCAACCTCCCTGATCTGGTGCATCTGGGCTTCGAGGAAATCCACGTGGTCTTCCTCATCTTTGAGCAGCTCAACCAGCAAATCCCGTGATCCGTTGTCCCCTTCTCGTGTGGCAAGCGCAATCGCGTCGTTGTACTGCTTCACCGCACCCACTTCCAGCGCGAGATCGCTTTCGATCATCCCCTTCACCGTCCCCCCAACGTTCAACTCCAGCGGCATCATGGACGGGCTGCCATCCAGAAACAGGATCCTTTCAATCAGCACCTCGGCGTGCTTCATCTCGCCGATGGATTGTTTCTTGATGTATTCGGAGAGCTTGTGGTATCCCCAGTTTTCGCACATCTCTGCGTGTAAGAAGTACTGGTTGATGGCCGTCAGCTCTTCTCGCAGTGCCTTATTTAACTCAGCAAGAACTTTTGGATTGCCTTTCATGGCGGCAGAAGTATTTCAGAAGCCGCAGGAGAGATCAACAGGTAGCATGGCGAACAAGAACAACGTTAGAGTGTTTCTACTGTGGTCGGCCGCCGAGAGTATCGTCAATCGTTTTGAGCAACGCCGCCCGCGTGAACGGCTTCTCCAGCAAAGGAATTCCGCTTTGCAGGCCCTGATGCGAGATCAATTCCCCGGTGTAGCCCGACATATAGATCACCTTCATCTCAGGATGCATATCCATCAACCGCAGCACCAGGTCGGGCCCATTCATCCCTTTCATCGCAACGTCGGTCAAAGTCAGATCGATCTGCGTCGGATGCCGAGAAATCACATCCAAGGCTGCTTCCCCATTCGTCGCCTCGAGCACCGTATAGCCGTGCTCTTCCAGCATTTTGCGGGTCAGCTTCCGCATGATCGGATCATCTTCGGCCAGCAGGATCGTAACTCCCTCACGTTTAGCAGGCAACGCTTCCGCCCGTTCTTCCATTCCCAGCCCAAGCTTCTCCTCTGCGCTCGGCAGATAAATCTTGAACGTCGTCCCCTGCCCTGGCTCGCTATACACCCAAATATGGCCGCCGCTCTGCTTCACGATTCCGTAGACGGTAGCCAGCCCGAGCCCGCTGCCTTTCCCCGTCTCCTTTGTCGTGAAGAAAGGTTCAAAGATTCGCAACCGGGTCGCTTCATCCATTCCGGTTCCACTATCGCTGATCGCCAGCATTACATAGCGTCCAGGCGTCATCGAGTGTTCTTGCGCAAAGTTCTGATCCAGATCGAATACACCAGTATCGATAATCAACTTGCCGCCGCGCGGCATCGCATCCCGGGAATTTACTGCCAGGTTCAGTACGATTTGGTCCAGTTGCCCGGGATCTACCTCCACCACCGCTGCGCTCGATCGCGAAGGCAGAAAAATCTCGACGTCGTCGCCCATCAGGGGCTTCAGCAGCTTGCTGAGCTCTCGCAGTTTTTCGTTCAAATCCAGGATCTGCGCCTGTATCGGCTGTCTCCGGCTGAATGCCAGTAATTGCCGTGTCAGCGCCGCTCCGCGGTTCGCCGCCTCGCGGATGTTGTCCACATATTCCACGCTGCCTTCATCGACTCGGCTGCGCAACAACTCGGTGCACGCCGTCACGATACCCAGCAGGTTGTTGAAGTCATGCGCTACGCCTCCGGCAAGCCGGCCCACCGCTTCCATCTTCTGCGATTGCCGCAGCTGGTCTTCCACCTTCTTCTGCGCGGTGATATTCCGAGCGATGGCTGATGCCCCAACGGCCCGTCCTTCTGAATCATAGATAGGAGATACACAGATCGACATGTTCAGCCGGCGCCCATCCTTCGTAATCCGCACGGACTCGAAGTACTCCACGCGCTGCCCATCGCGGATTTTCTGGAGAATCGCCGGAATCTCATCAGGCCGGTCCGGCGGGCACAGTATCGAAATATTCTGTCCGATGATCTCCCCAGGCGTGTAGCCGTAAATCTGCTCCGCACCCTGATTCCACTGAGTAATAACGCCGTCCAGGTTCTTGCCAATAATTGCGTCCTGCGAGGAGTCCACGATCAGCGCCAGTCGGTTCTGCGAATCGCGCAACTCGCGGCTCTTGCGCCGCTCAAGTTCCTCGCTGGCGTGCCGCAGTTCATTCTCAATACGCTTGCGGTCGCTGATATCGCGAATGACACTCAGCACGATCGGTCCATTCCCCGTCGAAACCGGACTTAAGCTGATCTCGACCGGGAACTCCGATCCGTCGCGCCGCCTCCCATACAGATCCAGACCCGAGCCCATGCGCCGCATCTTCGGCTGCCGGTGAAACTGCTCCCGATGACCGCCGTGATGCGGCCGCTGCCGTTCCGGAACCAGCATCTCCACGCTTTGCCCGATCAACTCGTCGCGCGTGTAACCAAACATCGCTTCCGTCTGCGAGTTGATCTGCACGATCACTCCCTGCTGATTCACCGCAGCGACTGCGTCCGGAATCGCCTCAAGAATGGCGTGTGACAGTATCGTTTCAGCCAAGATCTTTTGCTTGGACTGCATGTCCTTTCCGGGATGAGAAAACGAATCGTGCATAATTCTCCCAGAGAATAATCCGCCTAATATACGCGAAACCTATATGAGTGATGAAGCAGGTGAGCGGCAGGTTTCGGAAATACGAACTAACCACAGAGCTGGAGCAATCCCTTCGGCATATGCGTGAACCCGCGGGTCCACAACACCGCGATCAGCATCTGTGTGCCGTTATAACCAACGTGCACCAGAAAACTCGCTCCAACAGATTTCGTAACTGCCCTCACTACCCCACACACAATCCCCACAACCAGGATGACCAATAACGCTCCCCAAGCCCAGCCGTACTGCGGCATGTGCATCAACGCAAACGGCAATGCGGTCAGAAAAATCCCCCAGCCCGCCCCCCAACGGCGCGCCAATACAGGATAAAAGAATCCGCGGAAAAACAACTCCTCCACCAACGGCCCAAGCGTCACCGCAATAATTGCCAGCAGGTACGCATCGCGTGGCCGCGAAAACAACTTTTCAAACGGTGTGTCCTTGGGCATCGGCAGGATGTTCTCGAGCATGCTCAGCACAAACAACATCACCACGCCGACTCCGAGCATCTTCCACGCCTGTGACGGCCAATTCCAGCGAATCGCCTGCCAGAACGGAATGTGATATTTCCCCTCGACCAACAGAAACAAAAATAGCGCAACGGTCCCATCAATGACGAACTGCGAAACCAACAGCAGCAGCGGCTTCTGCGCCAGACTGGGAAGAGGCGTGCGCGGATACACAAGAAAATGCGCACCGAAGAGAATCACAAACTGCGATACCAGAATCGTGACAAATGCCAGCCCAACAATTGCCAGGACGTCCCACCCGCTCCAGGGCGGATTCTCCGCCGGAGGTGGAACAACCGGCGGCATCGCAGTTTGAAATGCCGGCACCACATCAGATCCGTCCGGACCAACTCCAGGTGGCGTTATCAGTCCATCGCTCTCAGCTCTCGAAGGCGCCTGAGGGTCAAACTGCGGATTATCAGGAGATGACAAACGAATTCCTTTAACTGAGAACTGCCAACTGAGAACTGGGAACTGTCCTGCCGAAATATCCTGCCAACGCCTGCCCCGTATACGACTTCTTCACCCGCGCAACTTGCTCCGGCGTTCCTTGCGCTACCAACCGCCCCCCATCTTCTCCGCCCTCCGGCCCGAGATCAATAATCCAATCCGCGTTCCGGATCACGTCCAGATTATGCTCAATAATAATGATCGAATTCCCCAGGTCCGTTAGACGATGGAGTACGTCCAGAAGCTTCTTAACATCATCAAAATGCAATCCGGTTGTCGGCTCATCCAGTAGATAGAGCGTCTTGCCGGTCTGGCGCTTGCTGAGCTCACGCGCCAGTTTCATCCGTTGCGCCTCGCCGCCCGACAACGTTACCGCCGATTGCCCCAGATGAATGTATCCCAATCCGACATCCACCAGTGTCTGCAACTTCTGCTTCACCTGCGGGATGTTCTCCAGAATCGGCAGCGCATCCGAGACCGGCATCTCCAGCAGATCGGCGATCGAATATCCGTTATACTTCACGGCCAGAGTCTCGTGGTTATACCGCCGCCCGCCACAAACTTCGCATAAGACGTAAACATCCGGCAGGAAATTCATCTCGATGCGCCGCTGCCCTTCGCCCTGACAGGCCTCGCATCGGCCGCCCGTAACGTTGAACGAGAACCGTCCGGCTTTGTATCCACGCTCGCGCGATTCCGGCAGCATCGCATACAAATCGCGGATCGCCGTGAACACTCCTGTATACGTCGCCGGATTCGAGCGCGGCGTCCGCCCGATCGGCGACTGATCGATCCGGATTACCTTGTCGATGTTCTCCGCCCCCGAGATCGCTTTGTGCTCCCCGGCCTTCTCGCGCGAGCGATACAGCTGTCTCGCCAGTGCGCGATACAGAATGTCATTCACCAGCGTCGACTTTCCGGATCCCGAAACGCCGGTCACAACCGTCATCACGCCAAGCGGAAACGTCACATCCAGATTCTTGAGATTATTTTCTTTCGCCCCCAAAATCGTCAGCGCCGCGCCATTCTTCTGCCGCCGCTCCGGACGCATCTCAATCTGCGCCCGCCCTGAAATGTACGCTCCCGTCAGCGAGTTCGGCTCGCGCATGATCTCTTCCGGCGTGCCCTGCGCCACCAGGCTTCCGCCGTGCCGCCCCGCTCCCGGCCCAAGATCTACGACGTAATCCGCTCGCCGGATCGTCTCCTCATCGTGTTCCACCACCAGCACGGTATTCCCAAGGTCGCGCAGATTCTCCAGCGCATTCAGCAGTCGCCCATTATCCCGATGGTGCAACCCGATCGAAGGCTCGTCCAAAACATACAGCACACCTCGCAGCTTCGATCCAATCTGCGTGGCCAACCGGATTCGCTGCCCTTCACCACCGGACAAAGTCGCCGCCGAACGGTCCAGCGAAATGTATCCCAGCCCAACCGCATTCAGGAACTGCAATCGCTCGACAACCTCATGCATGACACGTCCGGCAATCGCCGCCTCGCGCCCGGCCAGTTTGATCCCTTGTGCCACCTCCAGCGACTTAGACACCGGCATCGCCGTGAAGTCGGCAATCGACATCCCGTTCACTTTGACGGCCAGACTCTCCGGCCGCAACCGCTTCCCGTGGCACGCCGGACAATCCGTCGCCGACATGTGATCCATCAGCCAGTCGCGATAGCCTTCCGACGTCGACTCCTCCAGGTTCTGTTTCAGATATCCGAAGATTCCGTGAAAGCCCGTCCGCCCGCCACGTCCCTGCTCGCCATTGAGCAGGAAATCCTGGATCTTTTCCGGCAGCTTCTCAAAGGGAGTACTCAAATCAATCCCATACGCCGATGCCACCACATGCAGCTGATGAATCAGGTTCTGCGACGCCGATCCCGGCCCCAGGCCTCCATCCAGCAGCGGCTTCGACCAGTCGCTGATCACCTTCGCCGGATCGAAATCGTACTTGCTGCCCAGCCCGTGACACTCCGGGCAAGCTCCATACATGCTGTTAAACGAAAACGACCGAGGCTCCAGCTGCGGAACGCTAATGCCGCAATCCGGACACGCCAACTTCTCCGAATAGAGAGTCTCGTCTCCATTCACGACCGCGACCTGCACTAAACCGCCCGCCAGTTTCATCGCCAGTTGCACCGATTGTTCCAGACGATGCTCAATCCCCGGCTTGACCAGCAACCGGTCCACCACCACTTCGATCGTGTGATTCTTCCGCTTATCAAGACTGATGACCGGCTCATCTTCCAAACTCACCAACTCGCCGTCGATGCGCGCCCGCGTATAGCCATGCTTGACGAGCGTCTCCATCTCTTTCTTGAATTCGCCCTTGCGCCCACGAACAATCGGCGCCAGCACCATGACCCGGTCTTCCGGAGTCAGCGCCATCACCCGCTGCACAATCTGATCGGCCGACTGCCGGCTGATCGCCCGTCCGCATTTCGGACAATGCGGCACCCCAATCGAAGCGAATAGCAGGCGAAGGTAGTCATAGATCTCGGTGATCGTTCCCACCGTCGATCGCGGCGAGCGACTCGTAGTCTTCTGCTCAATCGAGATCGATGGGCTAAGTCCATCAATTCCATCCACATCCGGCCGTTCCATCTGGTCCAGAAACTGCCGCGCATAGGCCGACAAAGTCTCGACATATCGCCGCTGTCCCTCGGCATAGATCGTGTCGAAGGCGAGCGAGGACTTCCCCGATCCGCTGAGCCCGGTCACCACGGTAAGCGTGTTCCGCGGGATCTCAACGCTGATGTTTTTGAGGTTGTGCTGCCGGGCGCCCCGGACAGAAATCTTGGTAATCGCCATCAGCCGCCCAGGGTGATGTCCCTTCCGTAACGTCGACAGGTAATCAGAATTGTCCGAAAGTAGGAGTACACAGCTCTACTCCGTATCTTAGTCGTCACTAGCGCGGAGCGTCAACGCAGGTCAGATTGAAGACGCTGGACTTAGCGACTCACCGAGGCGGAAGTAGCCTGAAGTAAAACAAGGACTTTAAGACCGTGATTTCGTTTCTGATGCCCGTCATCCTCTGCCTCACCGTCGTCGCCTCTGTCAGTCTTGGGGTCCTCGCCGCCTACATCGCAGTATTCGGCATCCTGAGCAGCTTCGGCCAGCCGCAGCGCCCCGAACCCGCTCCGGCCCGCCCACGCCTGGTCCTGGTCCCAACGCAGCACCACGCCAGCGGAGACTGAACTGTGCGAAGCCGGCGGCCAACGGCTTGGCTTGCAGCGGCGTTTCTTTTTACCATCACCCTTTCTCTTACTGCGTCTCGCATGGCCAAGCCTTACGACCCTCAGAAGGAATTCGCGGTCGCGATGCTGCGGAAAGCACTGCATCGGCCTAGCTCTGCTGGCGGGTCTCCAGGAAAAGTCATTCTGCCGGATCCGAAACTCATCGGATGCAGTACTTCGGGATGCCCGTCGGTACTACCGGACAGCAAGGATTCGCGAGTCGTTTATCCCTGGCAAGTATCGCTGGACTACACAGACGGGTCCGTTATTGGACTCACTACGCTCTATGACCAGCCCACCTCAGTAGACGATGTCAGAGCCGCGGTCAACGAGCGCTATGGGAAGTTTGCTTTTGACTCCAACGGTAAAACTCCAGTAAACCTGTGGCGTGTTGAGCCGGAAAAGCTCGCGATCAGCTTATCGACAAACGAGTATGGAATGGTACAGCTCATCTACTTGTCTTTCGACGCCAGGCATCCAACTTCCGAAAGAGCAACGAAGCAATTTTTGGATCGCTTGGGAAAAGCCGAAAGTCAGTAGCTCTCCGGACGTTCTATTCTCCGCTCGCCACCGCCAGCAGATACCACGATGAATGCGGCAGCCACTGTTCGCCCCAGCGCCAATCATTGTCCGCCCCCGTCTCGCGATACGGAATCAGAAAGTCGATGTCGTTCTCGTCCTTGAATCCTCCGGTGATGCCGTTCGAAATCCCGCCCGGCGCATTCGTAAATTCCCACGAATCGAAATACATATACGGAGGATTATTCCGCCCCACGCCGTTCAGCATGCATGAATCAAACGGATTCAGCCCAAGAATCCAGTTCAGTTGATTCGTCGCGAAAGCCTCAAGTTTCGCGCGAAACGCCGCATCGTCGCCAAATACTCGCGCCGCCAACCGCGCTGCCGCCGCCACCGATGCCAGCCGCGCATTCTCTCCCTGCCACCACGGAGCCGCATCGCTGTTATGCGGAAAGAAAAAGCTCGTACGCTTCGCGCCCGTTTTGTCCTGCACATACTCGCGGCTGTATCCGAACGGATTGTTGACCTCGCCCGTGATCGCCAACTCAAACTCGAGCGATTTCTTCACGGTCTCGAGCACTTGCTGCTTCATCGCCGGATCGGCAATCTCCGCGTAATACAGCAGGCTTACCACCGGCAATCCTCCATCGGATGCATGAAAGAACGGACGCGTCCCATCATCCGCCCGCCAATAGTTGTTGTAACCTCCTCCGCTGATCTGCCGTGCCATCAAGCTTTTCGCGCGGCGATCCGCGGCAACCTTGTACTGCTCTTTCTTGGTCGCGCGATAAAGCTCTGTCGCTGCGGCCAGCGCGCAGTAATCGTCGACAATGTTCTCCTTGCCATCGTTCGTCAGCTTCAGATTGTTCTTCTCCAGGTAATCGAACGCATCCTCCGCCGCTTTCAGATAAGCCGCGCTCGAGAACTCTCCCGACACCGGATACGCACTCGCCATCGCCAGCGCCGCGATCGCAATTCCTCCGCCCGAGCGGTAACTCACCTCGTACTCGAGATCGCTGTTCGCCGACTCGACCATTCCCTTCGCGCCCTGCCCGGGAGCACCTTCAATCCCGAACTGTTTCATCTCTCCCGCGATTTTTCGTCCGCCAGGCGTCTGATCCACTTCTCCCGTCGTCACCGATCGATAGAACGATCCATTCGGAGCCTTCATACGGACCATGTAATCCGCTCCGAACATCGCCTCATCCAGCAAATGCGCCTGATACCGTGTGAAATTCGCATTCCCCCTCAACTTCGTCTGTTCATAACTCTTCAGCAGGCTGTACACCACAAACGGAATCTGCTGCGGGTTGAAATAGGTCGAGAACGACAAATGCGAAAAGTGCTTCCCGTAATCCCCCGTCGCATCCCACCAGCCGCCGTGCGCATCGACCGTCCCCTGCTTCTTGCCATCGAACTTCAAATGACGATCCGCCTTGTCGAATTCTCCCGAACTACGCTCGTCTTTGAAGTAGTAGATGACATCTGACATCGTGTTCCGCTCGATCACATCGCGCTGGATCAGAAACGGGAACGACTTCACCTGTTCGGAACCCGCGCCGCACTCGAGGTAATACTTCCCTTCTGTAGCGAACGAATCAAAGTCCGCCGTCCAGAAATACCAGTCCCGCCATTTCGCCACCCGGCCCGCGGCCTTCGCCGGCACGGATAGAACCTGCTGATCATCCCCATAGTTCTTCAGCGAGCAACTCGAAAAGTCCTCGTCGGCTTTTCCCAGAATGACGACATGCTTCGGCCCGTTCGGCTCGTATCCCAGATGATTGGTAAGCACCTTGGTTTCCCCGGCAGAGCAAAACGTGCTAACCAGCAACCCGCAAATCAGAGTAAGAATAGAATTCCGCTTCATGATGACCTTCCCAAGTGAAGTGCTAAAAATGAACGCAATAGACTAGGCGAATTTCTGTGCTTTGAAAAGGATTTCGATCACCGCCTGTTTTAGCTCCATAATTCTGTCACCCCCTAACAGCAACGTGAAAATGTCACTCCATGAGAGGAAGGACGTTCGCGTTGAGTCAGAAGGAACTGCAACGAGTGAGTGTGATTTCTGCTTGCGTAAAAGGAGACATGGCGT
>DASYZA010000214.1:0-10941 GCA_035946775.1 Candidatus Sulfotelmatobacter sp. | reverse complement strand
GTGTGCCCATGATTTCCTGCATCACAGTCCCGCAATTTTCCAGACGTTGTTGTTCCTTGTTCATTTCCGTGGCGTACACCATGCCTGCTGCGAGCGTAAGACACCCTGCGCCTATTAAATACCGCTTCATTGTTACCTCCGTGGCGAGAGCTTGCTTGCGTGATTAATCTTAGCCGCGTCCAGCAAGCTAGTCTGTCCACTTAAGCACACATTTTGCAATTACTCGCAGGCTCGCCGCTAATCCGCGCACGCCTAGACGTTGCAGGGACATGTATCTGTTCGGTTGTATACACATCGCGTTTTAGCAGCCCGCGACGGGCGAAGAATTTCAGCCCAGCGCCAAAACAGCCGCGTTGCCACGCACTAAACAAGGTGCCCCGAATTGAACAGCGCCTCAATACCCATGCGTGTACCGTTCTGTTGGTTCTAATCGCCCCGAGTCAATGATTTTCGATGAGAAGTGTCTTCGCGAGAGGAGAACCGACATGGCTCAAACCCTTGCTCAGCAGCTTCAGGCATCGGAAACGCACGTTCTTAGAATGCTTTCCCAGGGTGCACCGATGGTAGAAGTCTTGAATGAACTCTGCCACTTTATCGACGCCAAGTCACCCAGCGTAATCCCGACGGTTCTTTTACCCGATGCTGACGGGACGCATCTCCGGCTTGCGGCTGGCCCGAAAGTTCCAAAGATCTGGAACGAAGCATTCGACGGTTTGAGAGTGCCCTCTGACAGTTTCCACGGAGCCGCCGCCCGCCAGGAAAAACCTGTTCCACTGGCCGACATGAGAAGCGATCCCTCGTTCGCCGCTTGCTGGGACTTGGCTCTCAGCCAAGGTATTCAAGCGGCATGGTCCTTGCCTATTTTGTCGAAAGACAAAGAGATTCTGGGAGCTCTCATCTTATTTTATCCAACACCGCAGCGGCCCGGCCAACGAGACTTGGAATTGATGGCACAGGTTATCCATATGGCGGCAATTGCGATCGGATGTCACCGGAAGGAAGAAGAGCTGCGTGAGTTTTCCAGGCGGCTTCTATCAGTCCCAGGATGAGGAACGGCGCCGCATTGCGCGCGACCTGCGTGACAGCACGGGACAAAAGCTTTCCCTCCTGGCGATGAATCTGTCCTTGATCAAGGGTGACGCTCCTGCCGAGTCGCGCGACAAGATTCTCTAGCAATGCGAATTCCTCACCGGCAGCATTTCAGACGAACTCCGAACCTTTTCCTACCTGCTTCATCCGCCCCAGCTGGATGAATGCGGCCTGAACACGGCAATTCAGTGGTACATGAGCGGAATTAACCAGCGCCACGGCCTGCACGTGGAAGTGGAGGTAACTCATGAACTGCGCCGGCTCACGGAAGAAGCTGAACTTGCGGTCTTCCGCGTTGTGCAGGCGAGTCTCACAAACGTTCATCTCCATTCAAAAGCCAGCGAGGCCAGGGTGAAGATTGAGCAAAACACGGAGGGAATCACGGTAGCAGTCAGCGACAACGGTCACGGCATACCGGATGGAGTGTTGGATCGTTCGTCGCGAACCAGGACCATCGGCATCACCGGGATGCAAGAAAGAGTTGAGCAGCTCGGTGGTCGCCTGGAGATTGAAACAGGTCACAAGGGCACTACCATTCGAGCGACCGTCCCGAACCGTCATTTTCGAACCATTGCGTGAGCCACGGCCGACGCACATATGTCCGCTTTTATACAGCCTATCGCTGTTGCGCTTGCTAAGTTAGGAGCATCCTCTTGTTCTCGCATTCACGCATAAAGGATTGCTGAGGAGCGGAACGGACCTATGAAACGAACGAATCACTTGAATTCCCCGCTTGCCGGTTTCTCCTCGGGGGCCGGCTTAGGCGGGACGGTCTCGCAATATCGGGACAAAGAGAATATTTACAAACAGGGGGCGCGCGCGCACACACTCTTTTACATTCAAGCGGGAAGAGTGCAACTCGCCACGCGATCGAACCATCACCCGTCCGCGGTTACTGCCATTCTGGGAGTTGGTGATTTCTTTGGAGAGCTTTGTCTTGCAGGCTACCCCCTTCGCACCTCTACGGCCATCGCGCTGACCACCAGCTCTATACGCACCATCCAGAAAGAAAAGATGCTTCAAATGCTCCGCACAAAAAATAAGACGTCAAATGCCCTGGTGGCCTATCTCCTGTCCAGCGTCAAGGACTACCAGGATCACGTGGCGCATCTGCTCACTTCCTCGGCGGACCAACGGCTCGCCCGCGTGCTTCTGCTTCTGGGGCATTTAGGTAGAAAAGGGCCTGCGGTTGCCGAGATTCCGGTTCTGAGTCATCAGGTTTTGGCGGAGATGGTCGGAACCACGCGTCCGCGCATCAATCTGTTCATGAATCGATTCAGGAAACAGGGATTCATCAGCTACGATGGGGGGCTGGAAGTACATCAGTCGTTGCGGAAAGTTCTCTGGAGCCTCTAGAAATCCCTGTGAGTTTTTCTGAATCCTTAAAACTCTTTGAAGCCGACCCGCCTGTCTAATATTGGACAGGTACATTCTGTGTTACACTGTCGTATTATGGGGTCTGGAGCGCGACGTATATCCGCAGAAATTCCTCGCTCCCTAAAAAAAACGAGCCCACGAAACCCTGCCTTTGACGTCAAAGCTTTTCTCAATTCGGCTGGTTTAGCGAGAAAAATCAAAGAGTTTAAAAGAGCGGAGATTGTCTACTCGCAAGGGGACGTCGCTAAGAGCATCTTTTACTTGCAGGAAGGCGGTGTGAAGCTTTCCGTGATAAACGAAGTGGGTAAGGAGGCGGTCGTCGCTATGCTTGGTCCAGGCGACTTCTTTGGCGAAGGCTGTCTCGCGGGTCAGTCCGTTCGCATGGGAATGGCTAGGGCGATTACGCCTACCACTGTGCTCGTCATCGAGAAGAGTGAAATGTTCAAAGTACTTCACGAGCAGAATGCCCTCTCCGACCGGTTCATCAGTTTTATGCTGGCACGGAATATCCGAATCGAGGAGGATTTGGTCGACCAGCTATTCAATTCCAGTGAGAAACGGCTGGCCCGCACTCTTCTATTGCTTGCCCGTTACGGTAAGGAAGACAAGCCCCACGGAGTACTTCCCAAAATGTCGCAAGAAACGCTGGCGGAGATGATCGGCACAACGCGCTCGCGGGTCAATTTCTTCATGAACAAATTCAGGAAGCTCGGTTTCATCAAATATAATGGCGGCCTTCAGATCAATACCTCTCTATTGAATGTTGTCCTGCACGAGTAAGCAGAGCTTCAGCCAGTCGCGCAAAAACACATAAGCTAGCGTCCCGACCGTTGCCAGCTTTTCTACACGGTTGCTTTGCGGCGTCTCTCATGAAATGCAACACAAGCAATATCAGGCCGACAACCAGCGCAACGTGAATAAAAGCCGTGGTTACGTGAAATGCGAAGAATCCGAGCAGCCAGAGAACAATCAGGACGATAGCGATTATTGCCAGCACATTTTCATCTCCTTGCTCTGAGCGAGAGACCATCTGCAATTCCGTTCTTCGGAGCCGCCATGACGCCTATTCGTGTGCTAGAGAAAAATGCACTGTCACCACATTACCCGCAGAGAAGCCGGCAGTATGTTCCGTTGTGAACACTTTCGGGGTTGCGTTACTGTGGTGGGACATCCATCTCAGGATTGAGGAATTTGAAGCTCCGGCATGGGGCGGCCGCTAAAGAGACGACGACATGGTTTGGCAATCCAACGCGCCCACCGGGCCGACCGGTTGGCCCGGGCACTGTCGGTTGCTATGCCGGTGTTCGCATACATCTGACGGTAGAGCTTTGAGATTAAGATAAACGCCAGCCGTCCGCGCTGCGACGTCATAAAGCGCGAGCGCTGCCAGATCGACCGCAGGCTGTAGAAGCGGTCCCACACGACTTGCGTGCGCTGCCGAATTTCATCTGCCGACATGGTTGGGTGCGCGCAGTAAAGCTTGGGGCGAAGAGCCTGCGGGATGAGCCAATGCCTCGTCAGGGAAATGCCTCCGATGCGCTTTGGATTCAATTCCATCGTCCGTTCCCATTTTGCGAAATCCACTGTTCCTGGGAAAGGCGTGAGCATCACGAATTGCGCAAAGGTGACTCCAGCGCGCTTGGCCACAGCGACGGTGGCGTCGAAAGTTTTTGGCCGGTCGCTCGGCAGCCCGAAGATGAATGATCCAAGCACGTGAATGCCGTGGCGGCGAAACGTCCGCAAGCGCTCGACCAATTCCTCTCCTGCCAGATTGAAATCTTTGTACACGTCTTTCAGCCCCTCCGGCGTCACCGACTCCACGCCCACAAGGGCCCCTTTGATGCGTGCCCAGCGCATGGCGTCGAGAAAGGCGGTGTCCTCGGCGGCTTCCATCGTAATCTGGGTAAAGAACACCGTGTCCGCAGGCAAAAGCGCCAGGCGCGCCATTAGTGCGAAGCGCTCCGCGCGAATGGCCCTCAGCTCCTCAATTCTCTCGGTGTTGCCCTGCCTTGTGGCCAATTGAATGTCGGTCAGCGTCACTGGATAAAAGTTGTCATCGGCCAACGCGATGAATCGAAAGCCGAGGCGACGCAACTGGACGATTTCTTCGATCACGGAGTCAGCGGTACGCTGCCGCGGACGTTGGCCATCTGTCCGCCACACCGAGCAGAACGAGCAGTGTTTCGGGCATCCCCGAACAGTTTGCACTGATGCCCACATGTAACGTCCGCGCGGCACTAAATCCCAGCGGGCCTTCAGGAATTGAGAGGCGTCGACGCGGCCACCCAAATAGACGGCCTGGGGGGCGCCCTTCGAGCAATCCGCCAGCGCATTCGCCCAGACCAAATCGCCGTCGCCTTTCACAACTGCGTGCGCGCCGCCAAGGCGGTGGGCTTCTTCAGAGTAGAGAGTGGCATGAATTCCGCCAAAGATCACATAGGCGCCACGTTCGCGCGCAGCCTTACCAATCTCGTAGCCGCGCAGGGCGTTTCCGGTATGGATGCTGATGCCCACGACGTCCCCGGGCTGGATGCGCTTTGGATCGAGAGGGCTCAGCGTTTCATCGATGAGAACTGGATCACCGTAGCAAGCGGGCGTAGCCGCTGCAATTACAAACAGCCATCGCGGCGTGATCACTGCGGTCCCGAAAGATACGTGGCTCGGATTGATGAGCAAAACCTTCATACTTTCATGCACCTGCTGTCACTCTGTTCGGATTGCCGGGCGGCCGACAGCAACTGGGAGACTCGGGATTAACCATTGATGTCCCGATCAGACGAAAGTCTGCTCCTCAAGATCGATCCTCACAAACCAGTCCTGTGTGCGCATTGCGACGCTTGGGCGTTCTCCTGAATGCTGCCATGGGCATGATGGCACACCTCGATGTCGCGTTTGATCGCAAGGGCGGCCAGACACTTTGCTCGCTCAATCCATTGGAACTCGCTGACAGAGGGGTCTCGAGAAATCCAACTGTACATAACCAGAAATCCGAGTAGTTCATTATTCTCGCCGACGACGTCTTCGGTGCAGAAAACATACAGACCAAAGAGCGCAGCGCTCCTGGCAATTCCAGTGCGCTTGCTTGCGTCATCCCCCGTCAGGGAAATCAGCGAAACCACATTGCCAATCTGACAATTAAGCGCGCTGCAGATTTGGTTCAGTATCTCGGGAAGAGGCGCATGCGCGGAAATCGATTGCAGAAGTTGTTTCTCGAGGCTCGGAGCAAACTGGATTCCCTGCTCAGAATTCGGAGACGGCTGGGGCTCCTGTGAGCAATCACTTCGGCGGGAGCGATATTCATCCATGGAATTCCGTCCTCTTCGAGTCGTACACATAGTGGATTGAGCTTAACTCCGGCTGGGCGGATGTTGGCCGCTTGGGTTTCACGGCATAGAGAGCTTTGTCCGCTGCATAGAGAAGGGTTCCAATGGTATCCGCGTCCTTCGGATAACTCGCGATTCCGACACTCACCGAGAGCGCCGGCTCTTCGTCTTCTCTCTCGAGAAGCTTGCAAATCCGCTGTGCTAGCAGTGTGGCGGCGGTTATACCTGTTTCCGGGAGGACCAGAGCGAACTCGTCCCCGCCGTGACGTGCTGCGGTGTCGACCGACCGGCAGCAGTCCCCCAGGATCTGTCCCAGCCTACAGAGTGCGCGGTCACCGGTCTGGTGCGAAAAACTATCGTTGATCCGTTTCAATCCGTCGAGGTCCAGCAATGCAAGAGAAAATTCCCGGCCAGTTCGCTTGGACCGGCAAATCTCCGCGTGGAGCACTTCGAAAAGACGACGATGATTGGCCAACCCAGTCAGTGAATCGGTCGATGCCTGGTGGCGTAGCTGATCCTCGAGCGTCCGTTGCTCGGTGATGTCTACAGCGATGATTTCGTGCCCCGCGAAGTTTCCATAATCGTCGAAAACAGCGCGTCCGCTGATCCTGGCTTTCAGCATCGTGCCGTTTTTCCGCTTCCACTGTGTTTCGACGGGCTCGATTTGCAAAGCCTTGCGCGAGCACTCCGCCCAAGGTGAAGCCCTATCGAGAAACGAGAGCAGGTCAGTCAGGTGACTTTCCACCAAGAGCTCCTCTTTGGTTGAGTAGCCAAGCATGGCAACGAGAGTTTGGTTGGCGTCGACAATTTTTCCTTCCGCATTGCACCGGTATATTCCGTATGCTGGATTGTCCACTAACGCTCGATACAGCGATTGCGAGTGCCGCAAAGCCTTTCGGGCGCTTTCTAACTCCTGGCGGAGTTTTTGTTCATTCAAGATCTGGCGAACAGCCAAGGGCAATTGTCGGAGATGCTCTCGCTCAACGTAATGGAAAGCGGCACGAGAGGTTAACTCCGCCAAGAATTCACTTTCTAGGCCGCTGGTCACAAAGAGAAGCGGGGTCTCCTGCAAAGTCTGATGTAGGAGTTGTACAGCTTCGGCTCCTTTCCAGCCGGGGCTTGGGTATCCAGCCACAACAACATCGTAAGAGTGGGAGCGGAATTGTTCCGTGCACTCCTCTAGGGTCAAAACGATGTCAGCAGTAACGATGAATTGCGCCTTTTTAAGTTCGTGCAGACAGTCGTTTACAACTGCTGTATCGTGGTGCATGAAAAGGACGCGGATGGGCCGACGCCTGTGAGACGCTATGGCGTCCCTATGGAAGGTCGCCAGATCAGGCCGCAGATCGTTCTGAGCCACGTTTGACATGCCCGCTCGATGCCGCGCGCCGTCCGCAAGATGTCCGAATAACTGGTGCGGAGGTGCGCCTGTCCCACACGATACGTCGGTAAGCAAACGGGGGCTGTTCAGTTTTGAACAGTCCCACATTCGGTAAAGTTGAAGGAGCCTGGGAGCACCTACTGCGAAGTCTGCGCACCGCAGAGCGTTGCATGCCGGGAAGCAAATTGTCTGCATTCCTCAACTATTAGATCGAATCCTTCGCTATTTGCTCGCGTAATATGGCACGCCGGCCGCGGGACAATAGTCCGAGTAAGTAAGAATCCGGTCGATTTCGAGGCTCTTGAAAAAAAGAATTCTCGCGCTTGCGCGCACTTCAATGCGTTTCGGCATCCAGACGCCGTCACTCACTCGGGTCTGCTCCAGCGTGACATGCGAGCCGCGCTGCACCCGAGCCACGAACAATCCCATCGAGAACGCCTGCGTCACTTGGCCGTCGACCTTGATCCAGCTGAAGTCTTGCTTGTCGACCCAAAGCTTGCCTTCTACTTTGGAAAGCATCTTGCCGCACTTGCCGTGCCCGTGATAGCCCGGGTGTGGCGTCACGTGAAACACGTAAGCTGGCCTTCCTTCGACTGTTTCTTCGCCGATGAGATGGAAGTCAAAAGCATTGACTACTTCCCGGAGAAAAGAGCTGCTTTCTTTCTCCCCAGCGAATCGGACGGTTTGCTCCTTGGGTGTTTCGTGCTCCAGGTTCTCGAAATCCTGTCCGCTCCTGCTCTGTTCCTCGGCCGATGGAGGATGCCCGTTGTGTTCTACGAGCTGGTTAAAGGGAGCGCCATGGACGACGATCGTTCTCGTGATGTCCACATTCTCCGATTTCACGTGCCCCAGCCCGTCCAGGCGTCGGTCTTGATCACGCTCCATGTACGTATAGTGGTTCCGCGCATCCCAATTTCGCTCCGTGGCTGCGATTGACAGGTTCACGATCTGCTGGCCATCTAATGGGCTTGAATGACTCTCGGGCGTAGCCGGGACGCTCCCACCAGTTTGAGCAAAAAGCGCAGGCGAAACTGTGAGCACGGACAAGATCAGGAGCACACACGATTTGGTCGGGATTCTCATCTCTAACTCGGTGATAAACGGAGCCGAGCAGCCCAGAAAACTGAAGTCGTTCATAGACTAGTGCATCGAGCGATCGGAAACTGTACGAAACAGAACACTAATCTTCGCGCGCCGAGCCAAAATTGTCTGTGCTTTCAACCACACACTGAACAAACAGGCGCAGACTCTCGCTGAAGCAGCGAGCTGCCGAAGGGGGGAAGTATTCGTTGCGGGCGACTTATTCTTGGATCAGCATCAGTTTTCAGACTTGATGGCACGCTCCAAAATGACTTGGGACCTGACGACTTGACCTGTAACAACCGACGAAAGCAGGATCGGTTTCCAGCCTTGCGTCCATTCGACAGTGAGAACTTTATTGATTTCTCCATCGTCACCCGAAATGAGCTTGTATTCAGTCTTTTGCGTCATACGACTCATGCGAGATTACCTCCTACAAACCGCATAAACTCACGGCGCCTTAAAATTTTCCTCCAACGTGAACATATAAGACGGCGATCACACGCACAAAAGTCGAATTCATTCTGCGTTGTCTACCATGACCTCGCCGTGAACACCATACGGAGCCCCTCCGACAAGTTGCCACTGGATGTCTGGGCGTTCACTCACTCCCTTTTCAAGTATTCGGACAGCGTCGGTGTGGGTGCCAATCGAACGCAATGGAAACCCTCGTCTCTTGCGTTGGAAAATCTTTGACTTGGAATGATCCGCTGTCTTCTTCATATGCAACCCACACTTTTAACCTCCCGGTGCTGGTAGAGAACTCATTTTAATTTTTCAGTCATCCTACCCTTGTCAAACCTTCTGATGCTTAGTAGGATGTATTAGGCGTGCGTTTCATGCCTGTTCAAAACAGGACAGGCAGTCCTCTGATTCGTTTTGCATCATTGGGCACGAATTCAGAACAAATCTGTGGTTTCGTGGTGTCCCGCAAAAACAACGAAAGTTGGAACGAAGTCTGCGCACAGGTCGCCACGAAACCAAACCCGAGAAAATTGATAAAATTGATTCGGGAACTTTGCCTTCTCCTCGACGCCAAACATCAACGAGCCACGCGGGGCAACTGAAAGAACGCGGCCGAACCGTGACGAGTGTTGCATTTCGCACGATGAGCGGCGTGCCGTAACGCCAGCGACGAGAAGCGTAGTCATGGTGAATCTATTGCCTTAAGGTGCGAGGCCTAGTCACAACTCGAATCGTCGGCAAAAACGCGGCTGACAAGCATGGAACTCAGAAACGTGCTGCACTTCGAGAACTTTATCAGCACAGGATCGTTCTGCTGGGCATTTGGATCGGTCGTCATGGTACCGTCAAGAGCCTGACGGTCAAACCACTTCGCTGGCCCATTTCGACAAGGTGTTATATTGATTGTTCAGCAGTTGAAGCGCGCTGCGGTCTGAATTGGTTGACGCCGTCACGGATGCTTACGCGAGGCTCGTTTCCGTTCGGTGGTGATTCGTTTGCGCCCACTTCCCGCTCACAGCCAATCCATAAGTGACCATTGTTCCCACCGCCCCTTTCCATTCTCTCATTTCCGCCAAGGCGGCGATGGCCTCACTGGCAAAACCCTTGGAGAGCTCCTGCGTGAATGGTGGCAGCGTGCCGCCTGCACTCGCCGTCGCGGCGGGAATTGTTTCGGGGCCAAAGTGTCCGGTCGTCGCTCGTGCCGCTCAAAGCTCTCACAAAACCGGACGTATTTTCCCTAATGCCGCCTTTTGCCGCCCCGCTTTTCTGGAACTTCCGTCAGGTCAAATAGATATGGCGGAAGCGTGTGGGAGTCGAACCCACCATTCGACTCGCTAGGAGCCGAATCGCCGGCTTTGAAGGCCGGGACAGTCACCGGACCATTTTCGCCTCCGCAGCGTAACCACATCATATCAAAACTTTCCATTGAGGCAGCGCTGCGCACCTGTTTTTCCGACTGGCTTTTGGCGCCACAGGGGTGCTACTCGTGCATATCTCTTGACAAAGGGAGTGTCGAAGACTAAGACATTACCTCGGTTCCTGACTCGACGGGAGATTCGCCCGCAATGCAAACATCCCGCAGAGACTTCCTCAAGGTGGCTGGAGTCGGCGGCGTTGCCGCCACGGTCTTCGGATTCGACCTCAAGCCTGCGTATGCCCAGCTGAAAGAACTAAAGATCGCGCGGGCGGCCGAAACGCGGTCAACGTGTCCGTATTGCGCAGTCGGTTGCGGAGTGCTGATTTATACCATCGGCGATCGCGCCAAGAACGTCACGCCGCAAGTCATCCACGTCGAAGGCGATCCCGATCATCCCACCAACCGCGGAACGTTGTGCCCCAAGGGCTCTTCGCTCGAACAGGACATTCTGAATCCGCGGCGGCTGACGAAGCCGCAAGTCCGACGTCCGGGCGCTACGGACTGGGAGGACATTTCCTGGGACACAGCACTCGATGAGATTGCACAGTGGACGAAAAAGACGCGGGACGCGACGTTTGTCGAGAAGGACGCGGCGAGTCACACAGTAAATCGCTGCGAAGGCATCTCCTTCATCGGCGGCTGCACGGACACAAATGAGTTCAATTATTTGGTCGTCAAGACCATGAGGAGTTTGGGCTTGGTGTATTTAGAAAACCAAGCCCGTGTTTGACACGGCCCCACGGTCTCAAGTTTGGGACCAACATTCGGACGCGGGGCGATGACCAACGGCTGGATCGACATCAAGAACA
>DASYZA010000213.1:0-5751 GCA_035946775.1 Candidatus Sulfotelmatobacter sp. | reverse complement strand
TCGGAACGAGCATGGCTTCCCATCATGATCAGCAGGCCTCCGAAGATTGAAATCCAGCACAGCATGACAAGAGATGAATCCTTCTAACATGCTTTCGCTAAATCTCACCCGCCAATCTCAGTGACTTTTTCAACACCCACGTCTGATTCCGCTCAAAATCCCCGCATGCGACAGTTTCTGTAGGGTTAGGGCCTACCCGCAAACATCTCAATCCCTTTCCCCTGGCTTCCCTGCGCAGTAGAATTTCTCCGAACTAAATTCAACAAAAAAGGACCCGCATGGATCGCCGCACGTTTCTCGGTACCGCTGCTGCTGCCGCGATTGCCACTGGACTTCATCCGCTTCCGTCATTCGCCGATCCCGAAAAACCTAAGCTGAAACCGATGGCACTGGGCCTGGTCATCAGCCCGTATGACGCGCCTGAAGCCACGATCGCGCGTGTTCGCGACATGGGTTTCTCGAATTGCTTCCTGTCTCTCGACGGCTACATCGGCAAGTTCACGCCGGATGCCGCGAAGCAGATCGGTGACCTGCTGGCCAAGTATGATTTGATCGCGACAACGGTTGAAGTCGTGGGGCCTGAGCCGCTCGAGTGGAACTTCACCGAAGGCCCTTCCACCATCGGACTGGTGCCACCCAAAACGCGTGCGGCGCGCATCGATGCTCTTAAGCAGGCCTCGGACTTTGCGAAACTGCTCGGCATCCCTCAGGTTCAGACGCACTGCGGTTTCATTCCCGAAAATCCTGCCGACCCGCTCTATCCCGGCACGGTGGAAGCCATCCGCACGGTTGCGCAGCATTGCCATGGCAATGGCCAGTACTTCCTGATGGAAACCGGCCAGGAAACTCCAACGACGGTGTCGCGCGCCATTCGAGACGTGAACATGCCCAACCTCGGAGTCGGCTTCGACACCGCCAATCTGATCCTTTATGGCAAGGCAAATCCGGTAGATGCCGTCGGCATTCTCGGGCCGCATGTCCGCAGCGTGCATGCGAAAGATGGAAAGTGGCCGACCGATCCCAGCAAGCTCGGCGAAGAAGTGCTTATCGGCCAGGGGCTGGTCGATTTCAAGAAAGTGTTCACCAAGCTTCACAACTTCGGCTACACGGGCGCGATCTCGATTGAACGAGAGACCTCGGGCCCGCAGCAGATGGAAGACGTGAAAACCGAAAAAATATATTTGCAGCGGATTCTGGAAGAAGTGATGTCCTGATCTCAATGGCTCATCCCCAGAACTGCATTCCCACATACGCAACAGCACACGCACTTATGCAACGCGAGGACACATGAACCGTCGGGAATTCTTACAAACAGGCGCGGGAGCACTTTCCGCCATGTTGGTGCTCAATCCCCACACCGTATTTGGCTCGGAAGCGAACTCGGCAGTACGGCTCGGACTGCTCGGCTGCGGCAATCGCGGCTCGGCGGTCGCCGAGTCGTTTGCGCGGAATACGTCCGCACGCATCGTCGCTCTTGCCGATCTTTTTTCCGATAACCTCGCTGCCGGCCAGGATCGCTTCAATAAAATCAATGCGAGCCTTGGACAGGCGCCGATCGACAGCAAGCTCCTCTTTCAGGGTCCGCATTGCTATGAGCAACTTGCCAACACCAAAGATGTGGACCTCATCCAGATCTCGACTCCACCGTTTTTCCACGTCCAGCATCTGGAAGCGGCTGTCGCCTCAGGCAAGCACGTGTACTGCGAGAAGCCAGTGGGAGTCGACATTGCCCAGGCAAAGCGCGCTCTCGAAATCGCCAAGCGCGTGAAGCCGAATCAGAGTGTCGATGTCGGCTTCCAGTGCCGCAACGCGCCGCCTCTCGCCGCCCTCGCCGAGCGAATCAAGTCCGGCGCGCTGGGCAAGATCGCCACTGTCTCCGGCAATTACAACGCTCCTGTTTCCACCGAGAAGAAACGCGAAGGCGAAGGCCCCGACGAATATCGCCTGCGCAACTGGCTCTGGGACCGCGTCCTCTCCGGCGACATCCTCGTCGAGCAGAATATCCACATCATCGACCTCTGCAACTGGATGCTCGGCGCCCACCCCGTCAAGGCCACGGCCAGTGGCGGCCGCAATGTGCTCACGCATTACGGCGATTGCTGGGATAACTACCAGGTCGACTTCACGTATCCCAATGACGTCCACTTCTCCTTCACCTCGACGCAGTTCGGCACAGACGGAGTCTTTGACGCAGGCTTGAAGCTCTTCGGCTCAAACGGATCGGCAGCGTGCCCTTACGCTGGACCGATCGCGATCACCGGCTCGAACGCATGGTCCTGGCAGGATTCGAACTCCACGGCCGCTGGTTCCGGCAACTTCGCCGCCAATGGCGCGTTCCTCGACAACTTGCAATTCGCCGACCGCGAAAAAGAACGCACCTTCATCGCCAGCATCGTCTCTGGCCCGGCTCACAACCAGATCGCCGAAGGCGTTCAAACGGCGTTGAGCTGTATGCTAGGCCGCATGGCCGGATATCAAAAACGCGAACTAACCTGGGATCAAATGCTCGCTCAGACCGAAGACTGGCCGCTAGGCTTCAGCCTGGACCAGTTCGCCTGAAGAAAAGAAATGGCTCCTCAGGTAGGACTCGAACCTACAACCCTCCGGTTAACAGCCGGATGCTCTGCCATTGAGCTACTGAGGAGTGTGGTGGTGTTTCTATAGCATCATAGCATCCCGCTTCGCTTCTGAAAACACGCCTTCGACTCTGCTAGGCTTATTCTTTTCAGCAGGATTGAGGTGCTTATGGCCGGAGCGCGTCTCGTGTTTTCTTTTCTTCTTCTCTGCTTTTTTCTCTCTTCTTTCGTCATCGTCACCAGCGTCTTGGGCGCGGACTCCAAGTCTTCCACCGCCAAGGCTCCCGACGCTCCTCCCGTCGCCGAGATCAAGCCGATCGTCGACATCTACCACGGCACCAGAGTCATCGACAATTACCGCTGGCTCGAGGACGGCTCCTCTCCCGCCACACAAAAATGGGTCTCCGAGGAGATGGCCTACACTCGCTCCATCCTCGATCCTCTTCCCGGACGCGACGCCATCCACAAGCGATTGACCGACCTTCTCTCCATCGGCAGCATCACCGCTCCGCAGATCGCGGGCAAGCATTACTTCTATACCAAGCGCGAAGGCATGCAGAACCAGCCCGTGCTCTACGTTCGTGACGGCATTGACGGACCCGACCGCGTTCTCGTCGATGCCAACCAGCTCGCCGCCGACGGCACCATCGCGCTCGACTGGTTCCAGCCCTCCGACAACGGCAAGTACGTTGCTTACGGAACTTCTCCCAGCGGCTCCGAGATGTCCACGCTCCACGTCATCGAGACCAAGACCGGCACGATTCTTCCCGACACCATCGAGCGCACCCGCGCCGCCTCCATCGCTTGGCTCAAAGACAACTCCGGCTTCTTCTACACGCGCTACCCCAACAAAGGAGACGTCCCCCCCGGCCAGGAGATGTACAACCGCCACGTCTTCTTCCATCTGCTCGGCAGCCCGGTCGTCACCGACGATCCCATCTTCGGCGAAGGACGCGATCCGCAGGATTGGCCCGGCGTCGCTCTCTCCAACGATGGACGCTGGCTCCTCATCAATGTCCAGCAGGGATGGTCCAAGTCCGAACTCTTCCTCATGGACACGCACGGCAAGAATCCTCCGTCGCGCCTCACCACGGGCAAGACTTTCCTTTATTCCGCCGAAGTCTACGATGGGAAGGTCTACATCACGACGAATGAAGATGCTCCCCGCTATCACGTCTTCGTCACCGATGCCGGCAACTTCGATCGCGAGGCGTGGAAGGAAATCATTCCGCAGACCGATGCCGTCCTCCAGGGCGTCGCCGTCTACGGAGGCAAGCTGCTCGCGCAGTACGAGCAGAACGCGACTTCGCAGCTCAAGCTTTTCGATCTGGATGGGAAGAAGATTACGGACGTTCCGCTCCCGGGGATCGGCACAGTTTTCGGTACAGGCGGAAAGTGGAATCGCGACGAGATGTTCTTCGGATTCGATTCCTTCACGGTGCCACCGAGTGTGTACCGCGTTGACTTGAAATCTCCGCAATCCACGAGCGCAAAGGATAGCTCCCCCGCGAGCGCGCTCTGGTCCGCCGTCTCCGCCCCCTCGGTCGATTCCTCCGCCTACGAAGTCGCGCAGGAGTGGTATCACTCGAAAGATGGCACGCGCGTTCCGATGTTCGTCGTCCACAAAAAAGGTCTGCAGAAGAACGGCCACAATCCCACGCTGCTCACCGGCTACGGCGGATTCAACATCAGCCTCACGCCCACCTTCAGCCGCACCGCTTATCTATGGATGGAGCACGGCGGCGTCTTCGCCGTGGCCAACCTGCGCGGCGGAGCCGAGTTCGGCGAAGACTGGCACCGCGCCGGCATGCTCGACAAAAAGCAGAACGTCTTCGACGACATGATCGCCGCCGCCGAGCACCTCATCTCCGAAAAATATACGGACAAGAATCATCTCGCCATCCAGGGCGGATCGAACGGCGGCCTGCTGATGGGCGCCATGATGACGCAGCGTCCCGACCTGTTCCGCGCCGTCGTCTGCCAGGTCCCGCTGCTCGACATGCTGCGCTACCAGAATTTCCAGATCGCCAAGCTCTGGATCCCCGAATATGGCAGCTCCGAAGATCCCGCGCAGTTCAAGTGGCTCTACGCCTACTCGCCGTACCAGCACGTGAAGGCGGGCACGGAGTATCCCGCGATCCTGTTCATGACGGCCGACACCGACACGCGCGTCGATCCCATGCACGCGAAAAAAATGGCCGCCGAGATGCAGGCCGAAGCCCGAAACGGCCAGAGCAAGACGCGCCCCATCTTATTAAGGATCGAGCAAAAGGCCGGCCACGGCGCCGGCAAGCCCGTCACCAAGCAGATCGAAGAATTCACCGACGTGTATTCGTTCCTGTTCTGGCAGTTGGGAGTGAAGGAGTAGGGTTTTGTGGAAGGGCACGGCGTTACCCGTGATTTTGGGAAGGGCACGGCTTCAGCCGTGCCGCTAAGGAGTGGAACGGTCTGGGGCTTCAGACCCCAAGGGCGCCATCCCATGCGTCGTTGTCATCCTGAGCGGCGTTCTTTGCCGCGAAGGACCCATGCACTCCCGTCCGCAATCTCGATCGACTGGAGACGAAGTTGTCATCCTGAGCGAGGATTGATCTTTGCCCCCAGGCAAAGAGCAACCGCACTCGAAGGATCCCTACCCGCGGCAAACGACGTCGAACGAGGAGGCCCATGATGCAGACAAATACCGGAAATCCTGCCAACGGTGTTTTCCTTGCGGTGCTGATCGGCTTGGCGCTTCTCGCCATCCTGGGGGCGAAAGAGCCGAAATGGAAGTTGATCAACGTGTTGATTATCGTTGGGTTCATGGCATTGGGAATGCTGATCGGATTCTTGATCGGAGGAAACACTGCGACCGGAGGTCGCTTGTCCGCAGAGCTCATGGCGCCGGTCGGTGCTGTCGGTGCGTTTGCCTGTATCCGCCGGAACAAAAGACGAGCAAAGAAGGTGCCGTCGTAATTGCGAGCGCATGGGCGTGATGGAGTAACGTGGGGACCGGGCGGGTGTTCCAGCCTCTTAGTCGCCGAAGCTACCACCGCTCTGGGTGCCCCTCGATAAGAGCGAAGGGTCTGTCAAGGACATAGTTATCCTGGGCGGTGCGCAAGCACCGCCTGCTTTGTCGTGCCAGAGAAGGTTGAGGACCAAGACTCTGGAAATCTCACGCTGAATCACTCTGCGGTGG
>DASYZA010000212.1:0-6380 GCA_035946775.1 Candidatus Sulfotelmatobacter sp. | reverse complement strand
AAACAGGCCGTGGCGTAAGATGCGACATGCGTGGGCTGAGTTTCACAAGAATGACAAGAGATAAGAGAATTTCAAAAACGGGCAATTGGAGAATAGGAGGCTGGCACGGAAGCGCGATGCGTGAAGCGACGAATGAGCTTTCGCGCGAGTTTTAAATTAAGAAACGGAAATCATTTAAGGTACGGATCACTTTTAGGAGAAATTTCTATGCGCTCGCTGCGTAATGTGACTTTTGCCGCAATCTTTTTGCTTTTGCCCGTGTCGCTCTTTGCTCAGAAGCCGCGAGCCGGAGCCTACTGCCCCCTATCGCGTTTCACCGCGAATAACGCTAATTTCGGTTCGGCCGCGTCGCCGCAGACCGAGACTCACGGCCTCGATCCCGCCGATCTCGACCGCTCCGCTAATGCGTGCGTCAACTTCTTCCAGTTCGCCGATGGCGGCTGGGTTGCGAAGCATCCCATTCCCGCCGCGTACTCAAGCTGGGGAACCTTTAATTATCTTCTCAACCGTAATCAGGATGTTCTCCATCAAATTCTCGACGAAGCAGCCGCCGACCGCAGCGCCGCACCCGGTTCGAACCAGCAAAAAATCGGCGATTACTACGCCAGTTGCATGAACACGGAGGCCATCGAAACGGCCGGCATTCACCCCCTCGATCCAGAACTGAAGCGCATCAACAGCATCGCCACAATTCAGCAGCTCGAATCCGAAGTCGCCCGCCTGCAGGGCGATGGCGTCGGAATCCTTTTCCGCTTCGGCTCCACGCAGGACTACAAGAACAGCGCCCAGGAAATTGGCGCAGCATTCCAAGGCGGCTTGGGCTTGCCCGATCGCGACTATTACGTTAATCCCGACGAGCGCTCGCAAAAAATCCGCACCGAATACGTCCAACACATAACCAACATGTTCAAACTGATGGGCGACGATCCCGCCACTGCGGAGCAAGAAGCACACACCGTGATGAACATCGAAACCAGCCTCGCCAAAGTTTCAATGACCCGCGTGGAAATGCGCAATCCGGAATCGCATTATCACAAAATGGACCTTGCCGGCGTTCAGTCGCTGACCCCGGCCTTCTCCTGGAGAGCTTATCTCAGCGACATCGGTTACCCGGACGTAAAAGAAATCAACGTCGGCCAGCCGGAATTTTTCAAGAGCCTCAACGCGCAATTGACTTCCACCCCTCTTCCTGACTGGAAGGTTTACCTCCGCTGGCATTTGGTGTCCGCCGCCGCACCCGCTCTTTCTTCCCCGTTCGTCGACGAGGATTTCAATTTCTTCGGCAAGACGCTGACCGGCGCGAAAGAATTGCAGCCTCGCTGGAAGCGTTGCGTCCAATCCACGGATCGCCAGCTCGGTGAGGCCCTGGGGCAAAAATATGTAGCGCGTGCCTTTCCGCCCGAAGCCAAGGAAGCGGCGCTCAAGATGGTTCACAACCTCATCAGCGCGCTGCATGACGACATCGAAACTCTTCCATGGATGGGACCCGAAACCAAAAAACAGGCCCTCGACAAATTGAGCCACATCATGCTCAAGGTCGGCTACCCCGATAAGTGGCGCGATTATTCCGCATACAAAGTTGATCGTGGTGCGTACGTCGATAATCTTTTCCGCGGTCACGAATTCCAATTCCGTTACGAACTTGCCAAGATCGGTAAGCCCGTGGACCGCACCGAATGGGGCATGACGCCGCCGACGGTCAATGCTTATTACAATTCATCAATGAACGAAATTGTCTTCCCCGCCGGCATTCTCCAGCCGCCGTTTTTTGATCCCAAGGCCGACGACGCTCTCAATTACGGAGGAATCGGCGCCGTGATCGGGCATGAGATGACCCACGGTTTCGACGATCAAGGCAGAAAATTCGACGCACAGGGCAACCTGCGCGATTGGTGGACGCCCGAAGACATGAAGAACTTTCAGGCGCGCGCCGAATGCGTCGAACATCAGTTTGACAATTACGAAGTCCAGCCGGGCGTCCACGAAATCGGCAAGCTCGTCCTCGGCGAAAGCATCGCCGATCTGGGCGGCTTGACCATCGCCCTTAAAGCATTCCAAAAAACGCCCGAGGGCCAGTCCGACAAGAAGATCGACGGCTTCACGCCCGTCCAGCGCTTTTATCTCGCCTGGGCGCGGACCTGGGCGGGCAGCGACCGTCCTCAACTGGAGTTGCTGCTCGCAAAAACAAACCCGCATCCCCTTGACCGCTTCCGGGCCATCGCCGCGCCGTCGAATATGGCTGCTTTCCAGCAGGCATTCGATTGCAAAGCCGGCGATCCCATGGTGCGGCCCGCGGATCAGGTATGCCGGATCTGGTAGGTCTTTGAAACGAGTCACGGTGGGTGGGCTAGCGCCTTTTAAAAACGGGTGCCTGGCTCTCCCACCTTGTGCGTTTTTAGCGCCCGCTGCTTTTCGTACTCCGCCCACGTCAGCCAAATCACCACAGCATCGAACAGCGTCAGCAGCACCAGAAACCACGACGGCGCGAACGTCATGCGGTAAAGCTGATAGACAATAAAGGAGATCAACAGCAGAATCATCGCCGGATACGCCCACATTCGATTCAACCACAGCGCAACCACTAAAATCACCTTCGCCAGACCGTGCGAGACCAGATAGAAAAAGAAAAAGTAGTGCGCCTCGCCCGTGATCGCTTGCGAGGCGTGCACCAGGTGCGTCGCGAAGAAATCGTGGGGATCTGTCGATAGCGTATGCTGGGTGATCGCGGACACAATTGCGTTCATTCGCATCGGATTGCGCCCGAGGAACAGGAAGCCGCCAATGATCTCCAGCAAGCCGTCGATTCCCTTCAGCGTGATGCTGGTCTGAAAACTTCGGTCGAGAAGTGTTGTTCCCTTTAAGATTTGCATGGAGAGGATTCGAGACTAACACACCAGCCCAATACAGAGCAGCTTCCTCGTGCTCGGCTGTATCCGATCCGAGGCTAGTGCAACCGCATCCCCCGCCGCCGAATCGAATAGTGGTGCCTAACCGGAGTCCCTTGCAGTCCCTCCAGCGATGGCCTAAAATTTCGGCTCGCCTTCTTCACCGAAAACATGTCTTGGCGAAACAATCGATAATGGAAAGCGGATCGCCCACAAATTTCGCTGTCGAGAATGATGTTGGTGGCAACCCGATACTTGCGGGTACGCTCGATTCGCTGACCCTCGAAAAAGCCCAGACCTTTTCGCACGAAATCGCGCAAGAGGAGGCGCGCGATCACTGGGATTGGCTTCTGAGCGGCGTCATCATTATCGGTTTCGCTTTGCTGGTCTATGAGGTCTACCATTATGCCGCCTTTGACCCGCTCGTGACCGCTGCTGAAGAACACCGTTGGATGCGTTTCATCGTGCGCCCCACCATGCTTTGGACAATCATGGGCACCGTCCTCCTCGGCTTTCGCACAATTTTTTGGCTGCGCTACCGTCCGTTCCCTTCGGCTTCATTTGAAGATGCGCCACCGATCACTGTAATCATTCCCGCCTACAACGAAGGCGCCATGGTCATGAAGTCCATCGCCTCCGTTGCGCTTGCTCTCTATCCGAAAGATCGCCTCGAAATCCTGGTGATTGACGACGGCAGCACCGACGACACATGGCGTTACATCAAACAGTCGGCAGCACAGTTCCCCGGAAGAATCACTCCCATCCGCTTCCCGAAGAATCGCGGCAAGAGAGACGCTCTCGCCGAAGGATTCGCCAAGGCACGAGGCGAGATCGTTGTGACCATCGACTCCGACAGCGCAATCGACCCTCGCGCCCTTCTCGCCGTCGCGGGCCCGTTTCGCGATCCTGAAATCGGAGCCGTCGCCGGAAAAGTCGCCGTGTATAACCGGCGTCGCGGAATTATCCCGCGCATGCTCCATGTCCGTTTCATCCTTTCATTCGACCTTCTGCGTGCCGTTGAATCGTCCTATCGCACCGTGTATTGCTGTCCCGGCGCGCTCACCGCTTACCGCACTTCCGTGGTTCGCAGCGTCCTTGAACGCTGGTCGACGCAAACTTTTTGGGGTGTCCCGTGCACCTATGGCGAAGATCGCGCGCTCACCAACTTCATCCTCGAAGCGGGCTTCCACACCGTTTACCAGCGCACCGCCGTGGTCCACACGGTTGCACCGGAAACCTACGGGAAGCTCTGCAAGATGTTCCTGCGATGGGATCGCAGCTACATTCGCGAGGAGATTCGCTTCCAATCAATCGTGTGGAAACGCCCGCTCGTCCCGCGCTGCATCGCGCTATGCGAGCGCCTGATTACGAATCTTCGCTACCCGGTGAATTACGCGGTGCTGTTCCTGCTCATCTATCTCGCGTTCGGCAAACCCTTTATGATTCTCCGTTTGCTCACGGTCATCGGCCTGATGTCGTTCTTCAACATGCTCTATTTTCTGCGCAGCGAACGTTCGATGGACTTCCTCTACGGCATTCTTTACGCCTATTTCGGTTTCTTCACCCTCTTCTGGATTTTCCCTTACGCCTTCTTCACCATCCGCGCCCGTTCCTGGCTCACCCGCTGACCGCGCAGCCACTCGATCAACTCCAATTTCTGATATTTCTAATCGGTACAACAAATTATTAGAATTCGCCGTAACTTACACAAAACAAACAGGCGCCCTCTATTCTGGCAATAATATACATGGCTAACCAAAGCTGCTATTATTTTAGACATGGCTAGCGGCATCAGTTTGTCCGATCCCTATTTGAAGACAGCTAGGGCGAAAGAGCACCTTGACGCTTTGCGGCAAGAATTGAACTCCTTCCACGAATCGAAACCTTGTCAATTTGTCTCCCAAGATGATGTTAAATATCAGCGGTGTCGGGTTGCCGTTAAGATCAGAGACGCTCCCGACAGAATTTCTCTTATCGCTGGAGATGTTTTCTACAATCTCCGCGCCGCCCTGGACCAGCTTGTGTGGTGCCTCGCAAAACTTACCAGCGCCTACCCCAAGAACACTCAATTTCCGATTCTTGAGGAACGGGATGTGCCCAGATTCGAGAGGCAAACCTCCGGTGTACCCGCAGAGGCAGCGGCCATCATTGAATTGCTTCAGCCGTACAACGGAGGGGATGTCGAAGCTATCAGAAGCCACACCTTGTGGCGTCTCAACAAGATGTGCATCATCGACAAGCACATGAGGATTCCCACGCACAGTATCCAAATGAATTTTCCGTTGCCTGCTAGCCTCGCTAGTCTTATAAACTTCGAGAATGACGGCGTAATGAACATTCCCCTCAGCCACAAGGCCGAACTGAAAAGTCATATGAAGCTCAATCCAGAGGTGTCCTTTAAGGTAGTCTTTGGCGATTCCCATCTCGGAATTGAGTGCGACTTCGAGGGAATCGAAACTATATACGACCTTGTCGCTAATAAAGTGATCCCACGTTTTGCGAGATTCTTCCAATAGGCGATAGGAAGGATCATAGGCATTAAGCGCATCTTCTTGACTTTTTGGGCGTGCCACGGCATCCTCTCTTTCGAGAGGTGTTCTGAGTGGCGAGTCACCCCAAACCTTCCGCCAAGAATGAGTCGGGTGAATACGCGACTTTTGAAGATGCGCTGAAAAAAGTCTTGTCAGTCCCACACTCCAAAATGAAATCTAAGCTGAAAGCCGAAAAGCGGAAGAGGATCGCTAGGGTTTTTTCCGCTTCCCACGCTTAAGACGCCACGGATTAGCAAGCCGCCTGTCCCACCTTACCAGTCACCTCCGCAAAGGTGAGCCGCTTTCCCGCAATCTGCGAAAGAGCAATCTCAAAACGCTCCCCGTCTTTCATTTTCTGGTCGGTCGCGTCTTTGCGATTGTTATAGCGAAACATCTGCTCGTCCAGATATCGGAACAGGTGGAAAGGTTCGATTGCAACGTACGTACCCTTCAATCCACGCTTCAGGAGCGACCAGAAGTTTTCGAGTCCATTGGTATGCACCTTCCCGTCCACGTACCTCTCCGCGTGGTCAATCATGTAATGAGCGTAATCGCGGATAAGCCCTTCGTAGGATTGCAACCTGTCAGTGAGCAGCGTGGACATTGCGCCTACGTTCTCCCTGACTTGCTTCTGAATTAGCGGCTTGCGACGATTAGCGAGAACCATCGTGCGAACTTCTCCGCCACGTTCCAGAATCCCCATGACGATTGCTTTGTCATGTGGCCCGCCCTGTACGATGCGGCGGCGATGTACGTTCGGGTGCATGTTGCGAGCCTTCCCGCCGATGAATGTCTCGTCCACTTCCACCTCAGACTCCGGCCCGCCGAGTTTCACAAGCGACTTCGTTTGCAGTGCAAGGCGCAAGCGATGCAGCATGAACCAAGCGGACTTCTGCGTCACGCCGAGAGCGCGGCCAACTTCGTAAGAGCTAATACCGTTTTTGCAGTTCACAAGCATCCACAG
>DASYZA010000211.1:0-4051 GCA_035946775.1 Candidatus Sulfotelmatobacter sp. | reverse complement strand
CGCTGGTCGGGAAATTCAGAAGGCGCAGCGCGATCGGAACTGCGCCATTGCGTCCATGACCCTTTGGGAACTGGCGTTCCTGTTCCAGACCGGTCGTCTGCGCGGAACGGGAACAATCGAGAACTCCATTCGCAGCATTCTGGACGACACGAACGTGAAAGTGCTGGACATAACACCTGAAATTGCAGACTTAGCCGTGTCTTTCCCCGACAGCTACCCCAAGGATCCAGCCGATCGCCTCATCGGAGCGACTGCTCGTGCATACGGCCTGACACTCATTACTCACGACCAGCGCATCCTCGCTTGTCCGCTCCTGCGTGCGGTTTGGTAAGACGTTACTCGTCTTCTTTTTCGTCCGGAAACAAGAACGCATCCGCGTACTCGGTCACCGCATGCTTCTCCTTCGGAGCGTTCCTCTTGACCTTAGTCACGCGCCAGATGGCTGCCAAAAAGGCCGCTCCAAACGCGAGTAAATAATCTGCCATGAACCCTCGCAACCAACTCTAATGAGGAACTACCTGTCCCGCCCTGTGCGCTTTTCGTGGGACGCGCGTTTCGCATCTTCGAGCGTAGGCCGCCACCCCATAGCGTTCAGTCTCATCGCCAACACAATTTGCTGCCGCCATCTCGCCCGCGACGACTACCAGTTTGGATATTTCGCCCGCACCTGCTCATAGCGCGGCGATGTTGTCCCGTGCTTCTTGTGATAGCCGAGAATCTGGCGCTCGCGCGGCGTCGGCCAGGCTTGATCCTGTGCGACCCGCTGAGGTTTTGTCGACTCCACTTCGTTCAGGTTCTGGATTCTGTCGCGCGATAACGCGATCTTCCTTCCCGTGGGAGCCACGCGCGCTACCAGATGATTATTCTTGCGGACGATCGAACCCAATTCGGCGGAGAAGTCTCTATCCTGCCCGGCGAAATTTCGATAGCGTATCGAAATTGGGTGTTCGGGACGAAAATTTCCGACCGTCGGAACCGTCGTTTCTGCGTGCCGCCGTTGGCCTGCGCGGGCGAAATATGGGCACGTCGGATTCTTGCAGGTGATCAGCCGGTCTTTTGTTCTGCGCGCGTCAGGGGTTCCGCAACTCGGACACTGTATCCGTTCCCCGCCACTCAACAGATTTCGTAGAAAATCCAGTAGTCCCATCGTTTCGCTTCCTGCGTTGCAGAGCACTCAAGGGGACGGTTTCACAAACGAACCTCCGCTTCTAGCGGCAGGTTATTCCATCGCGCCCATGTACAGACGGCCATCCTCTCCCACGGACTTTTCCTGGGCCGCTGCTTCTGGGTTCTGAGAGAAGTCGGAAACCACACTCGGCCTCCGACTGGCAACCGTCCCCTTGAAGGCTCTGCCAATCTTTTGTTGCTGCCAGATGAAAAAAGGGCTCTCGATCTTTCCGTGGCGAATCAGCCGGTGCCGGTGCACCAACGATGGCAGGCCAAAGCGCCGAAGATCGTCAAAACCAATCTTGGCGAAATTCCCCTTCCGGTGCCCGCCAAAAACCAGACTGAGAATTTCCTCGGCCAGCCAGCGATCGAGGAGTCGCATTTGGGACAAGTCCCTTACATGCCTCAAGTAGTAATCGAGGATGGCGACGTTGCGTACGCCGCGATCGATCGTCTGCGATGCAATTGCCACCAGAGTGCGCGCTCGCTCACTAGGATCACCGATCTTCTTCCAACGGCGGCGGCTGCGGCGAAAGGCAAAACGAAACAGGTTCTGGATCTTTCGCGATTTGTCTCGGGACAGTGACGTAACTCCGCCACAACCGAACTGCAAGCCCAGATGGCGAAACGAAGAGTCATGTCGGAAACGGCCACTATCTGCGACAGAGCTGGGCGCGAGCAGCAGATCCTGTCCGTGACTTTCTTTTGTCGCCAGGCGCAGTTTGCTTAGGACGTTCTCCATTCGCTCAATCGCGGAGATGGCGCTTTCGTGCGAGTTCGACAGCACCAGCAAGTCGTCGGCATACCGGAAATAGTGAACGTCCGGGATGCTCTCGACCGACCGGTCCAGTTCCGTGAGATAGAGGTTCGCCAAAACACACGCGCTGGCACACCCAAACGGAATCCCGATGGGTGCCCGGTGGCTTCCCGACTCGTCCTGATATTCGAAGCGAGTCCGTTCCGAGAAAAGATCGAACAGGTAATCTTTTGAATCGACGTGCGATGCCAGTTGGCCGAGTAGGATCTCGTGATCTACCGAGGCGAAGTAGTCCTTGATGTCGCGTTTCACCACGTAGATGGGCCGCCGAGCAGACCGCAAGATGGTAGCAATTCGTGATTGGCAGCGATCGAGCGAGTACGTGTTGTTCCGGTAGGCGTACGACGAAGGCGAGAACCAGCGGTGCAATCTCGTATTCAGGAGCCGATAGAGCAGCAGATCTACGATTCGCTCTTCCCATGGAGGAATGTAGAGCGTCCGCCGCTTTCCGTTGAAGTTGTATTTGAGGCCAACAGAAGGCCGGAAATGAAAAGACCTGTCGCGCAACTCCCGGTGCATTTTCGCAAGCCCGTTGAGGCCGCTAGCCGCGAGGTCATACAGCGTTTTTCCATCGGTGGAAACGTGCAGCGCCTTCCGCCAGAAAAACAGCGGCTTGGTATATACGCGAACTGCAGCTTTGTAGAGTTCCGCCTCGCGATAGACGTCACTCCAACGAATAAGACGACCTGATTTAGACGTGTCACCCACGAGTGGCAGTAATCTACTCCGAAAGCTTCGAGGGGGCAAGGGCTGCGCATCTCTACCTACGCGCCTTTCGTGGACTGCGCGTTTCTCGCTCTGAGATACAGCCCGACGCCCACCGCATTCAATCCAGACACAACCGCGATCGTCTTCCACGCATACTCGGCCGGATTCGGCACATCGATCACCGGGAACACCGACAGCACCACGAAGATCAGCGTAACCACAAATCCGGAAAACGCCGCCACTTTCATGCCAAGGCTTACATGCACTCCCAGCTTTCGCCCCGCAACCAGCGGAATCGCAAACATCGCCAGATACACGAGTCCATACAGCGTAAACCCCCAGATCTGGATCAGCGAGAAAGCTTCCTCCTGATTCACGCCCGCCAGCGCGATCACGCATGCAATCAGCGTCGCGATTGCGGCGAACATCACGGAGTTCAGCGGCGTTCGATACTTCGGATGCAGCCGGGTAAACCACTCCGGCACGATGCCCTCCCATCCGGCCACCATGGGCAGACGCGCGCTGCCCGCGAAGGTCAGGCATCCCGTGCAAAACACGTTGCTGAACAGAAGCAGAATTGTGATTGGAGCAACGATCCTCGCCACCCGCGACGACTGCAGCGCGAGGCTCAGCGCCTGCGGCACCGGCCCGATCAGATTGATCTGAGAGGCTGGCACGAACGCCATAATCGCGCTGGTCCCGAAAATGTAGAGCGCGCCAATGATCGGAGCCGAAATCAGTACGGACCTCCGGATCGTGCGCGCGGGGTTGCGGCACTCCCCCGCGAGAATGGCCACGAATTCAAAGCCGCACAACGCGCCGAACGTCATCTTGCTGAAGATGCTGACGCTCAGCAGCCTGGGCGGAGGAACTGCCAACGGTAGCGCCTTCGCCGCGGAATCGCCAGGAATCCAATGCCGCGACGCCGCCAGCGCAATCAATAATCCCAGCGCAAAAACGGTCATCAATCCGCCCGCATTGATCACCCACTTCCCAATCTTCAGGCCGAGTGCCGTGATCACGACCAGCGCCCCAACGAACAGCACCGAAGCCGTCATGGTCGCAGCCTTGCTGGCCATCATCCATTGCGCCTTGTCGCCAAAAGCAAAGGCGACATAAGTGATCAGCACGAATCCGTATTCGCCGACCAGCAGGATGATGTAAAGCCAGAGATTCCACGCGACCAGAAACCCGACGCCCTCGTTGAAGCTGAGGCGAGCCCATTCATAGAGTCCGCCTTCGAGCGGCATGCGGTCGTTCAAAAATGTCACGACAAACGCCAGCGGAATGAAAAACAGGGCAATCCCGGTCAGCCAAAGCAAACTGTGAGCCGGACCCGCCTTGGTCGCCGCCCCAAAG
>DASYZA010000210.1:0-60007 GCA_035946775.1 Candidatus Sulfotelmatobacter sp. | reverse complement strand
CAGCTGCGGCACCCGCTGCTGCAGGTTCGGAGCATGGTCCAGCAGCGCTCGAAGCTGCGAGGGCACCAGCACAATGCGCGTCACTCGCTCCCGCCCCAGTACCTGCAACAACAGTTCCGGATCCCGCACCGTTTCCTGCGGAATGATCACGTTGGGAACACCGGCCAACAGCGGCCCGAAGATCTCCCAAATCGAATCCACAAAACTGAGATTGGTCTTTTGGCAGCACACCTCGCCCGGCTGGAAAGGATAGCTCCGCCACATCCAGCTGAACCGATTCATCAACCCCCGATGCGTCCCCTCCACCCCTTTCGGTTCTCCCGTCGATCCCGACGTGTAGATGATGTAGGCAAGTTGATCATCCAACTTAGGACGAGCAAGGTTCGAAGTCGGCGCATCGCGAAGCTCCTCGCTTTTATCGAGCAGCACAACATTCGGGATGGTTGAGGGCAACTTGTCCTTGAGATGATCCTGCGTAACCACAGTTAACACCGACGCATTATCGAGCATCAGCTTGATGCGTTCCATCGGGTACGAGTAATCCAGCGGTACATACGCCGCGCCTGATTTCAAAATGCCCAACAAGGCGATCACCATCTCCGGTGAGCGCTCCAACAGAACGCCCACCAGACAACCCGACCCGATACTCCTGTTCACGAGTAGATGTGCGAGACGATTCGCTTCCGCATTGATCTGCCGATAGGTCCAGATTCTTCCTTCGCACGATAAGGCGATACTATCGGGCGTTTTAGCAGCCTGGTGTTCAAAAGCCTCGTGAATACTTAGATTGCGAGGGTAATCAGCAGCCGTCCGGTTCCATTGAAAGATTACTTCTTTGCGCTCCCGCTCTTCCATGATCGGGAGCTCGGCAATCGCCAGGTCGGGATGATTCGATGCCGCAATCAACAAGTTCTTGAAATGTCCGAGCATTCTTGTGATGGTGCATTGGTCAAACAAATCCGTTCGATATTCGAACTGGCAATGAAGCTCGCCGCTGTCCCATATCTCCGCGGATAAATCGAACTTGGCGATGCCCGTCTCGAATGCGATTTCCTTAACAGTGAGCCCGGGAATCTCGAAGACCTGCTTAGGAATGTTCTGAAATGTGAACATCACCTGAAACAGAGGATGTGAATCGAGCGACCGCTGCGGAACCAGAGCCTCCACCAGCTTCTCGAATGGCACATCCTGGGAGGTGTAAGCATCCAGCGCATAGGCACGGACCTGAGCAATCAAATCGCGGAAAGTAAGGGCACGCGAGAGATCAGCCCGGAAAACCAGCGTGTTCACGAACAAGCCAACTATGTTCTCTAGTTCAATTTCGTTGCGGGCGGCAACCGGCGTGCCGACCAAAATGCTCTCCTGCGAGGTATAGCGCCACAACAGAGCGTGGAAAGCCGCCAGCACGACCATGAACAGTGTGGCTCTCTCAGTTGTGGCGATTGCTTTGAGTTGTGCCAGGACGGAGCGGTCGAGGGTGATTTCTTCCGTTGCTCCGTGCCAGTTCGCGATCGTGGGCCGCGGGCGATCGGTGGGAAGCTCGAGAACAGTCTGGGCTCCTGCCAGTTTCTTCTTCCAATGCTCGATTTGCCGCTCAAGCACCTCACCACTATTGCTTCCCCTTTGCCATTCAGCGTATTCCGCGTACTCCAGGGCCAGTTCATGGAAATCTGGTTTTTCTCCCCTCACCAGTGCTGCGTAGCATGTTGTCAGTTCCCGGAACAGAACGGAGATTGACCAGCCATCGGTGATGATGTGGTGAAAGACCAACAGGAAGATATGCCTCTCAGGAGCCAACCGAACGAGTAAACAGCGCACAAGCGGGCCTTCCCTGAGGTCGAAAGGCTTTTTGCCCTCTTCTGCGATGATGGAAAGAGCTTCTTGCTCCCGCTCAGTTGCTGGAACATCGCTTAAATCAGTAATGGGAATTTCAGCGTGGGCCTCGGATAGCACCACCTGCCGCGATTCCCCGCCAATGGAATCAAATACGGTACGCAGCGAGCCATGCCGCTTCACAATGACGTTCAAGGCCTCTTTCAGAATTTCAATGTTTAAGGGGCCGTCGATCCGGAAGGCGCGAGGCAGGTTATAAGCAGCGGTTCCGGGTTCAAGCTGATCCAGAAACCATAATCTTTGTTGTGAAAATGAGGAGCGGAACGCTGATCGAGCCATGCGAGTCGGAGAAAGAACTCACACACTTTCACATTCAACACCACGCGTGTTCAATAAAGTAATTCAGGTAAATCCCTACAGGATTACCTGTATTGATGGATTTAGCCTAAGGCCATCATCCTAGTTGGGCAGTTCGGGACTGCGCCACCGCAATGCATTCCGCTCCCATAAGTGAGGATCCTGCCCCAGCCTCCCCACCACAATCATTTCACATCTATCCAGCCTCCTTGGCTCAACGGAGACTCTGGTTCCTGGATCAACTGCAGGCACCGACGTCCGCCTACAACGTTTACGTTGACCTATGGTTGCATGGCGTTTTGGACGTCACCATCCTCCAGAGTTCCATTGAGGAAATCGTCAGACGGCACGAGACGTTGCGCACCACTTTCGCGTTCGAGAATGGCGAGTTATTCCAGCGTGTAGCTCCGCCTTTCCCACTCGGCCTTCCAGTCACGGATTTCGCTCACTTTTCGGACCCCTACCCTCCGGCCTTCGAGTTGGCCAAGCGCGAAGCGGAGACACCTTTCGACCTGAGCGCAGGGCCGCTATTTCGATCGCGACTTATGCGGATCAAGGCAAACGAGCATGTGCTGCTCTGCACCATGCACCACACGATTACAGACGCATGGTCCCTGCAAACCTTCACAAAAGAACTGGCCAGTTTGTATAAAGCCCTTTCCACGGGAACAAAGGCGGAGTTGCCTGATCTTGCTATTCAATACGGAGATTTCTCTGAGTGGCAGCATCAGATGCTCCGAACCGAAAAAGCGCAGAAGCAACTACTTTACTGGAAGACGGCGCTCGAGGGAGCGCCGCCGATTCTAGAGCTGCCGCAGGATAATCCACGTCCGGCTGAACAGACCTTGCAGGGAAGTAGCCAGACCTATAGCGTACCGTCCGAAGTGATGTCCGCGGTGCTGGCATTGGCTGCGCAGTACCAGGTCACGCCTTTCATGTATTTGCTCGCAGCATTCAAGGTATTTCTTTACCGCCTGAGCGGACAACCTGACGTGCTGGTAGGCGTACCCGCAGCCGGCAGATCTGAAGTTGAAACGGAGGCGCTGATTGGATTGTTCGTGGAAACCGTCGTCTTGAGAGATGATCTTTCAGGGAACCCACGATTTCTGAATCTACTGCCTCGGGTGCGTCAAACGACGCTGGACGCGCTTGCGAATGCAGATATTCCATTCGAGAAGGTGGTCGCAACTCTCTCTCTCGAAAGAGACCTGAGTTGCAATCCAATTTTCCAGGTCATGTTCTCAGTCATTCAATCGGCGATTCGCTCGCATTCCTTCGGCGAATTGTCTGTTTTTCCCTATATCGTGAACAGCAGTACCTCCATTCTGGATTTATTCGCGACGTTCGTCGAAGACAGCGATCATAGATGGTTCCTTCAGATTGATTTCAATACCGCTCTGTTTCGAGTCGAACGTATCGCTCGAATGGTGGATGATTTCATCAGCTTACTTCGGCAGATCACACGGAACCCTGAAATTCACATTGACGATATTCGGCTCTCTTGTGCCCCGCCGCTGGCAATAGGGGCAATCCAGCCGACAAAAAACGGCCGGGGCATCCAGCCCTCCAATCGAACTCGCCTACCGGGCAACGCGGCTCAACAATCACCTGCGTCACAAGCACAAACCGAACAGGAGCTGCTCACCGAGATTTGGAAAGATGTTCTCGGCCTGAAGCAAATAAGCGTGCGGGAGAATTTTTTTGATCTGGGCGGGCATTCTTTAATGGCGGCACATCTCACGGATCGCATCAAGGAGGTGACAGGCCGCACCATTCCAGTTTCGACCATCTTCCGGGCACCCACGATCGAAAGCCTGGCTGCCTTCCTCAGCGACAATCCATCCTCGAAACCCGATCCCATGCTTATGCAGCTTCGTCACGGTAAAAGCGAGGTTCCACTGTTTGCGATTGCCGCGCCTGGAGTGGAGTCGCTCGGCTACGCGCTGCTGGCGCATCATCTCGGTGAAGATGACAGGATCTATAAGCTGCAGGGTCCCGGACCTGTAGTACAGGGACGACCGTTCGACATGGAGGAGATTCAGGGCTGGGCGAAAGAATATGTGAATGCCATTCGCACCGTCCAGTCCGCAGGTCCATTCTGCTTTGCCGCTATGTGCGACGGAGTACTCATCGCACAGGAGATGATTCTGCAACTGGAATCTGCCGGCGAAGAAGTCGGATTTTTTGCCATCTTCGATACCTGGGTTTTGGAGAATTCGCAGATCCCCGCTCTGTGGGCCATCGACTATTACGTTGACCGGATGCGCAGAATCCGCCAGTTGCCGGTTCGTCAGCAGTTCGCAACCATGCAGCGGGTTCTAAAACGACTCGTCGGCCAGAAACGCCCGAGAACTCCGTGGGGTCAGGCGTACTGGCCCGGAGAGAACTTTGTAGAACCCACATTCCGCGCACCAGTCCTTTTGTTCAAGCGGCCAAGACAACCTTATTTCTACGTATCCGACCCGGAAATGGGATGGAGCGCCCGGTCCAGGGGAGGCGTAGAAGTTTGTGAGGTTCATTGCGGACATTACGACTTTTTGCGCCAGCCACACGTCAGCATAGTTGCGCAAAAACTCTCGGCGCGGATACGTAAGATTGGAGAAAAAAGCCGCACTACAACTCTTCCCTATCCGGAAATACATTTGGAACCTGCTGTGGCCTCTGAGATCGTAAATCCTCAGTTCCAGTGAAAGGAAGTTCCTAAGCGAGCATGTCAGAGGACGCACCGATCGTAGCGACCGAAGAACTCTCCGGCACCGCTGCGATTATAAGGGCGACGCAAAATCCCACACGAGTTTCGAAATCGCGCCACACCAGAGTCATCGGGCCACCCTCATTTTCTGTGGTCCAGATTTTCACTGGACTTCGCGCTCTGATCCATTACTCCGATCTGCTTTTTGTGTTGAGTGCCTTCCGGCTCAAAGTCCGGTATAAACAATCTCTGCTTGGTTGGGTCTGGGCCATACTGCAGCCGTTGACCCTGATGGTCATCTACACGTTTATTTTTGCGCACGTAACAAAGGTGAACACCGCGGGAACGCCTTATTCCCTGTTCGTTTTGTCTGGTCTACTGCCTTGGATCTTCTTTTCGAGTTCAATCGCGAACGCAGTGCACGGAATAGTGGCGCATCCCAGCCTGTTGACCAAGATGTATTTCCCCAGAGAAATCATTCCGCTCTCTTACATAGCGCCGGGCATTGTTGATTTCCTGATCGGCTCGATCATTCTGTCGGCAATGCTCGCGCATTACCATGTCGCGCCCACTTGGAACTTGCTATACGCGATCCCAATGGTGCTGATCCTAGGTGGCTTTGCGGCTGGAATTTCTCTGTTCTTCTCTGCTGTTCATGTGCAGTTTCGTGACGTTGGCCTGGCTCTGCCGTTTATTTTGCAGGTTTGGATGTTTGCGACTCCTGTTGTTTATTCGGTGCAGGCGATCCCGATGCGATTTCGGCAGCTATACATGCTGGACCCTTGCTCGGTCGCAATCGACGGATTTCGCGCAGTCGTAATTTACGGACGCCCGCCTGACCTTCACGCGATTGGAACCGCTTTCGCAATTACGCTCACGGGTTTGATCCTTGGCTACACGTACTTCAAATGGTTTGAGGGTGCGATAGCCGATGTCATTTGAGAGAAGCCAATGATTGCTTTGAAGCTGGACCATGTCTACAAGAAATATTGGCTTCGTTCGAAGAGCAATTTCCTGAAAACGTGGCCTTGGCGCTTACAACCTCGACGCCAAGAAATGGTGGCCCTTCAAGATGTCAGCTTTAGCGTGGACAAGGGAGAGGCCCTAGGCATTGTTGGGCATAACGGAGCCGGCAAGTCGACCATACTGAAGTTGCTCTCCAATATCACTGCACCGACCAGTGGCCAGATCACGATTCATGGCAGACTGGCCGCTCTCATCGAGGTTGGCACTGGATTCCATCCCGAGCTGACGGGACGAGAAAACGTCTATCTTCACGGTTCGATGCTCGGCATGCGCCGAACGGAAATCACGCGGAAAATGGATAGTATCCTCGAGTTTTCGGGCGTCGAGAAATACATCGATGAACCTGTCAAACGTTATTCGTCGGGTATGTACGTGCGTCTCGGCTTCTCCGTGGCCGCTCATCTCGACCCCGATATCGTCCTGCTTGACGAGGTCCTCGCTGTGGGCGACCTGGCATTTCAGGCGAAATGCCTCGATCGCATCGCTGAATTGAGGAAACGCGGCGCAACGATCATCTTTGTTTCTCATGATCTTGCAGCTGTCTACAGACTCTGTGATAGAGCACTACTGCTCGACCGTGGACAACTTGTTATGGACGGCGTGCCGCGCGAGGTTGTCGATGCCTATCAGAAGATGAGTTTTTCTACTTTCCAGGCAGATGAAAAACGGCCTCGAGAAGCCGAAAAGCTGGCAGAATGCGTGGGGATCGCGTTCTCCGGCGCTGACACTGCGGGCCCCGTTCGGACTGGATATCCTATGCTGGCGAGCTTCAGTTACCGCGCAACAGACCTGGTTCGCGCAGCGGTTGTCCGAATTTCCTTTTATTGGCCCAGCGGATATCTGTGTGCGCAACTCACGAATGAATCCTGTGGGTCAGATTTCACACTCGAACCTGGTTGCGGCGAGATCACCTTTGAATGCCCGGTGCTGCCGATTCAACCCGGGTTGTATCGCGTAGACCTCACAATCGAATCGCAGGGAAAAGAGGTGGATTCGCAATTGCGTTGCGCCACTCTCTGCGTCGAAGCGGGCAAGTCCGGCCTTGGGGACTTCTATATTGAAAATTCGTGCAGTCTCAGGATGAACTGCGAGGGAGTACAGTAGGCGGACACCCTTCTGCCTCACTCTGGGAGTGTAAGAATTACGGGACAGCCGGAGCAGTTCACCCCGTTTGTCCCCGAAATTCATTTCACGTCTTCAGTAGTGAGACATCTTCGTGCCGTTCAGAGCGTTGGTAACGAGCGTTTCGGCGTAAGCATTATCCGTGGCGACCGACGTCGTAAACGTCATCCCAGTTCTCCAGCTGGCGGGCGCTTCGGGATGCACTCCGCAGAGGATCACCCATCCCTTGCCAGAGTTGCCTTCGACGATGGCTGGAGTGCCGTCGGGATATTTACCCACGATCGAGCCCCATCCGCTCAATTGCGGACCATCTTGCCAGTACTGGTCCAGTTTAGAACCATCCGAGGCCTTGATCTCCAGCGCTTCTTTGTGAATGCCCTTGAATTCGTCCGCATAGTAGTTGAACCAGATACCTGACGGCGTAAGAGCAAGATAATCGTAGATGCCGGAATCACCCGCGAAGAAGGCTCCGGCACAAATCCCCAGATAGTGCAGGCCGTTGTTGACGATCGCATTATGAAGGTTGGTAATGGTGGAACTCTTGAGATTTTTGCTGATGGTCATGGCGTTGCCGCCGGGCATGAGAAACAGCTTGTAGGCCGCCATTGCGCTCACGGTCATTCCGTTCAGTTGACTGGAATTGGCAGTCGCGTAGCTGAGCTTCAAATCACCGAGGATGGTCTTCACGGCGGAGACGTCGCTCGACGAAGTTCCGGTTCCGTTGAATAACAAGACGCTGGGAGTTGATCCACCCTTCGCGACATGCGCAGTGACGTCGGCGACCGACATGGACTTCTGCTGTTTCATCAATGGCAGATTGGGCGCGCCACATCCGGCGGCGATGATCAAGGCAAGCAAACCTGTCGTAGCCGTCAGGCGACGGCACGCATGGCGTAGAGGGGTAGCACAGAACTGCATGAGGACTCCTTTTTAGGACGTCTGCTTCCCGCGGGGGGCAATACAGGCGACAAATACCGGGATTTACTGTATGGACTTTCTAGGCAGACAAAGCGGTGACTGCTTCCATCGTAGTCATACGTCAGAAAAACGCAAACACAGAAGTACAGTAACCGTCCCTTGAGGACGGTGTGGGATTAGGCTCGTCGAACCCTACTCGGAATGAGTTGAGCCCCTCTCGTCTCCTGAGCCCGTTTGCTGCGATCCTGATGATGACAAATTTCTAGAGGCCGCCACTTGCCGCCGGCGCCGCGTACGTCGTGAGCGCTGACAGGGGCAGTGATACGGCTCTTTTTAACCTCAAGTCCTAGATGGGATAGAGATTGTCAAACCCTTGCGGTTCTTGAAACTACTCTTCGGGAAGCTTGTGAACGCGGGTCCCCAGATTGGCAATTGGAGACTGGAGAATGGCTCTTTGACCGGTGTTTCTCCTTCAGTGCGAATTGTGCGCCAGATCCGATCGGCGGCTAAAACGAACAGATTTCGGTCACAGCCGATCAATCAAAGGCAGAAATTGAAATCTTTCTGCGGTGTGCGATGTGCCGAAATTGCTTGGGCATGAACCCCAGCTGCGTTGGACTCGTCCGTGCTAGTTTGTCTGCTCTGAGCAGCGCGGAAAAATCGGCAAGAGAGAGTTCTCTGGGACCGCAAGCGACAACCATTGCTTGTTTCACTCCTTGGCAGTTACCGCATCGAGCTTTCGTAACATTTCGCCGATTTCCGGATTTGACATGAACTGCTTCCATACAAGTCCGGTACGATAATTCTCGACCATCACGACAATCGGCGCCTGATTGAGACCCATATAGATCGGTGAAACCCAATCTTCCGTAGGATTGTAGGCATCTCGCGGTCCATAAATATCCCAAAGCTGGCTGCCCAAATCGCGGTAGTAATGTTTCAGCGCGGCCATGGATGCTTCAGGCGTGTAGGGAAAAGAGGAAAGCGCGCCCGTAAGGGTCAATGTACCTTTGTCGTCGTTTTCGTTCGGGGCGTGTGGAACGTATCCCCACGGCCCATCGCTTGCCGTGAGTCCCCACGCATCAGCGCCGTATCCCGCAAAATGCTTCGGATTGGCGATGCAGTACGCGCGATTGATCAGCGCAATGTTGCGGTTGTTTTCAAAATAAGAGGATGTGTAGCGATCATGCAGGTTGTGCGGATCGAATCCGAGGTAAGAATAATCCGTGAAGAAAAGCGGTCCGCCGGATCCAACGCCAACATCAAGTTTGATTCCGAAGTATGTCTGTCCATTGTGGTACTGATCCCCTGCCACGCCTCCAGACCATCCAGCGCGGTAGCTCAACGCGGCAGCTCCCTGGCCTGCCCAGCCCGAGTAATACATAGTTGCCGGCACAGAATGAGTGGGAGAAGACATGGCGAGCAGATAGGTGATCATAACTTCGTTGAAACCGATCAGCCGATGCTGAATCTGCCATTTCCATTCGGGCGACCAGTGCCAATACAGGTAATCTCCGGAGGTCGAACCACGATACCAGTCCCATTCGACCGTCTGCCAAAGTTGAGTAATCCGCCGGTAAAGGTCCTGCTCCGCTGCGCTGCTGCCGTGAAAATATTGTCGAGCAGCTAGCAATCCCTCCATCAAGAATGATGTCTCCACAAGATCGCCGCCGTTGTCGAACATGCCGAAAACCGGCATGGTCTTCCCGGTGCTTCCGTCCATGAAGTGCGACCATGCCCCGTGATATCGAGGAGCGTGTTCCAGAAAATTCACGATCTTGGTGAGACGATTGACTCCTTGCTCGCGCGTAATGAAGCCGCGATCCACCCCCACAACCAGTGCTGCGATTCCCATCCCGCTTGCGCCTGTCGCGACGATGCGGTCGTCTCCAGGTATATTCTCGAGAGCCATCCCCGAGTGAGGATCGGCTCCATCCCAGTAGTAGCGGAAACAAGCCTCCTGCAGCATGGTGAGCAGTTCATCGTCGGTGAACTGGCGCGTCGAAGCACTAACGGACGTCGATAGTTCCGAGAGTTGATATGTCTGGCTGGAAGCTGCAACTTTGTACTCCGCAGCGGTTCCGGGCTTGCCAAGGAAGTCCGAGTAGCGGTTGATTCCAGGAAGTTGAATTCCGATTGGTTCGAAGTTTTTGTGATCGAGCGCCCGATAAATGACATAACGCCCGAGGGCCGGACTCTCCACCGGGTCCCAGCTGATATCGACGTGCCGGTCAAAGCCGGTCGCGCGTAAGTTTTTCGGAGCCGACAATCGCAGCTCAGTCTTCGTCGGATCTTCATCCATCCGCAATTCATCGATGACGAGAGTGTGCTTCGTGTTATCAGCCCGTCCCTGATGGAAAACCACGCTGCGCAAGTACTCCGGCCGGAATTTGTAAATCGAGGCGCTATGAAAGGCCGAGAGTGGAATCTTCACTCGAACCCATTTATCGGCTGGAATGTCGCCAGAATATCTCCCGATCGGTAAAGGCTCAGTAAATGCTCCTGGAAATTCGACGACATGCAGACCCTGCGCTGTATTTGAAATGACCATCGAAGGCATGTCAGCGGCCACAATGGTCTCACGCGAGAAACACCAAAAATACAGATTCTGACCTTGAAGTTCAGGAAAACGGTTGCGGAAGAAGTCGAGGTGAATTTCCGCTTCCCATCCGCCTCCCGGTGCCGACTGCCAACTCAGCCGCAGCGCATTCGGAGGAGTCAGAAAAGTTTTCGTTTCAACCGGCAACCGATGTCCCTTCAACTCGAGAGAACTACCACCGTTCGCAAGACCAACGCTGTTGTAGTACGCATCAGGCGTGAGGCTGTTGTCGAAAATGACGTGACGATAATATTCGGTACTCGTCCATGCTGTACTGCTGATCAGCAAAAGCCACAATAACCGGCGAAATATTCTCACAACTTCTCCTCGACCAACTTTTCTGGGGGCGACGACATCTTCGGCAGAGTCGTCACCTTCGATGCACTATCGCGTGCCGAATCAGGGATAAGATACGGAAATTTGCAGGTTCCGTCGCATATTGGTTACGGTCGATCCAGAGGGCAAAACCTTATGGCCGTAATTCGGATTTCGCTCGCCTTGATTCTCCGGAAATGAGTGAGATCTGCTGAAATCTTCAGCCCGCGGATGTCGGGGCGGATGCCTCTTTCGAGTACTTTGTAACCCCGCGTTTCCTGTCCGACACTTCGTTGCCAACTTACCATCAGCCTACGCCTGGATTTCGCATCGTCAAACAGTGCGAGGGCAACGCAAGCCGTCCAGCAGTACCAGGGAACCACGCTGCCATCACGCGGGAATGTGTTGGAAAGACGAGGCCAAGGTCAGTGGGCGCGGCTGATCTATCCCAGCATCTCCGGGTATTCTTGACTGACTTTCACAATGAGTTCGCCGAATAACGAGTTCGCCCAAGCGAACCATGGTCGGGTGAATTGCGCGGGATCATTCTTGTGAAAAGCCTCGTGAACAAACCCGCTCCCGGCATCGGTGGTATTAAGCCATCGCAAGCATTGCCGGATTTCGCTCGCATCAGAACTGGTTAGAGCTCGCGTGATGATCGACATGGGCCAGATCATGTCGAGCCCAATGTGCGGGCCGCCCACGCCTTCCGCGGCAGCTCCCTTGAAGAAGTAGGGATTGGCAGAACTCAATATCCGGGATCTCGTTCTGCGATACACCGGGTCGTCTGCTGGACAACAGCCCAGATATGGCAAGCCCAGCAGGCTGGGAAGATTCGCGTCATCCATAAATATCTGATTGCCAAAACCATCCACTTCGTAAGCCCAGATTTCACCACCTTTCTCTTGGCGTACTCGTCCGTACTCCGAAAGTGCAGATTCGATTTCTGAAGCGAGTGAGCGACAAGCAGTTGCAAAGACGGCGTCACGCAACACGGCGTCTGCCATCTCAGACAATTGACGTAACGACACAACTGCAAACAAATTGCCAGGCACAAATAGTGAAAACAGACATGCATCGTCAGAGGGACGAAACATCGAATGAATTAGACCGACTGGACGCGCGGGATTGCCAAACCCGCCGAGCATGAGGGTGTCGGTTGGCACCTCTGTTTTCCGCTCGAAATGGTAATTGCCTCGCCCCTCCTTTCTTTGTTGTTCACGAAATGTGTCCACTACCAACTGCATCGCTCGTGCCCACTCCGCGGTGAAAGGTGACACATCGCCGGTTGCGCGCCAATACCCATGCGCGAGACGAATACAGAAACAGAGGGAATCGATCTCCCATTTGCGTTCGGCAACCCCCGGACGCATTTCGGTGAGATCACCGACCGACCAAGACAGCGGTTTCGTCGCGTGAGGATCAAACAAGAACGCATTCGCATACGGATCGATCAGAATGCAGCGACTCTGCCTTGCAATCAGGCCGCAAAACATGCGTCGAAGATCGTCATCATCTTTAGCAAGCGAAAGATAAGGCCACACCTGGCACGACGAGTCCCGCAACCACATCGCATCGATGTCGCCGGTGACGATGAATGTGTCCAATTTTCCGTCCACTACACCAACTTGAACTGTCGTGTCTAACGTATTCGGAAAACAGTTCTCAAACATCCAAGCTAAATGGGGATCTTTGATTTTGGCTTTTACACGCTGAATCGTTTCCTCAACAGAGCGCGAAACAAACTTCCGTTCGTTTCGCGGTGGTCGCCGGGAGTTAAGAGTATTAAGAGAACCAGCTCGAACAAAGCCCGGGGCGCCCGCCCATATAGAACCAACCGCCATCGCCTTCAGCAGTCTCCGTCTATCCATGCCTGGAGTTCCTTTCGCTCGTACTGCTGTCAAAGCCAAACATGAGCAGGAGCTGGTCAGGGTTCGAGACGCGCCCAAAACTCACTGAGCCTTGCCGGGTCGGACACCCACTGAATCGCATCGGGACCGAGATGAAGATATTCATAGATCGGAATTGAGAACGACAAGCCAAGTTCCGGGTAGTCTCTCGCATTTTTCCTCTGCAACTGTGAAAGCGAGTAAGTGGGATTGGCCGCCCATGTGATCTTGCCCGCAGTATCGATCAGCGGAAACCATGCCAGGCCGTGGTGTGCCCTCATCTGCGTGTAGTCGAATCCGTATTGCCGGTCACACCATGCTGCGAAAATCAGCGGGGAACTCGGATCGGCATTGGCCACAAAGTGTGACCAACCCGGAGGCATCAGCACTTTATCGCGAGGTTCGGCTTCGATTGCGATACATCGGCCAGGATCGTCTCCAGCCTTTTCCTGGGCGTATATGAGCGCCTTCCCTTCCCAAATCTCGAACAACTCCGGCGCGGACCATCCGGAATGAGGGGAAATGGCGTGCACATGGCCTTGGCTGCGCACGGGTTCGTCACCAAGCCTTCCAGCCGCATAACGGACGATTCCAAACAACAACATTCTTCTCTTCAATTCGTCGAAATCCTCTTGCCGCGCTACATCCATCACGATCGAATAAACCGGGTCTGGTCCGCTACAGTTTGGATCTCGCAGGCTGCCTCGAATTGCGTTAAGACTCCGGTGCTCCGGCCTTGGCCCGACGATTCCATTCCCGTACTTGAATTCCATGGAGCTATCATCGAATTCGACCGAAAGTCCCGGATTGAACCGATCTTTTGACGAAGGCTCGGCAGGCATCACTGGGGGCTCCTCACCAGAGAGGGTTTTCCTTTCACATTGAGCAGGCGCGCTCCAAAACCGAATCGTCGGATGATGTCGTAATCGTGGCCTGCATCGCTCGGCCAGCACGCTACGAATCGCAGTGACGCATTTCCCGTATTTGCAACCCGATGTGCCACACCCGGGGGAATGAAATGCAAACTTCCCGGCGACATTGGTTCCATCCACGTTTTTCGCCTTTCGTCCATCAGAATCAAAGCGCCATCGCCTTCTACCACGCCGTAGTATTCGGTTCGATCACGCTTCTGATGAAAGTGCCCGTGCGTCATGAAGTATTCAGCCTCGACTTGGCCCGGTTCGACGACCGTGCTTCCCCAAAACTGCGCGCCTTCCGTGCCATCCGGTACCGGACACCATGCTTGGACGCGATACACCACCGTTTCCGGATTCATGGCTCGTCGGACATCTTCGTTGAGAAAAATGTTCTGCAGTTGACCCAGCGTCTTTACGCTTTCGCGAACTTCCCCATCGGGCAAAAGCATGCCCGTGTTCCAATCAATTTTTATCATGCGTTTTGGTTCCAAGATCGAATCATAGTTCCTGCTAACCACGACGGATCCCCGCCAAAGCACGGCACCGCTGAGGGATTTTCCTCATGATTTACTCCAGCACTCCTCAATTTCTTCCAGCGTTCGGCCTTTGGTTTCCGGAACCATCTTCCATACGTAAAGAAAACAGACGAGCGATAGCGTGCCGAACACCGCGAACGTTCCCCAAACTTTCAGAACACGGACGAGACTCAGAAACGTGAACGTGACCAGGAGAGCACCCGACCACAGCATGGAAGTGGCGACGGCAGCCGCTCGGCCCCGAATCTTTGTCGGGAAGATCTCGGAGATGATGAGCCAGGGCCCCGGACCCATCCCGAATGCAAAAAACGCAACGTATAAGAGAACGCTCGCGAGCATCAGATACGGTGGTGCGCCGGCAACATTGAGCCCTACTACAAGTACAGTAAGAGCGACCGCCATTCCCCCACTAGCCGTCATCAGAATTGCTCGGCGACCCCAGCGGTCAACGAAGTTCATTGCCAAAATCGTCGCGATCACATTCACCAATCCAATGATCACGTTGGAGGCAAGTGCCATTCCGGCCGATTGTGCCGGAAAATGTTCGCTGATAATCACCGAGCCGTAGTACAGAACGGCATTCACGCCCGTTATCTGCGAAAACAGGGCCAGTACCATTCCGACCCTCAGCCGCTTGCGCATGTCCCCGGAGAGCAGTTCGCGCCATGAACCTTTTTCTTCTGCAGCGGACCTATTTGCTGTGCGCGCCTCAGCCGCGGCTTCCCTTTCTCCAAGGAGTCGCACCATGGTTTGCATGGCCTCACCCATCTGACCGCGGCTGATCAGCCATCGCGGACTCTCAGGAATCGCAAACAATCCGACGAAAAACACGAGGGCAGGTCCTGCGGCGACCGCCAGCATCCAACGCCAGCTTTGGCCGCCCAGTCCGGAGAACCACCATCCCACGATGTACGCGGCGAGAATTCCTAAGACGATTCCAAGTTGGTTCAACGAAACCAGTGCGCCGCGATTCTTCGCCGGCGAGATCTCCGCGATGTAAACCGGCGTAAGCACTGATGCCAGCCCGATTGCCAGCCCGTTGGAAAGTCTTGCCAATGAGAATAAGGCTACGGAGTTTACGGCAGCGGCGGCCAGAGGCGTAATTGCGAACAACACGGCGGAGAAGATAAGCGATTTCTTTCGCCCGTATCGGTCCCCGATCACGCTGGCACTCGCTGCTCCGAGTAACGCACCGACCAGGATCGCGCTCGCCGCGATCTCACTCTGGAGATCGGAAGGTGTGAAGTGGTGGCGGAGGAAAAGCAGAACTCCGTTAATCACCGCTGTGTTGTATCCGAAAAGAAATCCTGAGATCGCGGTAACTGTGGCCAGGAGAACTACATAATTCAGACGCTGGGAGCCTGAGTCGACCAACTGCGCATCGCTGGTGGCATTTGTCATGTCCTATCGTCCATGCGTGACGTCGTTGTTCTTCACATACTCTACATCGCGTCTACCGGGAAGCTTTTGAAGGTTCCTGCTCCCTTACGGACGCTCGGATCGTTCCGCACTTTTTCCCTTCGGATTCTCCGCTCGGCCGAATGTTGTAAGCCCCGGCCGCGGCGGGCACAATGAAGGTCTCGGCATAGTGGACTACTAACGGTTCGAAAGCTCCCGTCGGGCTTTCCACCGTGGCTTCCCGGCCCTCGACCAAGTTCAGCACATTCACGGTGCCCTGTGTGTCGTGAGCAGTGGTCTCTGTAAACCATCGGCGTCGAGTTTCCAGGAATTCAAGTTCGTGCAGGCCCGTTCGCTCTTCCGACCATCCGTCGTTCCGATCCAGCAATTGAACGCGGTTGATCAAATTTCGTCGCACCCAATCGGCGTCTCGGTCCCACGCGATATTAGCGATTCCATGATCGAGGTGAATTGGTCTGGGAAGACCGTTCAGGCCGAGCCTATCCCAATCCCACAACTTGAAGGTGAAAATGTATGGAGTCGCACTGATCTCAAGGACCATGCCGTTCTTTCCAGAACAATGGATGGTGCCAGCCGGAATCAGGAAATGATCGTGCTTTCGCGCCGGGAATTGATTCACATACTTCTCAGCGGGAAATGAAGGCCCACCGTTTTGAGCAGTTCGCAAATCCCGCACCATCGCATCTCGATCAACCCCAGTCTTCAGTCCAAGAAAAACACTTCCGTCATCGCCGGCATCGAGTAAGTAGTAGCTCTCATCCTGGGTGTAGGCCATCCCGAACTGTCGGCGAATATATTCCGTTCGCGGGTGCACCTGGAGCGAGAGATTGCCGCCGCCCATGGTGTCGAGGAAGTCGAACCGGATCGGAAACTCCGCTCCAAACCGGCCGAAGACGAATTCGCCTAGCAGTTGTCGGGGCTGGTAAAAGACAAGGTCTATGGCCGGAATTTCGATGCGAACATCGCTGATTTCCAGAAGCAGGCTGTTTTCTTCCGGAACGCAATCGAAGCACCACGCATGGTTGGGCGCGTCGTTTGGAAGATCGCAGACCTCCTCCATCCAATGTCCGCCCCACGGTCCCGGATCGAAATAAGGGACTACTCGGAAAGGAGAGCGCGCGGTCTTCTTCAGTCCCTCGCGAATTAAAGCCCCCCGCACCATTCTTGGAGTGGACGTGTTCGTGTCCAGGAAGAAATCGATTTTCGGCAGAAGCTCTCTTTTGAGACGATCTGCAGCGCGCCAATCGACAAAAAAGGCTCTTTTGTACTTCAGACCTGCGCTCTCGCTGAAGTTTTCGCCGCCTAGATTGGCAATCTCACCACGACGCTGACGCCCTTGAATTTCCCACCGTGCCAGATCTGCATAGACAATAAAATCTGGTTCTGGGGCAACGAGCGACGCGCCAACACCAACAACAAGGAGCAACCCGCTTCCCCAATGCGTGACTTCCTCACGTGACCGAGCGAGTTTCCGTTCGTCGAAGAATTGATCTAACTTGATCTCATTCATACGCCCGAAAACAGGGTCGTCACCCAAAACCCCTTCCAGCATCCTGTCGATTTCTTGCGGCGCTCGCAGAAGGTCATGAGTATCGATTACCACCGAAGGGCCTAGGCTCTCTATCAACGCCTGTCTTATTTGCGACTCGAACGCTCCCGGGTAGCATTCGACACAAAGCACAGAACGGTTGCGAGTGGTTTCGTCCCGCAGTCGTTCAGAAATTGCCCGCCAGCCAACCCACGCTTCAGACGAAGCCGCGCCTACCTTGATGACAGGGTATTTATCGTAGTTGGAGTTTCGTCGGGTCATTTGAAACTCAGGCGGCAACTTCCCGAGCGCGTAATCGTTTCGATTTACCTTCCTTCGACTTATAATCGCAAGCGAAAATTATCGTTACAAACTTTTTCTGTCAAGCCAAAGTCCCTAGATTTGAGATTCGAGAACGTTTCACAGTATCGAGGTCATCCGCGTGTGAATCCCGGTCTTGCAGAAGGACTCGCAGCGCGGCCCTAAAGCTATGCTTGCTAATCTCAACCAAAACGGGATCTCGCTGTGAAAGCGCTCGCTGTCGACATCGGGGGTACGCACGCCAACTGCGGCATAGTGGAGGATGAACGCATTCTTGCTCATGAGAGCGTTGATTTGACCGGGACCAAGAGCATCCTTGCCGTTCTGTCTCGACTTACTGAAGTCTTTTGCCGATTGATCGAGCGCCAATCGCTATCTTTCGAAGATTTCGCTGGCATCGCCGTTGGCTTCCCGGGCTTAGTTGATTCTCGCCTTGGAAAAGTAGTCTCGACGAATAAGAAATATGACGACGCTCCTAAAGTGGATTTCTGCGGCTGGGCGGCGGATGCGTTCAGGCTCCCGTTACGTATCGAGAATGATGCGCGGTTGGCTCTTCTCGGGGAATCTCATGCAGGCGCGGCTCGTGGATTCAGCGATGTCGTCATGATCACGCTGGGCACCGGTATCGGTGGTGTAGCCATGATCGAAGGCAAGCTGCTGAGAGGCAAGCATGCACAGGCCGGCTGTCTCGGGGGCCACATTCCCGTTCTATTTAACGGTCGACCTTGCACCTGTGGCGGGATCGGGTGCGCAGAAGCGGAAGCCTCCGGGTGGGCTCTTCCCGAAATCCTGAAAGACCAGCCCGGATTTGCAGACAGTCGCCTTTCACAACGTCGGAACGTTGGCTTCAAACACCTCTTTGACGAGGCCGAGCAGGGAGACAAAGTCGCGATCGCTGTTCGGGACCGATGCCTCCACATCTGGGCCGCCGATGCGGTAGCGCTCATTCATGCGTACGATCCCGAGATCGTCGTCATTGGCGGAGGTGTAATGCAAGGTTCGAAGATCATCATCGGGTACATCGAGTCTTACGTACACAAATATGCCTGGACTCCATGGGGGAAAGTGCAGATTCGGCCGGCTAAGCTCGCAAACAACGCTGCGCTTCTTGGAGCCGTGCCCCTGATTTCGGAGAGAAGCACCTAGCCAGGAGGACTGTCCGATGATCCAGTTCCGCTCTTGGCTGGTCGACGCTCTACCGTGGCGCTCTGCTCCTCGCTGTTAGCCTGTCGCCTGCGCCAGGCGAGCTGCTGAAATTCCACGAGGAAGTCCGCGCGTTGCTGGAGAGAGTCAAGCTGGCCGTTTGCTCGCCCGCTGCGGCGCGAGTTGGCACGACGCGGACCCAAAATGGTCGACTTTTGCGACCGCTGATCTCACGAAACACCTTAACTGCCGGGTTCCATCTTTGAACGCTGCTATCCTACTGATTGCCCTTCGAATTCAAGGGCGCTCATCTGGAGGTATTGGTTGTCACTGAAGGTCGAAGCAGCCTGGTATAAGCATGCAATCATCTATCAAGTGCATGTGCGCACGTTTTCTGATGCAAATGACGACGGCATCGGAGACTTCGCAGGCCTCGCGCAACGCGTGGATTATTTGCAGGATCTTGGGGTAAACGCAATCTGGTTGATGCCGTTTTTCCCTTCTCCTCTGAGGGACGACGGTTATGACATCTCCGATTACAAATCTGTTCATCCCAGCTACGGAACGCTGGAGGACTTCAAAAAGTTTCTTTCCATCGCCCATAATCGTGGAATCCGCGTCATCATCGAAATGGTTTTAAACCATACTTCCGATCAACATCCGTGGTTCCAGCAATCACGCAGTAGCACGGACAATCCGAAGCGTGATTGGTATGTATGGAGCGACTCTGATTCCAAATATCACGGCACTCGAATCATCTTTCTCGACACAGAGATGTCAAATTGGGCCTGGGACCCGATCTCAAAGTCATACTACTGGCACCGTTTCTTTAGTCATCAGCCGGACTTGAACTACGACAATCCCCCCGTCCGGGAAGAAATGTGGCAGGTGATGAAATTCTGGCTCGAACTTGGAGTCGATGGCTTCCGGCTGGATGCCGTCCCGTATCTGATCGAACGGGAAGGTACCAATTGTGAGAACTTGCCGGAAACCCACGCCATCATCCGAGACCTTCGTAAACGAGTCGACGAACAGTTCCCGGGTGTGATGCTTCTCGCCGAAGCAAACCAATGGCCCGCGGATCTGCGTCCCTATTTTGGCGATGGCGACGAATTTCACATGGCATTCCATTTCCCGCTGATGCCTCGCATGTTTATGGGAGTTCGACTCGAGGATCGCAAGCCGATCACAGAAATCCTTCAACAGACTCCAGACATTCCCGCTTCTTGCCAGTGGTGCCTATTCCTGAGAAATCATGACGAGTTGACACTCGAAATGGTCACCGACGTCGAACGCGACTATATGTACGACATTTACGCGCGCGACAAGGCGATGCGGTTAAATCTCGGTATCCGGCGGCGCCTCGCTCCACTACTTGACAACGATCGGCGACGTATCGAGTTGATGAATGGCATGCTGATGTCGCTGCCGGGAACGCCCATTATCTATTACGGCGATGAGATCGGCATGGGAGACAACGTCTATCTGGGTGACCGCAACGGCGTTCGAACTCCGATGCAATGGAGCGGCGGTTGGAATGGAGGTTTTTCCGCAGCAGATCCGGAGCGATTGTATTCGCCTCCCATCCTGAACCCGGTCTACGGCTACCAAGCCGTCAATGTATTGTCGCAAAAGCGCTCGCCCCACTCCCTGCTCTCGTGGATGCGGCATATCATTGAAATTCGGCGCTCCAGTCCAGTCTTTGGCTCCGGATCGATCGAATTTCTTTATCCCGCGAACCACAGGATTTTGGCTTATGTGCGGCAACTGGGCAAAGAAACCATTCTCGTCGTAAACAATCTCTCAAGCACCGCGCAAGCAGTGGAACTCGATCTGCGCCGGTATAAGGGAAACATCCTGATAGAAATGTTCGGCCAGAATCTCTTCCCTCGAATCGGCGACCTGCCGTACCTTCTAACCATGGGACCCTACCAGTTTTATTGGTTCCGGCTGCGCAGGATTTAGTCTGGACAAATGCCATTAAGGTTCAATGAATTATGATTCGGGAGCTTGAATTGGCTGAAGAAAATCTGTTGCCGGATGAATTTCTTCGCCAACTGATCAACATCGGAGAGGTGGACATCGTCGTTGGTCTGTCCACTCATAACAACGCCCGGACGATTCAGCCCGTTATCGCGGCGATTCAGGCCGGAATCCTCAAGTGTTTTCCACGCGAACGAGTAGCTATCATCAACGCCGATGGCGGATCGCAAGATGACACGATCGAACAAGTCAAAAGTGCTTCGATCGATGACTTGCGACGTGATTCCAAAGTGTATGCACTGCGTACCTTGCACTCGATCAGCGTGCAATATGGGCGGATTCCGGACCCTTGCAAGGCGCTACAAACCATATTCTCCGGAGCAGACCTGCTGCGCGCAAAAGCCTGCGTACTGATCTCACCGGAAACCACCACGATCGAACCCGACTGGTTGCAACGGCTCGCACAACCTGCCTATCACGACAACTTCGATCTCGTTTGCCCCATCTATCAGCGGCACGGGTTCGAAGGCGCCTTGGTGCGGAACGTGCTCTATCCCATGACCCGATCGATTTACGGAAGCCGCATCCGCGAGCCCTACGGATCGGAATTTGCCATCTCGGGCCGTCTCGCTGCAGATTTTCTGAACAACGGCATCATCGACCGGGATTGGGGCAGGATGGGGCCGGAGATCTCAACGACCATCTTTGCCCTGACCGGGAAGTATCGTGTGTGTCAGTCCTTCTTAGGAGCCAGGCCACCTTCGTCTCGAGGGGCGCACGATATGGTTGCGGCGGTGCGAAGAACTGTGGGCGCGTTGTTCGCTTCGCTGGATGGCAATTTCCCTTTCTGGAGTGCAGTGATCAAGTCACAACCAGTGCCCACACTCGGTACGCCGAACCCGCTCCCGCATGAAACTGTGCGCATCAGCCGAAAGCGTTTGCTCGCGATGTTTGCCAACGGCGTTGCGCAGCTAGAGCCGGTCCTTAGTTCGATCCTCTCCCCGTCATTGCTGTCGGAGCTACGGCGCGTTGCGGCCCTCGGAATCGACGAATTCGAATACCCGTCGGAATTGTGGACGAGGACCGTTTACGAGTTCGCCGCCTCCTATCACAAGTCCACCATCAACCGCGACCACATTATTCAGGCCATGATCCCACTTTATCGTGGCAGAAGCCTGACGTTTGTCATCGAAAACCGGGATGGCTCCGAAGAAGACATTGAACGACATGAAGAGTCTTTGTGCGCCGACTTCGAAAGACTGAAGCCGTTTCTGCTCGAAATCTGGGCAGAGAGAAAGTGAGAAGCCCATGCGGGAAATCATCGTGAACGAATTGACACAAGCGTTCCAGCAGATGGCGAGGGATATCGCTCACTACCTTCCTCGGCTAACCGTGATGCTCATCATTGCTTTGATCGGGTGGGTGATTGCTTATCTCTTGAAGCTGCTGGTGCGCAGCCTGCTGCGTCTGACCAAGTTCGCCAAGCTCTCGGAAAATGCCGGCGCCACACAACTTTTACACCAGGCAGCCCTGCCTTCCTCCACCGAACTCGCCAGCCGATTTGTATTCTGGATCGCATGGATTGGCTTCGTTCTTTTGGGCGTAAGTGTTCTGGGTATCGCGGGCCTGCAGGAGTACATTTCGAAGTTCTTCTTTTTCCTGCCTCGATTGTTCGCGGCTTGCGTGATTTTCTTCTTCGGATTGGTGGCAGCTAATTTCTTCTCTCGCGCTGCGCTGCTCACCGCCGTCAACGCGAACTTTCGCTCGTCGCGCATGTTCAGCATCGCGGTCCGATTGATCATCGTTATTTTCGCCCTGTCCATGGCATTCGAGGTGCTTGGAATAGCGGAGCAAACGATGCTTGTTGCATTCGCAACGGTATTCGGCGCCGCCATGCTTGGCCTGGCGATCGCATTTGGCTTGGGAGGGCAGGACTTGGCACGGAAGTTCTTGGAAAAAAAGCTCACCCGACAGAATCGAGAGGAGCGCGAGGATGAACTCTCGCCTCTGTAGATTTGCCCGCTGAGCAGGTCGAGAAGCGCTGCAGGGGCTGTAAAAGGTCTCGACACGGTTCAAAACAACCTGATCGCCGTGATGAGGGTGCCGGGCGTTAATAATTTCTTACGCCAACAGGCTCCAGCGAGTAAATGATTCCGCCGCTTCGATATGTTCGCGTCCGCGCCGACGATGCTGGTATATCGAATCTGGTCAGGATATGGCACCTGCATGGAGAAGCCTGCACTCTCGAAGTTCAATTTATTTCCTCCCTTTCTGCGTCCCATTCGACGGTGCGTTTCTGGCGCAACGAAGCAACAGCCATCTGGCAGGCGATGGCCGAACGGAAACCCAGTTCGAAGGGACAGTTCGGTTCTTTGCGGCTGCGGACACAATCAAAGAAATTACGCATGTGGGCATCGGTATCCGCTTCGTCCGAGCCAACGATATTGGGCTCGCCCCCAACCTGTGACGCGGACTGATTCTTTCCCACATCGTGATGATGGCCCTGAGGCAGGAAGCTCACGTTGTCGACAACCCGCAGCACCGTCCCTTTGTTCCCCAGCACCAGATCGCTTCCGTCTTCGCCGTAATAGTTGTTGCCAAACATCGAATTCCAACTGAACATCAGATTTTCCGGCTGATCCATGGAGACGGCCATCGTGTCGGGCACTTCCATTTGGGGCGAAAGATAGTTGTACCCCGACATGGTTACGCGGCGTGGAATCTTAAGGTCGAGCACTTTGTACCAAAACGCTACCTGGTGGACCATGTTTTCAAAAACGTTGCCGCCGGAATAATCCCAGAAAAACCGCCAATTGATGAACCGCTGCGGATCGAAGTCGTGCGGCGCCGCTTCTCCTTCGAACTCTTTCCACCCCACGTGTTCTAGATTGCAGTCCGGCGGAATGTTCCGTTTCCATCCTCCATAAGGAGCGTTGCGATAATGATGAGTGTGTACCGCGGTGATAGTTCCCAGGCGGTCCGGCGTGGAGAGCTCATGAGCGAGGCTAAAGGCTTTTCCGCTCACTGATTGGACGCCCACCTGAACCACGCGGTTCGATCCATCCACTGCACGGCGCATGCGGTGCGCGTGATCGGGATTAAAGGCCATGGTCTTTTCCTGATACACGTCTTTCCCTGCCTGAATGGCGGGAACGAAGTTCAAGGCATGCTGGTGCTGAGGAGTGGCGATCAGCACAGCATCGATCGACTTGTCGTCCAGCAAACGGCGAAAGTCCGTGTAAGTCTGAATTCCCGGAACCAGGCTTTTCACTTCATCCAGCCGGCGTGAATAGACGTCGGCGACAGCGACGGCCTGGGTATTGGGCGCGTGCAGTGCGGCCTTGAAGATATCCATTCCGCGACCGCCGGCGCCCACGAGACCGAACCTGAGGCGATCATTGGCGCCAAGAACTCGAGTTGGAAACATGGACGAACCGGCGAGGACGGCGACACCTCCGCTAACCTGCTGGATGAAACGACGGCGATTGAGCATGGCTATAACTCCTATGGGTCAAACTGAGGAATATTTCCTGCAAAGTACTTTGATCTTGTCGACGAGTTTCGGCACACCGGTGGAGGGATCTTCTTCTCCTTCATATTCGGCGGAGATAAATCCTTTGTAATTGGACTGCGCAAAGATTCGCCAAACGCGGTCCAAATCCACCGCTTCACCATTCGCAAAGCGATCGCGGACGTGAGCATGCGTCGCGTACGGAACGCTCGCTTCGATTTGCGCGTAAGCGTCGGCTTTTGCAGTGGGAACAAAATTAGTGATATCAAGATTGATTCCGAAAAATGGCGAGTCCACCCGGCGGACGATCTCAAGGCATGTATCGGCGTTCTGCGTAATGCCTTCGTGGTCTTCCATACCGAGGGTGATGCCCTTCTTACCCGCGTGTTCGCACGCTGATTTTAAGGTATCGACCGTCCATTCAATTCCCTGTTGCACGTTCGCTCCGGCTGGAAGCTTGCCTGCGAAAACGCGCAGATGAGGCGCGCCCAGAGATTCGGTGAGATCCACCCACTTCTTGATTTCCTCCAGGACCTGGGCTCGCTTGCCTGCGTCGGCTTGCACTGTGCTGGCTCCAATGGCCGCGCCGGAAAAACATACACCCTGCTTGAATGCCAGATGTCGAAGGGAAGCCAGATATGCCGGATCGGTGGACTTGAACCAATAGGCCGTCATATCCACGCCATCGATGCCAAGCTCGACGGCCTTTCGAATGACGTCCTCCATAGTCATTCTGCCGGCGCCGAGAAGCTTGCTGTACGAATAGGCGCAGCAACCGGTGAGCAGCCGCGGCGCTAGTGTGCTTCCCGGCTCTGTTTTTGCTGTCGGAGACCAACTCCGAGCAGCGCGTGCAAATTCCGGGCCCGCGATAACCGCTGTGCCCGCTCCTAGCAAAAAGTGTCTGCGGTCAATTCGCTTTAGCATCATGGATTGATTCTCTCCTATGATGGAACCGAAATCTCCCCGAAACAAGTCCAACGTCTGGCTTTGCCGGTCCAACTGATTTCGAATCGCGCTGCCGCTTTCCAAGTCCCAGTATCTTCGTCACTCCTACGCGATTCAAGGCTCACTCACGTCTCGATAATAGCCCGCTTTTCGTCAGGATCTCGAGCCGTGCCAACGAGAACGATGGACCACGCCGTCGCCGACTCGAACGCCCCTAGTTTCGGTCGCTCGCCACTCATCGTTTACCTATCCCCGAGAAATCCCGCACCCGGAGAACAAACGGACTTAGACGTTGTGCGTGTCATATCATGTTGAGCGAAGGAGCAGTATCCATCCCATTTATGTTCACGCGAATCATAGCTTGTCTCCTATTGACCCTGATCTTGGCCCCATGCCTGTCCGGCGCAGATGTTTCCATGAAGGTAACGGACAAGAATTACCTTGATACTCAAGGTTTCAGCGTTTTTCTCTACGACAGCACGTACCATCCCGTCTTCGTGGACCAAAAGAACACTGCCATGGAGATGATTCTCCACGGCCAGCGCATCGCCACCAACGGCGACGTGCGCCTGATGCCAACGCCGGAGCAGTGGGACCTGGTGGCCACGCTCAAAGGTCGCCATGCCGATAAGGCGAACAACCGGCTCACCGCTGATCTCGCCTTCCCAACGTTCGACTTCAGTTACACGTTGGAAGTGGCAGCGGAGCCAGGCGGCGTGAAGGTCAGCATCAATCTAGACAAGCCGCTACCGCAGAAACTGGCGGGGCGCGCTGGCTTCAACCTGGAGTTCCTGCCTTCGATCTACATGGGCAAGGCTTACTTGGTAGACGGAACCAGAGCCGGCGTTTTCCCGCGTACGCCTAACGATCCGATGACGAAGGTTTTGCCCCTGCCTGATGAACCGAGAAAGGCGTACTACCTGGAGGACTGGGACAAGGCCAAAGGGTACACGCAACCGCTGCCGTTCGCCGAAGGCAAGAGCATCACCTTGGGGGTCGACGACGCGTTGGCCCGGGTGAATGTGGTCTCGGATACGGCCAACCTTATGCTGTTCGATGGACGCGACCGTGCGCCGAACGGCTGGTTCGTATTGCGTTCACTGATCCCTTCGGGCAAGACCACCGGTGCCATCGTCTGGCACATCAGGCCTGACGTGATTCCGAACTGGACGCGACCACCGATGATCGCGCACAGCCAAGTCGGTTATGCGCCGGGCTTCTCAAAGGTAGCGGTGCTCGAACTCGACCCGAAATACAGCGCCCCGAAGACGGCCAGAGTGCTGCGGCTGATGGAAGACGGATCGTACAAGCCGGTGTTCGAGGGCCCGATCACGCCCTCAACACCCTGGCTGCGGTACGTCTACTCGAAATTCGACTTCACCCCCGTCAACGACTCTGGCCTCTATGTGATCGAGTACGCAGACCAGCGTACGGCACCCTTCCCCATCTCAAAGGACGCTTACGCCAACATCTGGCAGGACAGCCTGGACCATCACCTCGCGGCGCAGATGGATCACGTTTCCGTTCGCGAAGGCTACCGCATGTGGCATGGCGCATCGCACCTGGATGATGGCCGCATGGCGCCCGTCGTTGGAGAGCAATTCGATGGCTGGAACCAGGCAACGGCAACCGACGGCAGATACAAAGGCGGAGATCACATCCCTGGAATGAACGTGGGCGGCTGGTACGATGCCGGCGATTTCGATCTCGAGGAGCCTGCGCAACTGAGCGTCATTCAGAGCCTCGCTCTGGCGTATCGCGAATTCAATCTCAAGTACGACGAGCTTACGGTGGATGAAGCCGCCCGTGAGGTTGAGATGCACCGCCCTGATGGCGTGCCGGATACGGTGCAGCAAGTCAAGCACGGCGCGCTGCTCATCCTGGCGCAGTTTCACAACATCGGCCATGCCATCCGCGGCACTCACGAGCCAGATCTGCGCCAGTACACACAGGTGGGCGATGGCGCATCGAAAACGGACGGCCGCATTTACGATCCGAAGCTTGGCCCCAACGAAGTGAAGGGCAACTACTCCGGCAAGCCCGACGATCGTTGGATCTTCACTACAAATAACCCCTATTTCCAGTGGAATGCCATTGCGGCGCTGGCTGCAGCAGCAGATACGCTGAAAGGTTGGGACGACGCGTTAGCAAAAGACTGTCTCGAGACCGCAATCAAGGCATGGAAGGACACGTCGGCGAATCCAACACTGTACCCGACATCCAGCGGGCCAGACCGAGAGACTCCCGCAAACGGTGTACTGGCGGCCTCTCAGGGTGTTGTCTCTGGCAAACACGGCGCTCGTAAACCAAAGGGCACCTCGGGTGCTGCGACAAACGCTCCAGCAACAGCAGCTCCACCGACCGGCTTCGGCCGCGGCCGATCTTTTGTCGGTATGGACTGGTCGGCGGCTCTGGAATTGACCATCGCCACCAATGGTGCCGAGCCATATAAGTCCCGGCTCAAGGAATTGTTTCCTCAGATGATCACTCCGGAACAGATGGACTTCAACGGTTGGAAAGCAGTGCGGGCGTTGCCTTATCTGGATGCGGGCGCGAGAGATCAAATGCGCGAAGCGGTAAGAACGTACATGGCTGGTTTGGACAAGCGGCTGGACGAGACACCGTTCGGCGTGCCCCCGAGCCTCGGCACCTGGGGCGGCTCGGGCGCCGTCGTGGACATGGCGGTCCGAATGTATTTCCTCCACAAGACATTTCCGGATCTCGTGGGCCCCGAATACACACTTCGCGCCGTCAACTACATTCTCGGCACGCACCCGGTATCTAGCACTTCATATGTAGCTGGAGTCGGTACGGTTTCGAAGACGATGACGTACAGCAACAATCGCGCCGACAATTCCTATATCCCGGGTGCCGTGATTCCGGGATACATCATCATCAAGCCGGATTTTCCGGAGTGCATCGACGACTTCGGATTCCTGTGGTTTGAGGATGAAGCCGTCGTGGCCGGATCGGCGAACTGGGTGGTGGCCGGCAACGCCGCGGAAAAGATCATTTCCGAATCGAAGTAGACCCAGTACTGAAAGCAGTCGATGTCCCCGAGCGGTTCCGAGCGCTTCTTTGTTGGGAAATTCGAGGCACCTGTGCAGGAACCAAGTGTCTCCACACCTACTGCGGAATTTTACTTTCGACTTGAGATCGGCGCGAGGCTCTAATCAGAAAACAATTTTGCCGACCAATCCCCCGGGAACGGATTTGCCCGGTCGGATGCCTGTCTGACCAGCGTAAAAACGCGCCAGCTTCGGGAGCTTTGCGATCGTCGGCAACACCGCCGGTGTAATCGGAGTGCCATACACGTTTAATGATTCGAGTTGATCCAGGCCTTGAAGGCGCGAAAGTGCGCCATCTGTAACTCGCGTCTCCGTGATTCGTAGCACGCGCAGTCGTTTCATGGCTGCAATGGCATCGGCAGAATGATCGCTGATGGCCGTACGTGAGAGATCAGCAACAACGATGTGCTCGGCGACGGGTGCGAAGGCCTGAAGGTCCAGGTCCCCAAACTTGCTTCCCAGGATGGAAGCATCCAATCGTAAGTCCGCTGAGCCTCGCGACTCGTATTCCAATATGCCGGGAAATTGCTTTTGCAACTGGGAGACCGCTGGCGCGATTGCGGACCGCAAACTTGCAACCACGGCGGGGTCGATCTCCTCAAATTTGACTTCCAGCGGCGTACCGGTACCGACTGGCGCAATTTTTATAGTATCCACAGCAATCGTGTCCGAGGCGCCAGCGGCAATCCACAATTCGATTGCCTTCACCTGGTCTGCGGTTAAAGGCTGCTTCCCTTTCGGCATGAAATCGTCGTGGCTGGCAGGCAAGGTGATTCGGCGGAACAGATCGCTACCCTGAGTGTTCCCGGTCTGGATCACCGGTCCATCTTTTCCACCGCGCAGCAGTGCTCGGTAACTGTCGAGCCGAAGATTCCCTTTGTGTTTGTCTTCTCCGTGGCAATTGATGCAGCGGGTTGTGAAGATCGGCTGGATTCGTGCTCCGTAGAAAGTGTTCGGATCGGCTGTCGCGGCCAATGCCTCTCGATTGCGCTCAATTCCGAGCAGGTTACGAAGCCCATGGGGCATGTGTTCCGTAAGATGATTTGGCCCGAGCGACAATTGCCCGCCTCGGTAACCGGTCCACGCAACCAGTCCAACTCCGAGTGCAAGAGCGATGGTGTAGATCACGCCGAACTCCTGCAGCCGGGCGCGCATCAGCCAACAAGCCCAACAGACCAGAGACAGTACGACTCCGCCCCACATGTGTTGGGTGATCAGTCTGCCCGAATATCCACCGCTGCGTGCCAGGCACCATCCGAGAATCGCTGCTGTTGTTGCGCCGATTGTTGCCAGGGTGAGGATGAAACTTACAGAAAGGCGCAAATACGCGAAGCGAGCACTTCGTCCGGTAATTTCCAGGAGAGGTACCAGCAGAAAAAGCGCGATCGGGAAATGGATTAGCAACGGATGAAAACGTCCGATGAACTGCACCCACTCTCCGCGCTCGTTTCCATCCGGCGGTAAAAACGCGATTAGTGCCGCCACAACCAGTATGGGAGCGAGCATCGCGAACTCTAGGCGGAATCGGTTCACTCCATTACGGTCTGGTGCTGCTAAGGAAGGCCCACTGCTTTGGTCCGAAATTCGATTCGGCGCTCTCATGCCAGAATTTCGCCCACCACCCGCGCCGGCTTCACGCTGGTCAGTTTTTGTTCCAGTCCCTGAAATTTGTAGTTCAGCTTGTGATGATCGAATCCCAGCAGATAGAGCATCGTCGCATGCAGGTCGCGAATCTCAACCGGATCCTTAACGATCTCGTAACCCATATCGTCTGTCAGTCCGTGAGTGATACCGGGCCTCACTCCACCGCCGGCTAACCATATCGTGAACGCCCCTGGATTATGATCGCGCCCTACATACTTCATCTCCTGCCCACCCCGGTTTTCTCTCATCGGCGTGCGGCCGAATTCTCCACCCCAAACCACCAAAGTGTCTTCAAGCAAACCGCGCGATTTGAGGTCGGCCAGCAGCGCTGCGGTGGGCTGATCGACTTCACGGCAACGGTCGTTGAAACCCAGGTTCAAAGCCTCTTTGGCATCAGCACCATGAGAGTCCCAACCCCAGTGATAAAGCTGAATAAATCGCACTCCTCGCTCTGCGAGACGCCGCGCAACCAGACAATTATTGGCAAAACTGGCCACGCCGGGTTTCGAACCATATTGCGCATGAACAGAGTCGGGCTCTCTGCGAATGTCCATCGCGTCGGTTGCTTCCATCTGCATGCGAAACGCCATCTCGTATTGCGCAATGCGCGTCACCGTCTCGGGATTTCCGAAGGCGGCATAAGTTTGCTGATTGATCTCATCGATCGTATCGAGCATGCTGCGCCGCAACGACCGGCTGACTCCAGCGGGATTATCGAGATAGAGCACCGGTTCTCCATGCGAGCGGCACTGCACTCCCTGGTACACGCTGGGAAGAAAACCAGAACTCCACAATTGTTTTCCGCCATCAGGGTTTTTACCCCCGGAAAGCAGCACGATGAAACCCGGCAAATTCTGATTCTCAGTGCCTAGGCCATATATCACCCATGATCCAAACGAGGCATACCCGAGGCGAGGATTCCCAGTCTGCACCAGCAGTTGCGCTGGAGCATGATTGAACTGGTCTGTCCGCATGGATTTAATGAAGCAGATGTCGTCAACCTGTTTCTCGAGGTTCGGCAGACGGTCCGAGATCCATTGGCCGCTTTGTCCTGCCTGGTGAAACGGATACTGCGAAGCCAGCAGCTTCGGAACACCACTGATGAATGCAAACCTTTTTCCAGCAAGGAACGAAGCAGGGCAATCCTGTCCATCAAGCCTCTTCAATTCTGGCTTGTATTCGAATAGCTCCAACTGGCTGGGAGCCCCCGCCATGTGCAAATAAATCACGCGACGTGCTCTCGCGGAAAACTGCGGTGGAAGAGGAGAAAGAGGAGTCCTGGGATCGCGGCTGAAATCAAGCGCCGTGACCTCCGCTTCTCCTGCCGCTTTTGCAGAAAGGACGAGCTTTGATGCCGTTGTTCCCAGAAATAGGGTCCCCAAGCCGCCGCCCAAACTTCGAAGGAAATGACGCCTCGTCTTTGATTGCAGAAGCGCTAACTCGACTTCGGGAGACGATCCAGATTCCATATCTATATCCATGAGACTTCGGGGCAACGTTCTTGATTCAGACATATTGATTACCTGGTCAAAGATGCATCAAGGTTCATGAGAACGCTCGCCACAGCAGTCATGGCAGTCAAATCCATGGGACTGCCACGTGTACTTGCAACAACGGGCCTCAAAGTGGGGGTTGCAAGGGTTCTCTGATAAAGCGCGCGCAACGCCGTTAATTCTTGATCTGTCGGATCTCGCGACAAAAGCAGCCGGGCTCCATACCTGATGCGACTATCTACACTTCCCTCCCTGGCGATCATGCGTTCCGCCATAGCTTGAGCAGCTTCGTAGTACACCGGATCGTTGAGCGTGACTAATGCTTGCAAGGGAGTGTTGGTCGGAATGCGCCGCGCCAAACTTGTGTCGTGATCGGACGCATCGAAGGTCAGAAAGCTAGGGTACCCACTGGTCCTCTTTATATAGGTGTAAATGGCACGCCGGTAGCGATCAGGACCGGTCGCGTCTTTCCACTTGCTGTCGTTGTAAACGGTATTCCACACACCCTCGGGTTGCGGCGGCATCACGGGAGGACCACCCATCTTGTCCGATAACAACCCGCTCGCCAACAATGCCTGATCCCGCACCATTTCCGCGGTAAGCCTCTGCTGCGGTCCGCGAGCCAACAATCGATTATGAGGATCTTTTTCGAGAAGCGCGGGACTCGCTTTTGCGCTTTGGCGATAGGTCGCGCTTGTGACCAACTCTCGCAAGAGACCTTTCATGTCCCAGTGAAGATCGTTTTGAAAGTGGAGTGCGAGCCAATCCAGCAGTTCCGGATGACTTGGCTCTTCGCCCACGCTACCGAAATTTTCGAGAGTTTCGACGATCCCTGTCCCGAATAACTGTTCCCAATAACGATTCACAGCAGTACGGGCGGTTAATGGTTGGCCAGGTGAAAAAAACCACTTGGCGAGCGTCAACCGATTCCGCGGCGCGCCCTCGGGCAATCGGGGAAAAATCCCTGGCACATCGGGAACCAGCGGAGGTCCAGTCTTGGTGAGAAAGTTGCCCCGCTCGAATTCCAGAGTCGTTCGCTCATCGTAGGTCGGTTCCTCCGCCATGATCGGCAGAGGAACGGTAGGAATCTTTTCCAATTGCTCGTTTAGTTTTGTGAGTTGTGCAAGTTGCTGACTCAGCGACGTATCGCGAGCGAGCATTTCCCAAACCGAATCTCCACTCACAGAGAGATGGATGCGACGAACTAAAGCTGGCTTATCGTCGATTTCCTGCGTCTGCGTCAGGCGCAGCTTGATCCGATTCCCGCGAGTAAGTCTGAGTGGTTCGGCAGGAACGGCTACCAACCAACGCATGTGAAACAGACTGGGTACTGCCTGAAACCCATTGGCCCCCGGATCATCGGTAAGTTGGCGCTTCGATTCCATGGCCGCGTTTACCGCTCGTTCCAGCATCGATTCAGAATCCGGTACAAGAAGCCGGAATGCGATCTTCCTCTCTTGCCCTCCATCGTCGACGACCCAAGCGTCAACCCGATCCACAATGAATCCGAGTTCCGGAGTGTGGCGGGCAACTTCGCTGTTCTTCGGACAAACCTCGATCCGCAACGCGGTTATGACGTGCGCATCTACCTTCGCCGTCAGTTCGAAAGTCTGCATGCCGGAGATTTCAGAACTTGAATGCACATCCCCATCCGAGATGGTCAGAGATACCTCTTTGCCCGCCTCCGCGTGAACTCTCGTGCGCATGTCGGCAATCGACTTTTGAAGATCTTTACGCTGCTCTGCCTCTTTCTTCGCAGAAAGCTTCTCTCGCTTCAGGTCAGCCAACTTCTTTTCTAGCTGTGACGCCTCCCATTGGAACGCCATCGCCGCGCTTGCTTTTGCGGAGCTCACACCAATGCCCGACCATTGCGACTTCTGTTCGAGTTCCCTGCCCCGAGATACAACTGCGGATTCAAGCGTCGCGATTTCCTGCTGCAACCGCGCAGCGTCGCCATAGCGCGCTCTGTCCTTCGGCACGTGCAACACAGGGATGTCCTCGGGAAGGTCCGCATCCTGGGTATTGTTGAAAAATGCCAGAGATTTGTAATATTCCACGTGCCGGATCGGATCGTACGGATGCGAATGACACTGCACGCAATTCATGGTGAGACCGTTCAGCACCGACCACGTCGTCGACGACCGGTCCATAACAGCGACGGTGCGGAACTCTTCATCGTCTGTGCCACCTTCATCGTTGACCGGTGTTTGCCGATGGAATGATGTCGCGATCCTGTCCTCAAAGGTGGCGTTCGGAAGTAAATCACCAGCCAACTGGGTGATCACGAATTGATCGTAGGGTACGTTGCGGTTGAAAGCATCAATCACCCAGTCCCGATAGGGCCACACACCTGGGCGCTCCATGTCTTTCTCATAACCCTTGGTATCGGCGTAACGAGCCAAGTCGAGCCACATCGAAGCCCAGCGCTCTCCGTAACGGGGGGACTTCAACAAACGATCGACCTGATTTTCATAAGCATCGGCAGAGGAATCAGACAAAAACTTTGCTTGTTCTTCTGGCGTTGGCGGAAGACCCGTGAGGTCGAGCGATACCCGCCGCAACAACTCGGACTTGTCTGCTTCAGGAGATGGCGACAGGCCTTCTTTTTCAAGCCGAGCAAGTACAAATCGATCGACCGGTTGACGCGGCCACTCGCTGCGCTTGACGGCAGGAAGAGCCTGCCGCTTGGGCGCAACAAATGCCCAGTAATCCTCCCATTTTGCGCCCTGCTTGATCCATCGCCGTAGCAAATCAATTTGTTGCGGTGACAATGGTGGCGCGTGGTACGGCATCCGGGTGTCAGGATCGGAAGAGGTAACCCGCGCGATCAGTTCGGACTCATCAGGCTTTCCCGGCACAATCGTTCGCTTGCCCGATTTTCCCCTACCCAATGCCTCTTCCCGGAATAAGAACGAAACTCCGTTCTTCTGGCGTACTCCTCCGTGGCACTGTATGCAGTTTTGATTCAGGATGGGACGGATATCGCGGCTGAAATGTACTTCTTCCCCCGAGCGACTCCGGAGGTAATACGCGGACACGAGCAGACAAGCAAAGAACAGCCCAAGCATGAACCGGGCTGATATTGAATCGGATCCCTTGAACCCACCAAGCATAAGCAGCGTCGCGTGGCAGACATTATATTGCTAATCCTTCGCTGTTTCATTTGTTCCGCACCTTTATAGCTGAAGGGGATTCCCGTCCGCTCTCGAAAGGCGAGCACATCGGAAGTAGTCAAGGATTTTCCGCAGGAGCGTCAAGGGAATGAAACCTCTTTTACAGCAACTTCTATGTCCAGACTTGACATACGTAATGCACAGTATTGATTTATGGAAGACACCCGATCTAGCGTAAACAATCCGAAAGACTGATTAGTTGTGAAGTAGCTGCGATCAATTGGTCGCGGCTTTGTACAAGCTGCCAACAACAACCACCTCTAATCATTTGATTCGGGCGTGCCCGAGCCACAGACGTCGCAAGTCGGCAGGCAGTTGTGTCTTTGCGAGAACAAGAGCGATGGTCAATTATGAAAGGAGAATTATGAGAATCGTAGTAATCGGCGGCACTGGACTTATTGGATCAAAGCTTGTCAACAAACTCCGCGAACACGGGCATGAAGCAGTAGCGGCAGCACCCAATACAGGGGTCAACACGATTACGGGCGAGGGACTGGCCGAAGCGCTGAAAGGCGCTCATGTAGTGGTGGACGTATCAAACTCTCCCGACTGGGAGGACGCAGCTGTGCTAAAGTTCTTCGAAACATCAACCCGGAACCTCCTCACCCATGAAACGGCCGCAGGCGTACGGCATCATGTTGCGTTATCGGTTGTAGGAACGCAGCAACTCGCCGAGAGTGGCTATTTCCGGGCCAAAATCGCGCAGGAGAAGCTGATCACGGAATCTTCTGTCCCTTACACCATCGTGCACGCGACGCAATTCTTTGAGTTCCTCAAGGGGCTTGCCGACATTTCCATGGTCGGCGACAAAGTGCATCTGCCTCCTGTGCTTTTCCAGCCAATGGCTGCCGACGATGTCGCGAGCGGAGTGGCAAGGGTTGCGGTAGGCCCGCCGGTGAACGGTATCGTCGAAATTGGAGGGCCGGAGCAATTTCGCGTGGACGAACTAGTCCGGCGGCGTTTGGCCTCGCTGAGGGATGCCCGCGAAGTCATTGCTGACCCAAACGCGCGTTACGCCGGAGCAAAACTCAGCGAGAAAACACTGGTTCCGGGCAACAACGCTCGGCTCGGCGAGATCCGTTTCGAAACCTGGCTCACCCAGCAGGCAGAACAGATTCCGAGCGCCCAGCCTCATGCCACGGGCGTCGCAGTGCTGACCAGCGAGAAAGAGAGTCGTAAGAAAGCGAGCTGATCGCGCGACGGCGGACATCAAGGGTGAGCTAGACCTGAAGCGGACTCGGCAGAGGCGGCAATTACAGGCGAACTATCGAATCTGTCGCCGACAATACGACAGGCCCCCTGTGATGAAAAACGAGCAGGCTGCCCCGTCTCTGTCAGCCTCTATCTAGTTGCCATTGCCGATATTCTTTGCAACAACCGGGCGGAAGGCGAGCCCCTCCGGGGCGAGCCAGCATTACGAGAACCGCCGGCGGCCGGGTCAAGCTGCCACCTTCCACCACCCTGTACAACCTGCCTCCAACCTCGTACACGAATGCACCTTTGGTAACGAACCGTTCCAACGAACTTGTTCGCCTATCGATTGAGCCGTAGAAATCGAGCGGCGTTGTTGTAAAAGATGTCGCGCTTTTGCTTGGAGGATAGCGCGGGGTCATTCTGAATCGTATCGATTGCGGCTGAGACCGCGTCCGGCCAAACCATTTGGTCGGAACCAAACATGATGCGATTTTCGAAGCCGGCGTCGATTAAACGGTGTAAAAAATCGTAGAACTGCTTGCGAGGAAAAGCGTAGTCGATGACCCCGATGTCCACATAAAGTTGAGGATGGGCATAAAGAGCGGCGATAGTGTCGTCTGCCAAGGGCCAGCCTGCGTGCATCGCCCAAATCCGAAGTTTGGGGTGCCGCACAAGGACGTCCTCAAGCGTTAACAGGCTCGACAGCCGCATGCGGTAGTTAGGCGCGAAGATATAGGGGGCTCCTGGGGGCCCAGGTCCCATATGAATGCCTACCGGAATGTCGAGTTCTTCCGCGAGCGCAAAATAGGGTTCCATCCTAGGATCAGTAACCGCAATTCCTTCATATTGCGAACTGATCTCCGAAAACGCCATCACGCGCTTGTTTTTGACTAATTGGCGCAATTCCTCAACGGTTGCTTTCCCCGACTCCGGATCGAACGGAATCGCTGGGAGAATGCGGCCCTCGGATGCCTGCTTCCATTTTTCCATGACCTCGAGATCGCCGTCCGTGACTGCCACGGTCACATTTCGCGCCTTAAGAATTCCAAGCGTGCGTCGCATCAGGTCTTCGTCATTCAAACCAGAACGCAGCGGCGCTGGACATGTGGGCTTGATCTGTACGCGGACAAAGTAAGTTTGGGCATTCTCAAGAGGGTCCTTGACCGGCCAATTCGAAAAAGGAGCGCAGATATAAACCGGTGGTGGCCCAAGCTCATCGGCGCGCTTCGCGTGCAAATGCATATCGATGATCGGCTCGGCGCTGGTCTGGGGCCATACCCGAGATTCACAGAAAAAGGTCATCATCAAAACGAGGCATGTGGCGAAAGACAACCTGGGAAAATGAAAGGATTGTTTCATCGTTGGCTCCTCGACTCGCGTCCCGGATCGATTGCAATGTTGTCTACACCATTAGAAGATACGATCGATCTCTTCTTTGCTGAGTGGCGCTCCTAGCAGTGTCAATCCATGCCGTTCAAATTCGGCTTTACGCGATTCCTGATTTTCTGGATCTTCGCTTTGTGCAACCGGCGCCCATTCTGTTTCCATTAATCCGGCTGGGGTATAGAGATGAATGGCGCCACAGTGAGGATCCTGCGCAACACTCCAGCGGTGCGGGACTTTCATCGGCATCAGCAAGGAGTCGCCAGGTTTCAGACGCATGCGCTCGCCCCCAACTTCGGCTACGAATTCACCAGTCATGACATAGATCCATTCATCCTGCTCGTGATGCATGTGAAGCGGGGCCCCCGGTAACGGAGATGGTCTGCTGGCGGAAAGACAAAGACTGCAAGACGCCCCTCAGAGTCGGAGGAGCGGACAACCTCAGTATCGAACATCCCTGACGGCGAGGGCGCGCGCTCATCGGTGCCGTTGGGTTTACGCGTAAAGCCAGAGCGGACCAGCACGGGAGGACGGTTCGACTCTCGTAGTAAGGCGTGCTTCCTTTCCTCCGAAGCTTGCAGGGAAAAAGCAAGACGGAAAGGAGACCTGGTGAGCGTCAATCCTGCGCTAGCTGCGAGTAGGTCTCTGCGGTTCATGGATGTGCCTTTGCGTCGACCAGTTTTGTTTGCTGCATAGGTTGGCGTAGAGATTTTGCAATGGCGGCGTCGTTGTCCGTGACCAGCCCCGCCCGATTCTTGAATCTTGAAGAGGCTGTATAGACGATTACCGATATATCGCGCCGTGGGTCGTACCACCAGGCCCCCACGATGCGCAGGTCCAGGTTGTGAAAGGCAGATACTCGATGCTTCCATTCAGCTTCTGCCGGCATGCCCATGTGTTTCACCAGAGGAGTGTCTGCAGAACTAAGGTCGCTGTGAGTTGCTCCGTCAAGCGAACACCCTGTTCGTTCAGAACCATCGATCGGAACAGTTAAAAAGTGCCTCTTCCCTGAAAAATCAGCGAACGGATGAGGATCGCCCATCGCGGCGAGCCAAGATTGCTGGTCGTACTCGGCAAGCTTTACGAATGCCGCGCACTGAGCGTCCTTCTCACCTGATCCAAAGACGGATTTTCCTCCAACGATCACGTAGGCTCCAAGCCAGGCCTGGTAAAGCGAGGAACTGGGGTCACTGCGCGCCGCAAAGCTTTTGCCGGATTGCGACCTACCATAGGCGTAATAGTTGACGCCCTTGTATCCGAGGGGCTCCCAGATCGGATCCATTACGTTCTGTTCAGTCACCCACTCAGAAGGCAGAGCATCGAAAGACGCCCGCATTTGCTTCGCTATATCTTCACCAGTTCTCTCCTCGATGGCTCTACCGGATTGGCTCTTAGTCCCGCGAATTGTGACGGCTCTCTTCAGCGGGCCGCCCACTTCGCCCATCTCGCCTATCTGCGTGAACGAAGTCGCCGTGATGCCCGCCCACACTTCGTGCCACCTCATTTTCTTGCCGCCTTGCGGGAATTCCATGTCGATCGTCAGCTGTTTTCCATCCCACTTCAGAGAACTATTTGAGTAAGTATTGAAATCGCAAGCGGCTGGACCAGAATTGTTGCAGAGCATTCCGCGTAAGCTATTGGTGGTCTTATCCCACCAATGAAAGGCGATAAGAAACATTTCTTCGGAGGGAGCACGCACGTGCTCCTCTTCCATCAGAACGTATCCACCCGGGCCGGTTCGCCAGTTCTCTTCACCGGTGCCAGTTCCCCCGACCGGAGAAATGCCACCGGGAGCGAATTCATACGTTGTGGACCAGTTGCCCTTCAGAGCCTTTGCAAGACTTTGCATCTCCGGTGCCGGCCCGGCGTCATCGGACTGTGACTGATCGTTCTTGATCTGGTTATACGTAACCTTCGTAGCGTGAATCGTGAATAAACGCTTCCGGGGTCCGCCCGGATCGCCATATTCCCCAGTCTGCGTGAACGAATTGGGAGTGATATCTGACCAGACCTCGTGCCACGCAGATTTCTTGCCGCTTTTCGACGTTTCTATTTCGTCGATGACGAACTGTTTGCCATCCCAGTTCATGGTGACGTCATTCTGCGCACCCTTCACGTCGCATGTGTACGGCAGCAGGTTTTGACATTCCATTCCATGGAGAGCTTTGTTCGCGGTGTTCCACCATAGGATTCCGAGGAGAGAGAGATCACCCTCGGGCGTGCGCAAATGTTCTTCTTCCAGCAATGTGAATCCACCCGGCCCGGGACGCCACGTCTCTTCTCCAGAGTTGACCAGGCCATTCGGGACTGTGGCACTAGGCTCAAATTTCACACTGAGCACCCACTTGCCGTCCAGGGCTTTGGTAAGTCCAGCAATTTCAGCGGACGGCTTCGGCGCTGATGTTAGTGACTGTGCGTTTGCGCCGACGATAAGCATTGCGCAATTCAGAACGCCAAGTGAAATCAGAGGAACTTTCTTCATGTTGACTCCAGGTCGTGAACAAAGCGTGATTCGTAGCGTCTGTTTTCCGATTCCGCGTATGCGCTGTCCTCCGCCACCGAACCGCTGCTTGCTGCTTGTGCGGTTAAGCGAGCGGCCTTGCTTTGCTATCTATCTCCCTGCCACTTCCCAACATCGGAGTACTGAGCCTGCGGTTGGTTGTAATGCGGCAGACTTCGGATCCTTTGCACCAAAACGCCGGACAAGTAGCCCGTCCCGAGCAGTACGATGGCGAACGCGAGGAGGAGTCCGACGACGGCCGCGAGAGTGAAAAATGTGGGAGTCTCACTTTCCACCCCACATCGACTAGTTGCTCTGTGCAGTCGTGGCCACGTCAGCACCATCGTTAGCCGCGCGACTGGTTTGTAACTGTGAGACCGCTGCCAATCGGCCTCCTCGGTTGCCCAAAGGTCAGCAACCGAACTCTGTTTGACCACAAGATGATGCTGGTTCATCGTCATCCCACCGTGTCGAAGTTCATCGGCTCATCGGCTATGGCTCGACCTTGTATACCGTTGCCATTCCCGCATCCATGTGGTCGTCAATATGGCAATGGAACATCCAGATGCCGGGATTGTCAGGAACCATGTCCACGGTTTCCATCTGTGCTTGCATCAGGGGAACGACGTCTGTGCGTTTGCCGTCATGCAAGACGACGTTGCCGTGCCAGTGCGGAGTGTGGACGCTGAACTGTTCGCCAAGCGCAACCAGGTACCAGCGGACTCGCTCTCCTTTCTTCATGGTCATCATCGGGCCAGTTCCGTAGATGTAGCCGTTGATCGCGAACTTGGCATTGGCAACCGTGAATCCTGAACCGACGCCCGAGAAGTTGCCCATATCGTCTACCGGAGCGAATTCCAGTTTCTTCACACCCTTCGGGTCGCTGGTGAATGTCTGGATGTTGTGGTCGAGGTACCAACTCACGTTCTCGTCAAACAGGAGAAATAGGCAGACAAATTCGCGGTCCACATCTATTGGCTTGCCGTCAGAGTCGGCCATGCCGCGGCGGGTGATAATCATTGCGCCAATCAGTCCGCTCTCTACGTCTTTGAGTTCGCTTGTGTGCGAGTGGTAGAGCCAAACGATCGAACTGGGATCGTTTGGACCAGGCCCTGCGCGCTCGGGAACTTTCCATGTGTAGGTATGAGTCTTGCCGGGAGGCACAGCATCGTCTTCCTTGTCAGCGCCGGATGTTCCGTCATCGTAGGGTGCTCCCTCGGAATTTTTGTCATAGAAAACTCCGTGCGGATGCATGCTGTAGGGACGGGCCGCGTTGTTCTTAAAAAGAATTTTGATCGTGTCGCCGACTTCGGCGCGAAGAATTGGACCCAGAATTCCAGCGGTCTCCCATTCAGCAGGCCGTGGCTTTAACTGGCTGAATGTACCGTCGGTGTATTCGCGATACAGCGCTTTGCGATATACCGTCCCGATACGATGAGGGCCTTTTTCAACGAAGGTTTTGGAATAGCCTTCGAATTTCATGCCCATCATCTTGTTGACGCCGCCGGGTGCGTAATCCCAGTCCACTTCATCCGCCGCAATGTAGTAGGTGCGCGTCTTGCCCGGCGCCTGTCCGAACGCGATGATTGACAACACAACCCAGACTGCCGCCACTTTGAAAAAATGTGTCATTCTCTCTCCTCTTCTTCTGCAAGTACGACCGATATCACAGCCTTACGCCCGCGTGCTGGGCGGCAAACTTACCCACGATCGGCAGCCTGAAAAGCCTTTGCTGATAAGCCTGGTACATCAGGAAGATCCAGATTCCAAATCCCGCGAGGGTGAAAATCAGCATCAATGGCACAGCAATCACGCCAAAGATGCCGGCCGTCAAAGGCGTTAGGACGGCCGAGAGAATCATCCAAGCGATCCAAAACACTACCCACGCGATATTGAAAAAAATCGACTGGAAGGCATGGAACCGAACGAAGGAGTTCGACTTGTAGGGATCAAGCACCAGAAACACGATTCCGGTAATGAATCCCGCGAGATAAGTCAGTGCTCCCACGAGGTTCGTATCCATCGGTTTCTGTTCAATGCTTGCCGGTGAAGATATGGCAACGACCGCACCCGAACCTTCCGATGCGGGCACCGAAACGCCTCCCCCGAACTGTTTCGGTGACCCACAGGACTGACAGAAGCGAGTGCCCTCGGCCAAAGCTGCACCGCAAGATTGGCAGGTGCTCATCTTCATTCCCTCCGCCGTCGAACTCCGATCGATCGATTGCAACGATGGGAATTTGCGTCCAGCAGAAGGAATTTGCAAACCAACTGACGGCAAATTGTGGGTTAACCACTAACTCTTTCTCTTTTGCAGGTTTAGCGGGTCGGATTAACTCGTTTTAGCTCGTTTCCGTGCTAAACTCGACGCTCAAAAGTCTCGTCCGGCGTATGAAGGCCTCTCCCACAGACAATTCTCCTGACCCGGAAATTAGCTACAGTTTTGGGCTTTACGTGCTTGACCCGGGCAATAGCACACTGACGCGAGATTCGATACGCGTGCGCGTGCAAGAACAACCTTTCCAGCTATTGCTATTACTTGTGGAACGCGCCGGACATATTGTTTCGCGAGAAGAGATTCGGAATCGACTATGGCCGCAAAATACCTTTGTCGAGTTCGATAAGAGCTTGGGAGTGGCGGTACTGAAGGTGCGAGAAGCTCTTGGGGATGATGCCGGTAATCCCAGATTTATCGAAACCATCCCGCGGCGCGGTTACCGGTTCATCGCACCCGTTAAGGTCCAGAGCACACACGCTCCTGATTCCACCAACCCAACTCCTGCGGCGCCCTCTGTGTCCGCAGCCCACCCAAACCTCTACGCGACAAAACACGGGTTGATCATTGGCGCTCTCGTATTGTTGTTGGTGGGCACGGCGCTTTATTCTCTCCGCGCGAGGCATGGGGCTTCGCGCTCCACAGCCCAGGCCGGAGCGTTGATCCCCCGAATTCACGTGCGTCGTTCGGTTGCAGTGCTCGGCTTCCGCAATTTGCCTGGGCGGTCAGAGGACAATTGGCTGTCTTCCGCTGTCTGTGAAATGTTGAATACAGAACTGGCCGCCGGCGGAGAACTCCGAATGGTCGCCGGAGAGGACGTCGCGCGGGCCAAGAGTGAGTTGCCACTCAGCGACGAAGATTCGCTGGGCAAATCTACCTTGCAACGTTTGCGAACCAACCCGGGCGCGGACCTGGTTGTCGTAGGCTCGTACACGATGGTTCCGGCTGACCCCCGGCGTAGGATTCGGCTTGACGTTCGCCTTCAAGACACCGCCGGCGGGGAAACGATCGCCGAGGAATCCGTTTCAGGTGACGAGAACGACCTCTTCAACCTGGTATCCAATTTGGGCGGGAAACTGCGGCGGAGTCTCGGTGTGGCTGCACCTTCCGAAGGAATCGAAATTGCCACAAGAGCAGCTCTTCCGTCCAACGAAAAGGCAGCCCGCCTGTACGCCGAGGGACGAGGAAGACTGTGGGCATTCGACTACTTTGCGGCACGCGACTTGCTGAGCAAGGCAATCGCGGCAGACCCCGCTTTCCCGCTCGCTCATGCAGCCCTATCGGACGTGTGGTGGCACACCGGTTATGATGCCAAAGCACGCGCGGAAGCTCGACGGGCACTAGACCTCTCGAATCAGCTTTCGCAAGAACAGCGCCTGCTGGTCGAGGGACAATATCAGAGGACCGTCGAACAATGGCCCAAAGCCGTTGAGACCTACCGCTCTCTGTCCCGTCTTTTCCCTGACAATTTGGACTACGGTCTCTTGTTCGTCTCCGCGCAAATGCATCTCAGTGCCGCGGACTCACTGCAGACGTTAGCAGCCTTGCGGCAGCTCCCACCGCCTCTTGGCGACGACGCGCGAATTGATATGACAGAGGCCTCTGCATGGATCAATAGAGACTTCACCAAGGCGCAAGCCGCAGCCAAATTAGCGATCGAAAAAGCGAGTGCACAAGGATCACCTGTCATTGTCAGTCGCACGTACGGCATTCTGTGTCAGCAAGAACCTGCTATAGGAGCATCCGCGGAGGCAATTGATGTCTGCAAGAATGCCCTTGAGGCGGGTAAGGCCGCCAAAGACCCCAACGGCGAAGCCATGATGCGCACCAACCTCGCGGCTCTCTACTATCTACGGGGCGATATCGCAGAATCCGCGCAAATGCTCCAACAGGCAGTAATGGAATTTAAGCAGGTTGGCAACCGGGATGGCGTCGCCACCGCTCTCAGCAATTTTGCTGACGCTCGTCTTTCTCAAGGCGATCTAATGGAAGCGAAGAGACTGTTGGAGCAGTCCATTCCGGAATATCAGGCTATCGATGACCAAGAGGGCGTAGTCCTTAATTTGGACAGCTTGGGAGACATCTGGAGGCAAACTGGCGAACTCGGCAAGGCGGAGGCGGACTACCGGAAGGCCGAAGTGATTGCACGCAAGATTGAAGACAAAGATGCAACTGCATATGTGCTCAGCGGGATGGGAGATGTAGCGTTGGATCGGGGCGATCTTGCCTTGGCGCGGACGCGCTACGAAGAAGCTCTTACGCTTAGAAATCAAGCCGGAGAGAAACAGACTGCAGCTGAAAGCCGTGTGTCTTTGGCGAAACTGGCCATTGAGGAAGGTCATGCATCGGATGCGGAAGCATCGGTGCGGGAGTGCAAACAACAGTTTCACACGGAGAAACAAGCTGACGATGAACTCAGTGCCAGCATTGCACTGATTGATGCGTTACTCGCGCAGGGTAAGCAAGGCGAAGCTCAAAAGGAAATGGAAGCAGCTCAAGCGCTCGCAAATGCGACCCAGAACCGTTTTCTTCGTCTACAGTTCGAATTAGCCTCAGGCCGTGTGGTGCTGGCCTCCGACCATCCAGATGCCTCACGTGCGCTATTTCAGCGAGTTGCAGGTGATGCGCACCGTTCTGGATTTGTCGGTATCGAGCTGTCAGATGAGCTGGCGATGGCAGAACTTGCGAACAAAACGAAACATGGTGCGCAGGACCAGCTCCAGTTGCGTGCCTTGCAAGAGTCAGCCAGTGCCAAAGGCTTCGGACTGATTGCGCGCAAGGCACTCCAGAAAGAAGGTTCATCTCAGTAACCTCAATTGCCTGGATGCGATTTCCGCGTCAATGTCGAGGCAACCCCCCCGATTTGGGATCACCGATTTCCCCGCTTCTCGGCCCAAAATCTCAGTCCATTCGATAGGAATTGGGAACACCAGCGCGCCGTTAGCGCAACGTGAAAGCGATTCATTTCGCCCCGACGACCTTTATCCCGATGTGATGCCGTGTCTTACGGGATTGCGCGCGGCTGGTTACGCAGAGTTGCAGGGAATTTCTTCGCAGACGGTCCCGTGCCGTTTCTTGATGTTCTCGGTGTGCCGCGAGTGTGCGCCCCCTTGCAAGATTATTCGAATCTCAAATTCTACGATCAGCGGTCGGACGATAACACTCACTTGAAAAGCGCAGTTTCAGAAGTGGACTCAAGGGTTTTGGGTCAACCGGCCAGCCGTTTCTCTTTGCGTCAAACGTGAACGACTAGTTCACCGGAATCTGCACGTTCGAAACCACGTTCGAAAACCCACTCTCCTGATTACTCGTATCCACTGCGGTTGACGCGTAGCAGTACGAGTTGCCGTTCAGCACTCCCGAATCCGTATACAGCGTACCTGTATTTAGCAGGGAGTTGATCTGCGCATAGCTTCCGCAGGAGCCGCTGCTATAAGAAGCTCGATACACGTTGTATCCCTGGATGTTCGCCGACGTGCTGGCATTCCACGAGAGATTGACCGAGTGTGTGGAAGCCGCCGCTCCAGTGCCCGTCGCCTTAGCGCTCGTGCTAGACGTTTGGGCGTTGCTGGTAAAGGTCAAGGTTGCGGTTTGCGCCCCTGCCGTCGTGGGACTGAACGTCACGTTAAAAGACGCGCTGCTGCCGGCTGCGATCGTTTGGGGCAGAGAGAGTCCGCTTACGGTGAATAGCGTGTTGTTGGAGCTCACTGCGCTCACAATGACACTTGCACCAGTGGCGCTGAGGGTTCCCGCTGCCGATCCACTGCTTCCCTCCGCGACATTGCCGATGGCGATCGTCGGCGTCACTGACAACTGGCCAACATCACCACCGCCGCTCTGGCTGGAATTGTTGGCGCTAACGCCCTGACAACCGGTAAGCGACATCACACCCACCAGGATCAGCAGGGTGACCGCCAAATGCTCTCTCGTCCAATTGTTCTTCATATGAGTAACGGAGCGCACCCTTAACGTCTTCCGACTCGGGCCGGAAAGCAGGGAATGCTCACCCTCAATTCTCAAATGTCCGCATGGGCAGCCGAAAGGTTTCCGAGGTACATCGACCGAAAGTGCACAAGGCCAATACCTGGAGTGCCCTAGTTCCAGTCCGTGCTATTCACCTTTGGGAGACAGAGGCGGCTGAAAGCGCAGCCTTCCGTCACCGTTCTACTCCTACCGAATTCTTTCTGCAATCGAACCCGGCTGACTTAACGAACCCAGCCGGCTTTTATCCCTTAATCTAACCTTTAGTTAATCGGGATCTGCACGTTCGACACAATGTTTGAATACGAACTCTCGTTGTTGCTGGTATCCACCGCGGTCGCTGCATAGCAGTACGACGTTCCATTCACCACCGACGAGTCCGTGTAGAGCGTACCCGTATTGAGTAGCGAGTTAATCTTCGAGTAACTTCCGCAGGCACTGCTGCTGTACAGCGACCGATACACGTTGTATCCGAGAATATTCGAGGATGTACTGGCGTTCCAGGACAAGTTCACCGAATGTGGGGTCGAGGACGAGGCTCCTGTACCCGTAACCGTCGCGGTCGTTGTCGAAGGCTGAGCATTGCTGGTGAAAGTCAGCGTTGCTGAAACAGCGCCCACCGCAGTCGGAGTGAAAGTAACCGTGAAGTTTGTGCTTGCCCCTGCCGCAAGCGTCTTCGGCAGTGTGAGGCCGCTCACCGTAAATACCGAGTTATTGATGCTTGCGCCCGTGATTGTCACGCTCGCACCGCTCGCAGTTAGCGTTCCGGTTGCGGTTCCGGTCGATCCGACTGTCACAGTCCCAACGGCAATCGTCGTCGGAGAAACGCTCAACGTACCCACCGGGTTCGTGCCCGTTCCCGTCGCGGTCGCAGTCAATGGGGAGTTCGATGCGTTGCTGTTAATCGTCAACGTCGCACTGGAAGATCCGGACGCAGTCGGCGTAAATGTCACTGTGAACGACGCGCTCTTTCCTGCCGCAATCGTTGCCGGCAGTGAAAGCCCACTGACGGTAAACGCAGAGTTGTTGGAGCTGATGGAATTTACAGTGACGCTGGCCCCACTCGCCGTCAGCGTTCCCGTCGCGGTCCCACTCGAGCCCACTGTAACGCTTCCGACAGCAATCGTCGTGGGCGAAACGCTTAATGAGCCAACCGCCACCGTACCCGTGCCTGTGGCTGTTGCTGTCAACGTCGAGTTCGACGCGTTGCTGTTGATCGTCAACGTGGCACTGGAAGATCCGGACGCAGTCGGCGTAAATGTAACTGTGAATGACGCGCTCTTCCCTGCCGCTATCGTTGCCGGCAGTGAAAGTCCGCTCACCGTGAACGTACCATTGCTTGAGCTGATCGAATTTACTGTGACGCTCGCGCCACTTGCGGTCAGCGTTCCGGTTGCGGTTCCACTCGAACCTACCGTGACAGTTCCAACAGCAATCGTCGTCGGCGACACGCTCAATGAGCCGACCGCCACCGTGCCCGTGCCTGTGGCTGTTGCCGTCAACGTCGAGTTCGATGCGTTGCTATTGATCGTCAGCGTCGCGCTGGAAGAACCGGATGCAGTCGGAGTAAATTTGACTGTGAAGGACGCGCTTTTCCCCGCTGCAATCGTGGCTGGCAGTGAAAGCCCGCTCACCGTAAAGGCCGCATTGTTGGAGCTGATTGAATTTACCGTGACGCTCGCGCCGCTTGCAGTCAGCGTTCCCGTCGCGGTTCCGCTTGAACCCACTGTCACGGTCCCGACCGCAATGGTCGTCGGGGAAACACTCAATGAACCCACTGCAGTCGTACCAGTTCCGGTCGCAGTCGCAGTGAGAACGGAATTGGATGCGTCGCTGTTGATCGTTAATGTAGCGCTGGAAGATCCCGAAGCTGTCGGTTTGAACGTAACTTTAAACGATGCGCTGCTCCCGGCAGCAATCGTCGCCGGCAAGGAAAGTCCGCTCACCGTGTAGGCGGAGTTGTCCGAACTTATTGAGTTCACCGTAACGCTGGCCCCGCTCGCCGTCAGCGTTCCTGTCGCTGTTCCGCTGCTTCCTATGGTGACATTCCCAATAGCCAGCGTCGTTGGCGAAACGGACAACTGACCTAGTGTGACCGTTCCCGTTCCCGTACCGGTTGCTGTCGCAGTCAGACTTGAGTTTGAGGCATTGCTGCTAAAGGTGAGGTTTGCTGTTGCTGACCCAGTCGTCGTCGGAGTGAACGTCACTGTAAACGGCGCACTCTGTCCTGCCGCGATCGTGGTCGGCAGTGCAAGCCCACTGATCGTGAATACCGAGTTGTCCGAACTCACCGAATTAAGGGTGACGCTGCCCCCTGTGGCTGTGAGCGTTCCACTAGCAGTTCCGCTGCTGCCATCCGCCACGCTGCCAACAGCCAGCGTGCTCGGCGAGACGGACAGTTGACCCACGGCATCGGTTCCCGTACCTGAGAGCACTAGGCTCAACGTCTGATCCGTAACACTGGTCGTAAAGGAAACGGTGCCACCGAACGCCCCGGTTGCATTTGGTGAGAACTGAATGTTGATGGCCGTGCTCTGGCCGGCATTGAGCGTAAGGGGAAAAGTAGGCCCCGTAACCGTGAAGTATTGCGTCGACACCGAGGCGGCGTTAACGGAAGCTGACGCTTGTCCGCTATTGGTGACGGAGACCGTCAGGGTCTTGCTGCTCCCCGCAGTGATGGTCCCAAAATTAAGGCTTCCCACTCCCAGCGCCAAGCTTCCGCTCGGCGGAGGCTGGCTGGAATTACCGGCGGCGCTCACGCCCTGGCATCCCGTCAGTGAAATGACGCCTGCCAAGACGAGCAAAATTGCTGCGGCCGAAAAACAGGGGGTTGAACACTCTCGCGTCCAATTGTTTTTCATTGTCTGTCATGGAGCCCATCCTGAAGACTCCGACAGTGTCGGGAGCGGGGGGAAGGCTCACTTTCGATTCTGGGCTTAAAACCGATTCCTACAAAGATTGCGGAGGTACATGGCGGGAGCGTCCAGTCGACCAGTGCATGACGAGAATGTTGCGAATTTCAGCAGTGCTTACGGACCTGTACGGACAACCACGAAACTCAACTAAATATTCGCAACAGAGCTAACTGGTCCTCGACGTCGTTGGCAAGTGGTAAGCAACCTTCCAGGATAGATAAAATGCTTTCCGATCAACAACTTGCATTCATTGACGGCTCCGAATGCCGGGCAACTGGCGCATCTTGACGCTTGCTTTGCATGGTGTACGTGAAATGATGTCACGCTGGCTGGAGTGCGTAGCTGTCTCGACTAGCTATGGTTGCCAGACGTGGTATGCCGTCCGCAATCGAAGACCTCCAGCCATCCAGTGTCACACAGACGCTCCTCCACCATCCTATCCGAGATTCGGAACACTGCTGTAACCCGGTGAGCGCACCTGATTCTCCGCCGCGACGATGGCCAAACAGGGATGCCTAAGCAACACATCGGCTATTTACCGGACGCTGTGTAGACGGGCCCGTTTGAGCTTCTGGAGGGTGGATCAGAGACCGCGCGTATGTAGGCAATCAAAGCTTCGATCTCCGGCTTACTCAGCGTATTTCCCCAGGCGGGCATGAGTGCCGACTTCTGCAGCGCCGGTCCGCCGTTCGTGATGATGGCAGTAAGATCGGCATCGCTGATTTTGTTCAGCGTGTCACCTTCCGTAAATGCATGCGGTTTCACATCAAGGTTGTCGTAATTCGATACCCGCTCAGCCGTGGACTCGGAGTTGTGGCAGCGATCGCAGTACTGATCGTTCAGGCGTCGTCCTAGAGTCTGCTGATAGCCGAGCGCAATCTCGTCGAGCTTGAGTTCGATCTTCTTGTTGGACTTGTCGAAAGTCGAAGCCACGATTTGGTAGTGTCCCGCCATGCCTCCGAGCGAGACATTCGTCGTCATCTGTCCGCTGGAGTCGGTCACACCGCGCGGCGGATCGAACGTCACCCCTGGCGCTGCGGAGAATTCAACGAGTGCGCCGGCGACTCCGCTTCCCTGCTCATCGTTGACCTGCACCACGATTGGCTGCGGCAACAGGCTTCCCGTTTGCGCGAATTGCTTTCCGCCGCTGGATTCGACGATCGCTGAGCCGAATTTGACTGCGGTCGGAGGAGCGGATTGAGCTTTTCGCGAGCAAGAGGTCGCCAGAAGCACCAGACCGATCAGTAATGCCAGAGTTGTTTTCATCGCTTCGCGACCTCCTCGGTGTGTGCCCGACGGCTTGCTTTCTTTGTGGGAGCCGAAGATTTCTCTCCACCCTTTTGCGACATAAGGAAGGCGGTCACTGCATGCGCATCTTCATCGCTCATGGCGCGGTTGGGTTCAACAGTACCCGGCCGCAAGGATTGCGGGTTCTTCAACCACTGGTAAATCCACGCCGCAGTCAGCCGGGATCCAACATGAGTCAGGGTTGGTCCGATGTAGCCCTTGTCTGTTTTGGTATCGACGATGTGGCAGCCTTGGCAAGAGTACTTGCCGTAGAACAGTTGCTTGCCGAGTTCGATTTGTCCCTGCGGATATCCGCTTAGAGGCATCCCGTCGCGATCGACAGCGGGATTCTGATAGACAGTCAGAATGTAGTCAGAGAGCGCATTCGCTTCCTCGTCCGTCACATTGAAGCGCGGCATGCGGCGAATGAGGGCGGGGCGCAGCGTGCCCGGGTTTTTGAAGAATTGCACGAGCCAGTCACGTTGAACGGCACTTCCTTCCCACGTGAGGTCGGGAGCCATATCGCCGCCGTGTCCGTTGATGCGGTGGCAACTGAAGCAGGCGAGGTCGGTCATCAGCTTTCCTGCTTTGCCGGCAGGCTGATAATCCGTCTCTGCCCTGCCCGGCACTGCGAGAGAAGATGGCAGTGTGTAGGAGCGATCGTTCAGGGATAGCAGTGCTGTGGTGAGCGCATCGATCTGGGCCTGGGTCAGAGTGTATTGCGGCATCTTCAAGCCAGGCGAGAATGCGCGAGGATTCTTGATTTTTCCCGCGATGTAGTCTGGCAGCGCATGCGGCATGTCAGGCAAGAAGATGAGCTGCGTAACGGGCTTGCTGCCGATCCGGCTGAGTTCCGGAGCGAAGTTCTCGGGCCTCTTGATGCCGGCGATTTCGTGGCACGACGCACACCCATAATCCGACACCAGGCGCTTGCCATGAGCGATCTGCTCAGGAGTCGCCGCATCGAGGTGAACGTTGGCGAGGAAATCGGAGTCGGCCTTGCCCTGAAGGAATCCCGCCAAGGTAGCCACCTGTCCATCGTTGAAGCGATAGTGAGGCATTCCGGTGACTGGATTGTAAACACGTGGGTTGCGCAACCATGCCTGCAGCCATTCCGGTTTCACCTTGGTGCCGACACGGGTCAACTCCGGCCCGATATTTCCGCCCACCACGTTGCCAGCGGCGTTTTGCACGGCGTGGCACGAGGCGCAGAACGATTCTCCATATAAGCTGGCGCCCGCGGCTGGATCAGCAGATGCTTTGGCGGATACGGTCGCTGTATCTCCGGCGAGCGGCGTGCTGTTGGCAATCAGGAATGCCGAAATGTCGCGAGCATCGTCGTCGGTCAGCTTGAAGTTGGGCATCGTCGCAGTCGAGGCATAGGACTGCGGATCCTTGAGCCAGGCAAAAATCCATTCGCGCGTGGTCTTGTCGGCGACGTGCGAAAGAGACGGCGGATCATCCGTCGGCTTCATCGTGCTGCCGTCGGGCAGTTTCACCAGATGACAGTGGAGACACCCTTCTCGCGCCAGCAACGTACGGCCTTGATTCAGTTGCGGCGTTCCGCGCAGCTCTCCGCGATGGCATTCCCCGCACGAAGACTCGATGTACTTCGCTGGAAGAATCGGTTGCTCCCATGCCAGTGTGCTGTTGTGCGCTTCGGAGACTGTGGTGGCGGCTCCTTGTCCGCGGTGACAGACCGTGCATCCGAACTGATCAAGCTTGTGCGGGATTACGGGATGCTTGCGATATGGTTGCGTAGCTACATCGGTCAGACTGGCTTCTTTCAGGCCGACGTGACAGCTGGTACAACGATCGGTAACACCGAGGTCGGGAAGCCAGATCTGCTGGATCCCGCCTTGAAAGTGGCGCTGCAGGGTATTCGCATCGCTGCGGTTCCGGATCGTCTTCAGGTAGCCGTGCTGATAATGACGCCATTCGCTGAAGAAATTCTTTGCCGGAGCGATCGCCATCGATACCAGAAAGACCAGGCTGACCACGCCGAAGGCGCGTACGCTATCTCCGAACAAAGTTCGCCAGAGCGACGTAAGTTTTTGTTTCATGACCGCCGCATCCTCATATGTTTATGAACCCTGCCACGGCCACACCCAGGACCAGCCGGGACCGCGGAAGAAAGTACCGATGGCGGTAAGCACCACCAGTTCGAATAAGAACCAGGTCATCACCCAATAAGAAAGAGGCCGCGCCGCCAGGTAACGTTGGAAGCCCGATGGCGAGTCTGGGGCGCTATTTGCTGCCAAGAGCATGAGAGCAGCCATGATCACCGTCGGGACCAACGCGGCATAAACCTTAAAGAAGAGCAGGAACAACAACAGCGCCGTTGCTACGACGTAGAAGATTCGCAGCCGTTTCTGCCGGTCTTTCAAAAAGAGTCCTTCCGCTTCGATGTTGACCTTGAAATATGGAATCACGATGAGAGCCATCACGACCAAACCCGGCACCATTACACCCGCGACCACGGGTGGGAAGTAGTGCAGCATCTCTTGCAACCCCAGGAAGTACCACGGAGCCTTTGCCGGATTCGGCGTGTGCGAAGGGTCGGCCAGGCCTTCAAGAGGTGCGTTAAAAAGCAGTGCAATCCAGATCAGAGCGGTGGCCAGCGACATGATGGCAACAGCCGCGCGGAACAGGACTTCGGGAAAGGTTTGAAGTTGATCTTCCGTCTCAGCCTTCACTTGCGCGGAGGTGCGCCGGGTAATGAAGACGATGCGCCGCGGAGATTTTTTGGCGTTGGAATCGACCCCAGCGACGAAATCTTTCGTGTCCGCCATGACTATTTCACCTCCTTCGCTAAGGTGGAACCGCCATTCCGGGCGCGCACGGTCGCCGGCTCACTGTCGTGGTTGTAGAGCCCACCGTCTTTGCGGATTCTCCAGAAATGAATCGCGACGAAGAATATCGCGGTCAGCGGCAGGATCATGCAGTGCAACACGTAGAACCGCAGAAGTGCGTTCGCGTTAACCGCGTGCCCGCCAAGCAGGAGGAAGTGGATCTTGTCGCCAATAACCGGAACTGCGGATGCGATATTCGATCCGACGGTGATCGCCCAGTAGGCCAGTTGGTCCCACGGGAGGAGGTATCCCGTGTAACTGAGCAGCAGCGTAATAAGAAGGAGAATGACTCCAATGACCCAGTTGAACTCGCGCGGGGTGCGATAGGCTCCGCGATAAAAGACCTTGAACATGTGCGCGAATACGAGGAAGACCATGGCGTGTGCTGACCATCGATGCAGGTTGCGTAGGAATAACCCGGAAGAAACCACGAACTGCAGGTCTTTGGTATCGGCATAGGCCTGCGGCGCTGACGGGTGGTAGTAGAGCATCAAGGGAATGCCGGTCGCGACCAGAATCAGAAATGTTCCCAACGTCAGCGTGCCGAGATACCAGGTGGCACTGACGCTCAACACGCGCGTGCGAACTTTCGTCGAGAACAGGTGCAGAAAGACGTTCTGCTGAATGGCCAGCGCACGCTTCAGCGTGCTCGATCCCGTTCCACTGCGAAAGATCGATCGCCACACCCGCGTCTGCTGCAAGTCGCCCAAGTATTGATCGATCGTTTTGGAAGAAACGATTTTTTCCATGTCAGACCCTCACGAAGGAATCGCGCGCCATTGCAGGAACGTCAGTGGAACGATCGACGAGCAGATCGCCGTCATCGTTGATCCAAACGCGTTTCCACGGAAGCGGCTTGGGCGCGGGGCCCTCGATCTTTTTCCCATTCTCCTCGAACTTGCTACCGTGACAGGGGCAGGCAATGATTCCTAATTCCTGCTTCCACGCGGTCAGGCAGCCAAGGTGCGTGCACACGGCACTCAGCGAGAAATAGCCCTCCTGCGAGTGGATGATGTAGATACCGTTGTTGACATCAAGCGTGACCGAATCGAGCGGATAGCGGTCCGGCTTGCCTTCATTGACCACCGGTGATGGCTCATAAAGTACGTTCGGCTCGAGATACTGGTAAGAGAACGCCGCCGTACCTACAGCAGCGATGCTTAGCGAGCCCAAACCGAGCTTGGTAAAAAACTGACGTCGGTTCAGGTCGTCTCCCAACGGACCTTTCTTTTCATCCGCCATAGTTCCTCTATCTGGGTTCCTATCCTCTATCCGCCGGCTTTTGGCGAATTCAGCGTAGGATTCACTTCTGCAATCCCGCTCCAATTGCAGCGATCGAGATCAATCCGGTCGGCTCCGCCGGAAGCAGGTTGTATGATTCCATCGTGATCGTGCCCACTGGGCACCGCATAGCACACAGGCCGCAACGGATGCAGCGCGTTTCGTCTTTCAACATGGCCGCGCCCGTGACAACCCCAAGTTCATCCGCTTTCACTTCGTCGAACTCGACTCCGAAGAATTCCTGATTGTCGCGAATGTGCTCGACGGCATCCGGTTCGAATGCGATTCGATCGAGCGATACGAGTTCGAGACATTTCTCGGGACAAACATCAACGCAACCGCCGCACAGGATGCACATACTGCCATCTTCGGGAGTTCCCTCGAAAATTGTGTTGACCCAGCAGTGCAGGCAGCGTTGAGCCTCGGCCATCGCCGATGCAGCGTCGTACCCGATTTCGACTTCAGTCACGCCGGTACGCCGCTCCAGAGGAAGCATCGGAACCGGTTGACGGTTGAGATCGAGGTACCCGAGTGGCATCGAATGCCGTTTGAGTAGTTCGACTTCGATAACCGGCTCCGGATGCTTTCCACCGCGCAAGTATTCGTCAATCCCCACGGCTGCGCGTTTGCCGTCGCCAACGCTATCGATAATCAAGCGGGGCCCAAACACACAGTCGCCGCCGGCGAAGATTCCCGGCGCCGATGTCATTAGCGTCTGCGGATTGACCGCGATCAATCCGCGAGGAGAAATGTCTACTCTGTCTTCTGGAGTGAAGAAGTCAAGCCGCGGCGCCTGCCCAATCGCCATGATGATGGTGTCGCATTCGATCTGGCTCTCGCTGTTCTCGTAGAAAGCAGGATTGAAGCGCCGGTTCTGATCGAAGACCCACTTCGTCTTCAGGGTCTCGAGGGCTGAAACTCTCCCGTCTTTTCCGACGATACGCTTGGGCCCGAATCCCGGATGAATAATGATGCCTTCTTCTTCGGCCTCTTCGATTTCCTCGAGGGCCGCAGGCATTTCGTTGCGGCGCTCCAGGCAGACGAGGTTCACTTCACGGGCGCCCATGCGCAGAGCGGAGAGCGAGATGTCGACCATTTCCTTTGTGGCGACCGCCGATACGTTCTCTGCGGAAGGCTCGACATCTTCCACGCCACCGGCATGCTGCCGAACGACCTCGCGTGCCGCGGATCGGGCGACGTCCATCGCTACGTTGCCGCCGCCGATCACGATGACTTTTTTGCCGATCGTGAACTTGTAGCCGAGATTGACGTTCAGCAGGAAGTCGATGCCTTTGTGGACGCCATCAAGATCGACGCCGGGAATACTCAGGTCGCGGCTGCGGTGCGCGCCGACGGCGATCAGTACGGCATCGAAACCCTGGCTTCGAAGATCGGAGATTTTGAAATCGCGTCCAGCGGCGTGATTGAGCTTAAGAGTAATGTCTCCGGTTTCGAGAATCTCGCGCACCTGCGCCTCAACCACATCGCGTGGCAAGCGATACTCTGGAATCCCAAGGTAGAGCATGCCCCCAGCCACAGGTGCGGCTTCGAAGATCGTGACCGAGTAGCCCATCAGGGCAAGGTCGTGAGCAGCCGACAAACCCACTGGCCCACCGCCAACCACTGCGACTTTGAAGGGAAGCTTTTTCTGGCCTCGTCCTTCGTTGATGTTGATGGGATGCTTCGACTCCGGCCCATACTGTTCTGTGAGAAATCTTTTGAGGGCTCGGATTGAGATGGGTTTGTCGATTTCACCGCGGCGGCAGGCCGTTTCGCAAGGATGGGCACAGACTCTTCCGCAAATGCTGGCCAGAGGATTCGGGTCGCGTGCCAGACGGTAGGCTTCTTCAAACCTTCCTTCAGCAATCAGACCAACATAGCGTCCGGCATTGGTGTGGGCTGGACAGGCCATCATGCATGGAAAGTTTGTGTGCAGCCAATCTGCGTCGACTTTTTTGTTTTTGAATCGCTTCAGCATCGCCCTTGCCTTGGTAGCTTCCGCAGTTCTGCGCTGGCCTTCGCTTTCACTCGTGAACTGGGGAGTAGCGCCCCAAGCGGGCCACTCCCCGATCCACGACTCGACAACAGCTGTTACTTCGTCAGGGTGAAATCGGCTTTGCCGCTGCCCGAAACGGTGACGGGTTTCGATTGATTCTTCGCGCCTTCGTGCCAGACGACGAGCGTGTAGCTCCCGTCGGGAACATCTTTGATCTTGTAGTTTCCGGCGTCGTCGGTTTCAGCGAAGTAGGGTGTCGGGCTGACAATCAGGTAGCCCGCCATGTCCGGGTGCACATTGCAGAGCAGCGACACCGCGCCGGGCTTGTCGAAGGTGAATGCCCGCTTCTCGCCTTTCGGCCAAGTCCCCAGGTTGTGTCCAGCTTTTTTGTCATTACCGACAGCGGGCCAGAAAACGTTGTGGGCGACGTTGTCGCTGTTCAGGAAGTCCACCGTTGTCCCCTGCTGCACGACGACAATGTGCGGCGAGAACATCAAACCTTTTTGATCGATGACCGGACGGTCTTTTGGAGCAGGAAAAGTCTTTCCCGCAATCGTATCGACGTAGACGACTGACTTGCCTTTCATGCCGGTCACTTTGCCTTCGATATCGCCGGCCCACGCTGCCGCAGTCAGACCAGCCACTACTAAAATCAAGACCAATCTTTTGCTTCTCATTGCTTTCTCCTTTTGAATTTGCACTGGTCAATTCATGTCGATCTCAGAAGATGAACCTTGCGAGCAGGTAAACGGTGTTATTGCCGCTCGCGTTGCGGCCGGCTCCGTCATAGTTGCTGGTGCCGCCGTTGAATTTTGTGTACCCGGTGTACTGCGCCGAGAGTTGCAGGTTCTGCCACGGCCAATACGAGAAGTTGGTAATGTAGCCCGATCCTCTGGGATCTCCGTTTGCGCTTCCGCTCACGGCTGCTTGCGTAAAGAGAAGAGGATCGATCGTGCCGGAGGTGTCGAACCACCCGAACAAAGCCGAATACTTGTTGCCGAAGTGGTATTCAGCATTGGTGAGGAATGTATTCAGGTGATGCTTGCCGGGCGACGCAGCTCCCAGTGCAATGCTGGCTAATGGATTCGAGTTCTCGCGAATGTAGGTTGCTCGGAATGAAAGTATGTCGGTTCGAACCACGGTTCGATCAATCTGGGTATCGAACGCAAAGTCCGTATAGTCGTCCTGGGGCCCGGCAATCGCGCCAGGAGTCGACTGCATGTGCATGCCATAAGTACCGAACTCATACTGTGTTTTGCCAGTCAGTTGCTGCCAGGCAACTCGCCAATAGGGCGCGAGTCCGCGGATGTTATAGGCGAAGCCACTTCCATCCACAGGCTGGGCCGCACCCACGTGGCCGGATCTGTAAAGTGCGACATCTCCATACAGATGGTTGTCCCACATTGCGTATCCGCCGAAGCCCGCCACATCCTGGGCTAGAGAGGAGATGATCGGAGCTGCGGTCGGAGTCGGCGCCCAGTCATCGGCTACGAAGGGGAATCCCCACCCCGGAGTGCTGTTCCACAGGTCCTCGATCGTGGGGTTGTTGTTGAGGTTGAGACCATAGACGAAATCTTTGCCGCCCCACTTCGTGATCTTTGCGTACCGTATGTCAGTGTTATCCATGCTGAAGTGGTCGGACTGGGTGTTGTAGGTCACTTGCATGAAGCTGCCGACATGTGAGGTCCATGCACCGGAAAGGAAGAGCGATACATCCTGCGGCAGTTCAATGCTGCCGTTTTGCGTGCCCGGGACTGACGACTTGGTTGACGTGAATGACGTCTCGAGCCAGGCCGACAGTGGAAGAGTTTCGAGCAGGTCGAGTGCGGCGCGCTTCTTCGCGCCGTCGGTCTTTATGACCTTGGTGTCGTCGGCACGGTCAACATATCCAGTCAATTTGAAACGCCGTCCCGCAGGGTTGAGTTCCGGAGGCGTATAGTGACAGCCGGAACACGGCAATCCGGTCTGCCGGGCATAGCTGGGAAGAGCTTCGGCTTTCGGAGGATTGACAGCCGTAAGACAAAGCAGAGTAAAGACTAAAGTTAAGGTTAATAAGAAAACCGCGACCATCTTCATCTGGCCTTCTCCTTTTCACTCGCGGATCAGCGAGTACCCCTCAAGGAACGAACCCCACGGCTAAGATCTGGCGGCGAACAAGGGACTGCGAGGGCACCTGAACGCCGCCTGCTTACCTATGAATTTTCGTGAGGCTTTTGCCTTCTAGCCTTGTTCCAAGATGGGCTGATACTAGCGAGCACCCGAAACCCACGCCGGATGGAGAATCACACCTCGATGTGATTGAAATCACAATTGCTCGCAAGTATCTGAGGATACGGGCCTTTGAAACGGCTCATGTCAAATCCGGATTGTGTCAGAAAAGAAAGAAACTCAAGGTCCCACTATCTTATGAGATCAGCGCCGCTCCATCACCTTACGCATCCGCTCCACAGCCCAATCCACTTCTTCTCTGCTGATCGTCAGTGGAGGAGCGATGCGAATGACGCGATCATGCGTCTCCTTGCACAGCAGGCCTTCTTCTTTCAGGTCCTCACAATAAGGACGCGCAGCGCTGTGCAACTCGATACCAATCCAAAGTCCTTTGCCTCGAACTTCTTTCACATGGGGACTCTTGATCGTTTGCAGCCGCTCGAGGAAGTAGCGCCCCAGCGACGCCGACCGCCTCACCATGTCTTCCTCCACCAGCACACGAAGAGCAGTCCGCGCAACCGCGCACGCCAGTGGATTCCCGCCAAATGTGCTGCCATGATCCCCAGGACGAAACACGCCCAGAACCTCCTTCGAAGCTAGCACCGCAGAGACCGGATAGAAACCGCCCGAAAGCGCCTTGCCCACAATCAGCACATCCGGCTTAATGCCTTCGTGCATGTAGGCAAACAACTCGCCGGTCCGGCCCAGTCCTGATTGGATTTCATCGCACATCATCAGCACGCGATTCCCGCGGCAAACTGCAGCCGCTTCCTTCAAATATCCCGGTGGAGGAATAATGATCCCCGCCTCACCCTGGATCGGTTCCACCAGAAACGCGCACGTATTCGGATTGATCGCCTCCCGCAGCGCATCCGCATTTCTGTAAGGAATAATCCTGAATCCTGGCGTGAATGGTCCGAATCCATCGCGGTACTGCTCGTCACTCGAGAAACTCACGATCGTGACGGTACGTCCGTGGAAGTTATTCGCGCAGACAATGATCTCGGCTTTCCCTTCCGGAATGCCTTTGACCTTGTATCCCCATTTGCGCGCCGCCTTCACTGCCGTCTCGACAGCCTCCGCACCGGAATTCATCGGCAGCGTCATGTCGAATCCGGTCAGTTCGTGCAGATCGCGATACAGTAGTGGCAGCTGATCATTGCGGAAGGCGCGCGATGTCAGCGTCACTTTGTGCGCTTGCTCGATGAGCGTCTCCAGAATTCTGGGATGGCAATGCCCCTGGTTCACCGCCGAATACGACGCCAGGCAGTCGAGATACTTCTTCCCTTCCACGTCATACACCCACACTCCCTCCGCGCGATCAATCACTACATCGAGCGGATGGTAGTTGTGGGCTCCGAAATTGCTTTCCAGTTCGATCAGTTCCTGGGTACGTGTCATTTCCATCACGGACATAAGTTCTCCTGAGATTTGTGTATCAATCGATTTGTCTATTAATCTTCGTCCAGCAGCATGGTCAGCAACGCCATGCGTACAAAAAGTCCATTCGCCGCCTGCCGGAAATAAAGTGCCCGCGGGTCGCTATCTACTACCTTGTCTAACTGTTGTAGCAACGTGATTCTGTCACCCTAACAGCAACGTGAAAGTGTCACCCTGGCGGAGCGAGGGTGTGTTGAAGTTTGGTCTCGCCATAGTAGAGCGAGATACGGCCGTCGAGAGCGTGATAGAGGTTTACCTTGGCA
>DASYZA010000209.1:0-18133 GCA_035946775.1 Candidatus Sulfotelmatobacter sp. | reverse complement strand
TGTTCCGCCTCAGCTGGAAATGGAGAAAGCGTTCGTCCGTTAAGATAGCGGAGCGAACGTATGCGAAAAGAGCGCAAGCACTACACGGCTGAGGAGAAGGTGGCGATTCTACGGCGTCATCTTTTGGACAAGGTTCCGGTTTCCGATCTGTGCGAGGAACTGGGATTGCAACCCACGGTGTTCTACCGCTGGCAGAAAGAGTTCTTCGAGAACGGGGCCGCCGCCTTCCAAACGACCGAACGTCCTCGCCGCCAGGTGGAGGAGAAGCAGAAACGGATTGAGTTCCTGGAGAAGAAGGTGCAAACCAAGGACGAGGTCCTGGCCGAGTTGATGGCGGAGCACATCGCGTTAAAAAAAAGCCTTGGGGAACTCTGACCGCGACCTGGGTGCCGCATGATGTGCGGGATCAGGTGGTGGATTTCGTCCGGCGCTGGTCGGAGAAGACCGAGATCGGCGTCGGCCGATTCGTCCATTGGCTGGGCGTCGCCGCCAGCAAGTTTTACGACTGGCGCGAGCGCTACGGGCGCGTGAATGAGCACAACGGTTGGATCCCCCGAGATTTCTGGCTGGAGCCGTGGGAGAAAGAGGCCATTATCGGTTTCCATTTGGAAAATCCATTGGAAGGGTATCGACGGCTGACGTTCATGATGCTGGATCAGGACATCGTGGCGGTCAGTCCGGCGAGTGTGTGGCGGGTGCTGAAACAAGCCGGACTGCTGTCGCGCTGGAAGGGTAAGTCGTCGTCGCGCAAGGGGACGGGCTTCGAGCAGCCGCTGGAGCCGCACCAGCACTGGCACGTCGATGTTTCCTATATCAACCTGTCGGGCACGTTCTATTACTTGTGCAGCGTGCTGGATGGATGCAGTCGATATCTGGTGCATTGGGATTTGCGGGAGTCGATGAAGGAAGCGGACATCGAGATGATTCTGGAACGAGCCAAGGAGAAGTACCCGGAAGCCAAGCCGCGGATCATCTCCGACAACGGGCCGCAGTTCATCGCGCGAGACTTCAAGGAGTTCATTCGCATCTCGGGGATGACGCACGTGCGCACCTCGCCGTTTTATCCGCAGTCGAACGGCAAGATCGAACGCTGGCATAAGTCGCTCAAAGCAGAGTGCATCCGGCCCCTGACGCCGTTGTCGCTGGAAGATGCGCGGCGTGTGATTCAAACCTACGTGGACCACTACAACACGGTGCGGTTGCACAGTGCGATCGGCTATGTGACGCCCGAGGACAAGTTGGCGGGGCGACAGGCCGAGATCCACGCGGCCCGTGATCGCAAGCTGGACGAAGCCCGCCGGCAGCGGCAACTTCGCCGGCAACAGACGGCCGCTTTGAGGTTTGCAGGCTCTACAACGCCTACAATGATTTCGCCGGGTGAAACGGAAGCGGGCTCTGCCGGGAGGCAACCATGCTGAGGGATAACCTGGCGGGGCTCATCGAGCCGATGTCCAGCAGCGCGAGAGTCAACCCTCTCGCGCTGTGCGTTGCCACGAAAAAGTCATCGGACGATAGACCCCTATGCCTTGAAAATCCCCGCCCCGAAGGGGCGGAATCTACACTAACGGAGAACGCCCCTTCTCCATTTCACGCTGAGCCAAGACAGAACGACCTTAATATCGCTTGCCGGGAATTGCAACAGACGTTGCTGCCATTCGCTAACGAGAGCGAGAAGACCTTGAACGCAGACCTCCCCGTTCACCACCCAGTCCGTCGCTGAGAGAAAGGTGCCGGGGTTTGGTGCAGGCGTCGGGCCCGAGATGTAAAGCAAATCGTCCAATCAATGTTCCTATCGAAGCTAACATCGGATTCTCCATGCTGCTCATCCCGTAATCGGGGTAAGCCTGTCTTGGGCTGCCGAAAAGCTTCTTCAGTGCATCAGGTGCTTCCGCCTCCCCACGTGGCCGTAGAGGGTGCAAAAAGCACCGACACAGTACAATACGCACTTTTTTCGGAATTCCTTCGGCTCGATTTCATGGCACAGACGTTACATCCGGGACAAATTGCGAATCGCGTCGATGCGAGCATTCCCCCCAAACACCGTCCTTCCAGTTCGCAGCCAGCGCCGTGCTGTCGCCTCTCGGCGTGCCCGGATTCGGAGCCTTGAGATCACCATCTTCACGCATGGCTCATCGTAAACGTCGGACCATTTTGTTGGAGGCGCATATCTGGAGCCGACTAGAAGCCCCTTTCCTTGATAGGTAAACCTAGCCGACAGCCCGAGTTTGTCTAGCTTGCGGCAAATCTCAAGGGCGGGCATCTCGGGATTATGAGACAGTTCGTTTGCAATTGCATCCCGAAGAGTCCGCCTGCCACGAGGATCACGGTGAGCGGCGTTTTCAACTTCTCGATGCGTCAACGCGTGTGCGTACCCAATCCAATAGGACGAGCGAATGTAGTAATTGAGAGCCTTATCAAGATCAGCTATCGAAACATCTTTCGGTAAATGAGCGTACACCGCCACAAACGTCCTGTTGGATTTTGTGTGGGCGCTCTCCATCTCGTCATCTGACATCTCTGCGAAATCCTTGTATGGGTGTTTGCCTTCTTTCTTCATGTCCCCGTTGTAACGATTCCTGCCCATTTTGATCAAAGTATTTCGACGTGCTGAACCAATGAAATCAATAGATTACGTAGTAACGCCTCGCTCGGGCGGTCACGTTAGATGGCCCAAGATCAGCCTTAAGATGGGGTCGTTGTATCGAACGGAGGCTAGCAATGCACAACCACTCGAATGGAAGCGTCAGGGCGGAAGTCATCCAACCCGATTCGGATGCGATAGGCGCAGAAGCCGCAACGACGCGGTCCATCACTGCGAGCGACAAGCCCAAAACCTGTGTTGCGATGCAACAGAAGTCTCTAAAGATCACGCTTAGGAAGCACGCCACGCTGACGCCAGATCAACTCCATCTGGAGATGCTGAACGCACGGGACACGCTGTATTCCAAGTGCGTCGAGACGGAGACGTACATCATCGACGTGCTCTTGCCGTACTGCGAGGAAGTAATCGAACGGTACAGCCAGCCGGGAGCAAGCAAGAACCGCATAGATGGCAAGCCGACTGTCGAGGCTTATTTCAAGAGCATCGACCTCAACTACAACACCGTCCGGTCATGGATTCATCGTCGCAGGCTCCAGACGGAGATGTTTGAACAGCCCAAGAAAAAATTGACGGGCAGTGAGTCCGAGAAGCCGCCGCATCTCACCCAACTCGAAGCGAAGCTGCTTGGAACCGCCTCTGCCGCACACGAAATGGTAAAGGCAATTAAGCAGGGTGGGAATGTAGACGCGGCGATCCGTGACTTCGAGCGGAATGCACCGACACCAGAGCGCATCGAGGAGTACGTTGAGCGTCCGGTGCGTAACGATGGTGTTACAGAAGTCGAGAAGCTCGCCATCCGCATCTGCAAGCTGATCGACAAGAACGACCCCAAGCACAGTCAAACGATTCTCGAACTTGCGCGGAAACTCTTGAAGGTCTTGGAGCCCGGGACCGTTCGGCACGTTTCCACAGAGCAGAACAAGCAGCAGACCAAAGATGCGCAAGCGGAGGCGGTTGCTTCTGTGCAGTCCTCGTCCCGTTCCGAAAAGAAGGGTGCTGCGGCACCCACTGGAAGGAAACGACGCTATGGCAAGAACCAACTGACAGTGAAGAACGGTTCCGTATTCGTAATCGGATATCCACACATCGGTGCAATCGCCACCTTCGAAGGCGAGGACCGCAACGATCAAGCGTGGAAGGAAGTTGAACGCCTGACCGCACCACAAGTGTCGGCCATGGAAGCGTCCGCGCAAACCTAAAGGTATTGGAGCAAGAGAGCATGGGAGACTTCGCGAATATAACGCTGAACGTGAAGCCCCTGCGGAACTGAAACGGAGTGAAAGCGCCCGACCGGGGCGGACGCAAAGCCGAGCGGATCGGCACCAGATTAAGAAAAGAACACATTGTAAGCAGTACCCCTTGCGGCAGGGATCATCGACCGCACCCTGAGTGCAGCAGGGGTTTACTGCATCCCTTCCTTGGGCGGTCGCTGCGGCAGTCGGACGAAGAGCGACGGAAATCAGACCTGAGGCTGTGAGCGCAAATCCAACTTTGTTCCACGGAGATGCGCTATGCCCAACAAGATTGTCTGGCACTACACCTACGAGCACAACATGAAGAAGATTCTCGAATCGCAGGTGCTCCTGCCGCCGTACCTGATTCCCGGATACGTCGATGCGGTGGAACTGGCCGGGTATACTCCTGACCGGGGCACCAAAGCCGACCGCAAACTGCTCCTCTTCTCTGAGAACGAAGTCTGGGAGCCCGCTTCGTACCGGGGCTTCGCAACCTTCCTCGGCGTCGTTGAAGTGCACAAACTCGAAGACTACGCCGACTACGGCTGTGCCGTCTTCCGCATCGGCGTCGAGACCAATCACCTGAAGCCTTATCTTCGTCTCTGCCGTTCGGTCGGAATGCCCAAGGGAACTTTTGACGGCCTTTGGAAGACCGCCGTCGAACATGGTTCCAATCCATATCAATGGTGGGGCACGACCAAGCCCATTCCAATGAGCGAGTGGGTATCGGTCGAAGTGTATGCCAACGGTATCTGGAACGATTGCTTCCCGGATGAGGATGCGCCCGCTGCCGGAATGGAGGCTACACAATGACGCTCATCGACCAATGCAAGGAACGTGCCGTCCGGGTGCTCAGCAAAATCGACCGGGTCGAGCGGATGTCGCCGGGGTCGCACTGGCTCAAGCCTCAACGCACGTGCGCCGACATAGTCATCAGGCTCGACGAACCGCTCGAACCCAGCGAACTGTTCCAGATCGGCAACTGGCTGATCGATGCCGAGGCCAGCATCGATCCTTTCCTGTATCCCCTCAACGAGGATTTGTGTTGGCAATGCGGTCATGCTCAACCTGACGTGGAGAAGCGGATCACGCCCCCGGCGAACAATGGGAAGCGGTATCACGCCTACATCTGCGGTGAGTGTTGGAAGAGGCAGCCTCGGGACATGAGTACCTGCTTCATCGGCGTAGAGGAGGAGGCACCCCATGCCTGAGAGGATCACTCCACCTTGTCACTGCGGCCATTCCACTTTGGAAGAAGCACACGAAGAAAACGGAGGAAGCCAGTGCATAAACCAACCGACGCAGAAGTAACGGCAGTTTTCAAATTCATCGCCGACAACCCGGAGATGTTCAGATGGCAGCCTGTTTGTTGCAGTGCCATTGAATACCCGGAAGGGCAGCGCCCCCGACTGACAGGCCCGCGCAAATATGAAGTATGCACTCTTAGCAAGGAAGGTGACATCGATCAGCGGGTAGGCCCGTTCAATTCCTTTGAAGAAGCACAAACTGAAGCTGATCGCCGCAATGCGCAAGGCATGTGGCGGGAACTGGAGGAACAATGAGAACTCATTTGCTTTATCGCTGTTGCCTCGACGAAGGCGAGGATATTTTCCATGACCGCTACACGGCCTGCGGCTTGGATGCTGGCTGCCTATCCCGAAAGCAACATCCCCAAATACGTTTTCAGGAAGAGCGGACAGAAAGTTCACGTTATCGAGAGCAATCCGACCTGCAAGCGGTGCGCCAAGACGAAGGAAGCGAAGGAAAAAACCGCAGGGATGAGTATTGGTATCTAACTGGATTCGCTACTGGAGTGGCTACCTGTGGATCAATCGGTGAGCCGGGGGACGGGCTCCAAGCCGACTCCAGTACCAAAGACTCGTCTTAAGCCGAATCCGCGCCATCGCGGACAGCATTCGAATCGTGAAGTGTCGTTGGTCGAAGTCGAGTATTAGAAGAGTGTGGACGTTGAAAAGGGAAACCGGGCAGAAACAGTGAGCAGCACCACGACAGCGTTAGAAGTTGCCGACCTCATCTCCAAGGCCTTGGTGAGGCGAGAGAAGCCTGCCCGGAGTAGCTCTACGATCTACGCCGCAGACGCCAGCGGCATGCTTCGTGTGTTGGAGGAGGAGTCCGTCGATCTCGTCATCACGTCTCCACCTTATGCTGAGAGGCGCAAGAAAGCGTATGGTGGCACCCCGGCTGACCAATACGTGGAATGGTTTCTCCCAATTGCCGCCGAGCTTCTGCGGGTTCTGAAACCCACTGGATCATTCGTCCTGAATATCAAAGAGGGCGTCCACGAGGGTGAACGCCAAACATACGTTTATGAGTTGGTGCTGAGACTGCGCAAGCAGGGATGGCTTTTCGTGGACGAGTTCATCTGGCACAAGACCAACCCGTTCCCCACTGGAAACCGCAATCGGCTCAAGGACGGCTTCGAACGCTGTTATCACTTCGCAAAGACGAAGAAATTCAAGTTCTTCCCAAACGAGGTGCGCACGAAATCAACGAGCAAGTGGGCTGGGGACAATGCGCGTCGAAAGAACCAAGGCGCTCACCACACAAGAAATCTTTCTGGCATGAACATGAGCAAGCGAGTCGTCGGTGACCTTGTACGACCATCCAACGTCCTGACCATGCCCGCTTCCAGCCTGAACGGTATCGGGCATCCGGCTGTCTTCCCGCTCGGCCTGCCGGAGTTCTTTATCCGGCTCATGACAGAACCCGGCGACACGGTGCTCGACCCGTTCATGGGCAGTGGCACTACGGCTCTGGCCACGAGGAAGCTCGATAGGCGATATGAAGGCGTGGAAGTAGTACAGCCGTATCTGGAGAGAACGGCACGGCGTCTGGCAGAGGATTTTACGATGGATGATGGAACGTCGATTACTCTGGGCGAGGCTGAGTACTAGACGTTGCACTACCTTTTACGACCCTGTGGCGGTGACCGTTTACGCCACGGTATATCCCTTTCTGCGCTTAGCGTGATTCACTTCTTCCCGGCCTTCACCTTTGCCCAGCGTGCACGTTGAGCCGCAGCAATTCTCTTCCGAGCCGCTGCGCTTAGAGTTCTGCGTCCACGTCGGATTCCTGACTTGCCGCCCACGCCTCGCAAGGCTTGGATCGCAGCATCGATACGAGCACGCTCAGCTTCCAGTTGCCGGACAATCGCGTTCAGGTTTGCCATGGCCGGGATTGTAGCATCGAGTGCGGGGCGAGCCGACTACCTGACCGCCTCCATCTCTTCATCGGTGGACATTGTCTGTTCCTCGAAGAAGTGCCGAGTGACCTTGAAGCCGAGCCAGTAATTGCGATCCTTCTTCGGCTTCTGGATGAACCCTTTTTGTTCCAAACGTTTCTTGAATTCGCGGGCGTCGAGTTTGGGGTAGTTGTTGCCCTCCGCAAACTGCACAAATGAAATGTAAGTTTCTTTCGCTGGCGATTCGTAACCTGATCCTGATTCAGTGCACTCCTTGAGCCAATGCTGGATCACATCCTCATCCGAGAAATACTGGTCAGTCCATTGCTCGACTTCCTTCGGCGCTGCGAGACCTTTTTGGTGCCACTCGACCGCGCCCTTGACCATCCACGAGAGAATCAGATCGCCTTCTTCTGACACCAGTTTGTCGGGTAGAGACGTGTCAACTTCCGCGTCGGGGATGTCCACTCCAAATTTGATGAGCTTGATGCGACGACGCATACTCTTCCCGGTATCGGTCAGCTTGGGCTTGTGGTTCGAGGCGAACCAGAAGGTGAAGATCGGCTCAAAATCGAACCCAGTCTTTCCTTTAAATGAAGCGTGCTGCATCCCGCCGCCCGTGACGGTCTTGACCAAGCCTTCGTTCAGGCGACCGCCAGAGTTGGTCTCGTCCACATACACGCAACGTTTGCCAGCAAGATGGGCGAGGTCATCCGAATGACCACCGATCCCACCAGATTTGCTTGACTCTGCAAAAGTCTTGTACTCGGCAGGCTTGCAGTAGTCGCCCAAAACTTTCTGGAGAACGATCAACAGGACGCCCTTGCCGTTATTGCCAGTACCCCAGAGGAAGAGGATCGCATGCTCGCGGGAAGTGCCCCACATCGAATACCCGGCGCAACGCTGCATGAAGGCGCGGATGTTCGGATCGGGTTGCACTCGACAGAGGTACTTGTTGAACAACTTCGGAACTGCGTCGAGCCCAAGGTATTTGAAAGGGCTGATCTGCGACATCATGTAGCGCGGGTCGTGTGAGCGCAGTTCGCCAGTGCGCAGGTCGATCACTCCATTCTGGCAGTTAAACAAATGGGCATCCTTATTGAAATCGTTAATGCTTTTGGCGATTGTGCCCTCGGATTTTGCCAACGCGATCATCGCCTCGATGCGGGCCTTCGACTGACTTGCGATTGCCCAATGAGCTAAAGCTTTCTGCTCTTCTTCAGTTCGAGCGGCAGCCGCTTCCAACAAGATACTGTTGACGACTTCCTTAGCCTTGCGGGTAACGAGGACATTGCCCTTGTCCTCCACCCAGACCTTCCCGTTCCAAACGTGCCAACGTTCGGTCTCCCGGACATAAGCGATCTCGTAGCCGCACAAGCGAGCGAGGCGCTTACCGTTTCCCATGTCCGTGCGCTTGATCCCGGATTCGTCTCCCACATCCATGAAGTCCGGCAGGGGAGGCAGCGAATTTAGGAACTTTGCGACTGCATCAGTAGATTCCTCCTCCGGGGCGGGAGTCCCCTCGCTACCATGGCAAGTAGCTGATTCCCGCCCCGTTTTCGCTGAACCATCAGCATCTTGGACTTCGAACTTTGGATTCTTCAGCAGCAGGTCATCGTCATGATCTTTGTAGATGTAGTACGGATACGGCTCGTAATCCGGGAACTCTTCCTTCATGAGGCGTACATGGTCTTCCCATGTGTTCACACCGCAGCCGTGGCAGCAGAAGCCGGGGTTATTCCCCTTGCCGCTAAAGATGTACTTGGTCAAGCCGCCACGAACTGTTGAGTTCTTGGAGCGACCGCAATGCTGGCATTCCTCAATAACGAGATGAAAGCAGCCATCGACCATGCCGCTGCACTGTTCGGTGGCACATTCGGCCTCAAGGAATTCTTCCTTGTCGAACGTCGGATGCCAGCCATCGAACTCACCGTGTGAGTCTGATACTTCAGCGGACTCGGCGTGTTCCTTGAGCCACGCGAGCATATCTGGGGGAAGATCGACGCGATTGAGCCCGGCGAACGGCGCTTTGGGTTGGTATACGCCATCCACTTTGCCCTTCACTCCCTTGCGCTCCACAGTGGGCGCAGCGCAGGTGTGATTGTGAACCTTGATTTCGAGGATGAGCTTGCTGCCGGGTTCTTCCGCCTTCGCGCCCTTGACCTCCTGCACTTTGATAATGTTCGGCAGGTTCTTAAACGTTTCCCCCTGCAAGCCGTACCAGTGGTTGCCGCCTGATGGGGAATCAACTCCCCATAACGTTTCGAGCCACTCTTCCTTGAATCCCTTGCTGGCGCACGCCTGCTTGTCATCACGGTCGATGAGGAACGCTTGATCACGCTTGGCGACTGATACGAGCGACCATCCGAGGTTGACCCATTTGGCAAGTTGCTTGAGGTCGCTCGTAGCCTTCGTCTGCCAGCCGTACTGCTCAGACCAAGACTTACCGGGTTCGGTGTTTACGAAGCTGACCCCTGCGTCAGCGAGTTTCTTAATGAGTTGAAAGTCCATGACCAATCCTTCGTTTTCACTGTTTCCAATCCTTCATTCACTGCCCAAGGACAGTGCCGGGTGGGTGGATTGGAAGAAACCCACCCGGTTAATTTCTCTGGGACGCGACCCCCAAAGACCTCTATTAAGAGGGCGCGGAAGTTCGTTTTTGGAACGCTGACGACCCTCGCCCCCGCTTTCGCGTTAAGTTGAACAACTCCTGCGCACGGTGCATCTCGTAATAGGTGATCCCGTGCTGGCGACGGAGTTCTGCCAGAGCCACGTTCGGGTTCTGCCGAATTAGCTTGGCGATCCGGTCGTAGTATTCGAGCCTCTGCTTGTCCAAAGCCTTCTTGAGATCAGTTCTATTCACGACGCTCACAAATCCTCGATGCTGGCCAAGATGCGGTCATAGTCAGTGTCCGGTGGTTGAGGGGACTCTGACTCAAGGTCGGGCTCACCCCAAATCTCCTCTTCCTCGAACTTCTCAAGCGTGCCGTCAGCGTAGCGAATGTAGCCTTCCGGCACGGGCTCAGTACTTTGCTTCGTGTTTGTCGGGACGAGAGATGCAGCCATGCTGTCAGTCTGGTCGTCGCCGTAGGTATTGATCTTTGACATGTTTTTCACCTGAATTCGATGTATTGAAGAGCCAATCAATTGGCCTTTCATAACAAGGGGGTGCTAGTTGCGGAATCCAACTAACCTGCGAAAAAACTTTTTCGAGATGCTTGTTTTCTGGGTTCCGGCGATTGCTCTAACTCCGGAGGGCGAAAGGGAGGATTAGATACCCAGCCTCCGGGTGGAGGGTGGAGGCAGGTGGAGGCAAAATCCACGGAGTTTTACTCTATGGCCAAAATATAGACCACATAGAAAATGCCTCCATCACCCTCCACCCTCCACCCGCCGCCGGAACTGGTGACTGTCGCCCAAAGTGGCGAAAGCAGAAAGTGGCTGTTCTTTTCGCAACCGACTCCATAAACGCGACGGTATTAGTAATTGTGGATAGGCTTGAACGCCTAACACAAGATTCATTGCTGGCCACGCAATGACGGGAACGGCGGCTCTTCGCCGCCTTCCCAAGATTCAAAAGCTGCAAAGGTAGGCTGAGGAAGGTATGAAGGCGGGGCCGAGGATCAGAAATGGAGACAAAAGATGAGCAGCACTAATAAATTCGATCAAGAAATGAAAAATCTTCTTCAGGACACGGCTGATGACGTATTGAGTGATTATTACGGTAAGTGTTCCGACTTTTTGGCAAGACTAGGGCTGCATTCTGAATTGGATGACAAGGAAAGCATTCCTCTGGAGATATGGGTAGGCATCGCGAAAGCTCTGGCTGACGCCTCAGGATTTCGAGTCAGTCTTCAAGTTCAGGTTAACGAACCGCTGAAGGATGACCCAAGGTGGTTCAAAAACGCTGGTCTGCGTGAAATCGAGGCTGCTCCACCGCACCATTTTGTCAAGGCGATTGAGAGCAGTGCGGTTTGGACACCGGGAATGAAAAACCCGCAATTAACAAAGGTGTACGTCGATTGATTGAGCTATTTTCAGACTAAGATTGACAACCCGTGAGCGAGCCCGGAACCGGAGGCAACCTCGCTGGCGTTGAGTCCTTGGCCAGTGAGCTTGGCACGCAATGACGGAGTTGACAGAGTCATCCCGGCCATACTAGAAAACATTTCAGATCGCCAGTCCTCACGTTTTTCCAATTTCAAATCGCTTATACAGGAGCAACTCGCGCCCACAGGCGTGCAATTGGCTCCCGGTATATCAAATTCGAAATCGTGAGGCGATCATGTCAGAAATAACAGAGCAGATTCCGAACCCGGCTCTTCCGGAGCCCCCCGTAACAGAGATTCCAGCACAATCACCAGAACTCCAGACCCCAGAACCGGATGGCTCAGACGAGAATGAAGCCGCCCTCGTCGCCGAGATTACTGAGCTTTGGCGGCTGCACGTCGATTACTCAGTCTCGATGCGGCACCAAGCCCAGAATCTCCGCTCCCTCCGTGCCGAATTGGGCAAGAAGTTGTCGGACATGAAACAGACATTGGCAAAGCCCGGTCGCAATGGTCAGTGGAGCGGCTGGTTGAAGGAACGCCGGATTCCAAGAGCAACGGCTGATCGCTTGGTGCTTAAGTATGACCGCTCACTCAATCCGGACGGAAATTGCCTCAATGAGTCAATTTCCGAGCCGACTGAGGAGGAAATCCAAACGTTGCTTGATAAAGTCGCCCCGAAGCTGCGTCGTGTGCTGCGGACGCCAGCCAGTGCCTATCGCTTCATTGACCTGCTGTCCTCTTCACTTGCGCTGAATCGCAAAGAGTCGGAGGAAGGATTTACTATGCTGCGGCCTTATGCCCACACGCCAGAAACGAATTCCGAGGTTGCCGAATCTTCAGTTGAGCCTAGTCCAACCCCCATCGACGCTCTGGCAGGACAAAGCCTCGAAACCATGAGCAGTTCCGCACTCCACTAGGGTGTTGGACGACATATCGAAAAACGGGTTATAAATGGCAAAAGGGCGTTGTCGGACGGAGGACGAACCTGTCTTGCCCACGAAGTTCGAATCTGTGCAGTTGAACATGCGACCGTCCTTGACAACGAAAGGACTCTCTTCTAAAAAGTCAGACTGACGGTCAGTCGTTATCCCAAGACCATAACATCGATCTGTGCACCCGGTAGAGGTCGAATGCACATTCCACGGGCTATGCCAAAATTTCGGAGGTCGTATGCTTTATTGACTACTTCCGAGTGTAAGCAAGTCGCGGTATTTGTCCATGGATTCTTTGGCAAATCCACCAGCACGTGGCGAAACTTTCAGGGGCTCATTGATGAGGGGGAATTCGCCGATCAGTGGGCGGCTACCGATCTGTTTTTCTATAAGTATGACAGTCGTCGGCCAATCGGCATTAGCGCCCAAGATTTCTCTTCCTTCTTAGCGAGTGTCCTCACGGCTGGTCTCGAAGAGATTGCTCCCACAGACTTTCTTCCGCCAACATTCATTACCCAATCCCCTCCGTCAGTTTGGAAGAATCGGTCGTATGAATCCCTTCTTCTAGTGGCGCATTCGGAAGGGGGTGTTGTGATTCGCAGAGCACTGCTCGACAGACTGGCTGACCTCGAAAGGCAAGCTCAATCTGAAATTGGGGAGGCCGGATCGGAAAGCAAGCTCCGCGATTTAGTTAAAGAACGAGCCAAGGCAGAACTCTCTCTGAACTCTAAGCTCCGTCTCTTTGCTCCTGCCTGCCTCGGAATTAATTTCTCGTCGATGTTCGGCTTTACACTGGCATATTCGGACATTCTCTACGCCATAGCAGCGTCATTTCCTGCCCGCAACGACTTGGCTGATGATTCGCCGATTATTATCCAAATCAAAGACGAAACGGAGGAAGCAGCGCGGCTTTATCCGTCTTTAGGCGGCTTAAAGGCACACATTCTGTTTGGCGAGAACGATCACATAGTCCATTTCGGTGGCTACAGGCATGATCTTGTAATGCCTTACGAGAAGCGGCAATCACACACAGGAATCTGTAAACCGAAGCCGTCATACTTGACGCCGCTTAGTTTCGCACGATGACCGACCAGTCTCACCAAAACGACAACGCAGCATTTGTATACGGCATGATGTCTTGCCCAGTTCTGGACTTGTATCGCCAACCCCATCAGCCCCCTGATCGGCGGTTGTTTTTCTCCTATCAGCTTGTGGAAACGCTGCTTTGGATGAGACTGGGACTGCGTGTTGGATATTTGTCGGGCGGTTCCCTTGAAGCTTTCCTTAGCGTACACGAGTCGGAAGTTATCACTGCTTTTTCAGACATCACCGTCAATGAGAGATCACCCTCAAGATTGGATGTGTGGAAATGGGCGGGTGTGTTCGACAGGCTGACGATCTGGGCGGGCACACAAAAAGCGACGATAAACAAGAGTCGGTTATTTCAAGCAGGAACAAATGTTGAACCATCACCGCTGGTGTTAGCACACTTTCAAAACATGATTCTTGTTTGCTCGGAAGCAATGCTTGAAGAACCAACGATCACATTTCTGAACGCTCTTAACTTCGCTGACGAGGAAAGGTGGATGAGAGTTCTGCAAGGTGGAGGCGGCGAATTGTCCACGCAAGAGGTCTGCCAATCTGTCCTAAGCATCCTTTCTGTTCTCAATGACTTTGCGGAAAATGGGTTTGCACCCCAACAGTCCGAACAGATTATCGTCATCAACCGAATGGCCGCAGAGATATTACGTTGGAAGCTTAATTTTGCAAATGCGACTGTATCGTCACGATTTGTTCAAGCGGCTGAGATACTTCGTCGTAACGTCGGCGCGGATGACTTTGGTCGCTGTGCGGGAACAATTGCTCTTTCTAACTTTCCTCATGCAGTCAATCTTCTTATGGGAGTATGGCTCCACATGGGTACGCTCGAACCAGTACCAGAGCAGATCGAAAACAAGTCCATCGAGGAACTGGAACTCTCAGTAAGAGCCTACAATGCTCTGAAGAATAGTCGTATTGAAACTGTTGGTGATCTCCTTCGGATATCGGAGACAGAGCTTCTCTCACGAGAACAGATCGGCCAAAAAACGCTCAACGAAGTCAAAGAGGTACTCGCCGCAATGGGATTAAGGCTCGGTATTGCAGCCGCAAATCAATCCGATAGACAAGCTGTCGAGGAGCATGGGGCGGAAGGGCAAAAGAAAGAGCCTGATCTGGAGCAGGAGAATTAGCGTTCTTCGAGGTTCATTGCTTTCCCGCCCTTGCAGGCTGCAAGAAATCACCGAGGCGGTCGAGTTCGGCGTCGGTCAGGGGCTCATTGTCGGTGAAGGTTCTCATGGAGAACTGATTGTACGCGGCCCTACCTGCGCCTTTCTGTTTTGCCAGCGTAGGCGTAAAGTTGAGAAATGGACGATAGTTCAATCGGCGGAAAGACTGAAAAACTGCGTCAGGAAATTGAAGTGATCCTGCAAGAAGAGCGCGGCTACCGCAGTCGGAAGGGCCGTTCACTCGCTGAGAATGCCGAGCACGATAAGAGGGAGTTTCGACTTCTTGCAATCCGTGAAGAACTTAGAACGCTTGTCGAAAAAGCAAGGCAACAATCAAGCCACGGATCAGTCTGGTACGGCTGAGTTCTTCTTCTTTGACCAACCAGCGCGAGCAGGCGCTTGCCTCCGCGTAATCCGTCTAGTTCAGGCTTTTAGAAAAAAGAATTCTGACAACAGTACCGCGAAGTTCGCCGATTACATCTGAAAAAGACGATCAAGAGTACCTTGCCCGTCAGACTCAGGCGCTTCGCCACTCACCGACCTTCGTGACGCGCACACTCCCGTCCGGCAGTCCGCGCACGGAAACCCTGTCCAACCGCGCTGCGGCGTACAAGCCGGAGCGGAATCGGTTGCGGCTCCGCTCGTCCGTGCCGATGCCCGCGACATCGAAGTGCTGACCGACCTTCAGCCTGTGAACACGCTCGGCGATCTTGCGATACTTCGCCGGTTGCTCCACTCGTGGACGGAGGTATGCGTGCCGCAGAGCAATGCAGTGTCTACTCCCACATGAGGCATCGACAACTTGACCGTCGGGGACAGAACCATGGGCATCAGCCCAGTTGCGCCGACGCCGACCGTAAGCGGTGGACGGATTGGCGATCTCCTCGCAGTCGCCGTCTTGCTTTGTTGGTGAGAACTTTCCCATCGCGGAGCGACCCGCGTTTCTACGCGGACTTCTTCTGCGCGGCCTTGACCTTAGCCCATCGCGCTCTTTGGGCAGCGGCGATCTTCCTGAGGAATCCGGTCGAAGGCGAACGCGATTCCGGTCTGAAGCCGAACACCATTCCGTTGTGATTCCGAACAGCATTCCGGTCTGAAGGCGAACACCGTTCCGGTGGCAAGGCGAACACCTTTGTCCGCCACCGGAATAGCGTTCGGCTTGGAGCGGAATGTTTTCCACAGGCGAACCCGACCGCAGGGGCAGCGACCGCTGGACAATCACCCGGCATTGCAACTCCATACGAAGGAGATTGAGGGTGCCGGCCAGGAGAAAGTCCATGCGGAAGATCAAGGAAGTTCTGCGGTTACGGTTCGAGCTGGGATTGGGTCAGCGGCAGATCGCACGCAGTTGTGCGATCGGACTGAGTACAGTCCATGAGTATTTGGAACGAGCGACGGCGGCGGGGATCGGCTGGCCGCTGCCCGTAGACCTGAACGAACAGGAAGTCGAAGCCAAGCTGTTCGGCAACCAGCCGGTCGCGGCGAAAGCGGCGCCCGAAAGGCCTCAGCCGGATTGGAAGGCGATTCACGAACAACTGCGGGAACATCGCCATCTCACTCTGCAGTTGTTGTGGCAGGAATATCGGCAAGTTCATCCCGACGCCTATCGCTATAGTTGGTTCTGCGAGCGCTATCAGCAGTGGCGGCGGCGTCTGGATGTGGTGCTGCGCCAAGAACACAAAGCCGGGGAGAAGATGTTCGTGGACTGGGCCGGGGCCAGCATCCCGGTTTACGACGCCACCACCGGCAAGGCGTGGCCGGCTTCCTTGTTTGTTTCCGTGTTGGGTGCCAGTAGCTATACCTACGCGGAAGCCACCCGCGATCAGCAGTTGGAAGCCTGGATTCAAGCCCACATCCACAGTCTGGAATTTTTCGGTGGTGTGCCGACTCTGGCGGTGCCGGACAATACGAAAACCGCAGTGACGCGTGCCTGCCGCTATGACCCCGATCTGAACCCCACGTATCAGGAGTTCGCCGTGCACTATGGCATGGGCGTGGTGCCGGCGCGGCCCTACAAACCAAGAGATAAAGCGAAGGCGGAAAATGCTGTGCAAGTATGCGAACGCTGGATCGTAGCAGCGCTGCGCCACCGCAAGTTCTTCAACTTAGCCGAACTCAACCAAGCCATTGGTGAGTTGCTGGTGCGGTTGAATGAACGTCCCTTCCGCAAGCGCGACGGATCGCGAGCCAGTCTGTTTCAGCGTTTGGAGAAACCGGCGTTAGCGCCCTTGCCGGCCGAGCGTTTCGACTTGAGCCAGTGGTCGCGGGCCACGGTCAACATCGACTATCACATCGCTTTCGACGGCAACTTCTACAGTGTGCCGTACACACTGGTGCAGCAGGCCGTGGAAGTTCGCTCGACCCCGACCACGGTGGAGATCTTCCACCACGGCCAGCGCATCGCTTCTCATGCGCGTAGTCGCGAGCGGGGCAAAACCATCACCATCCACGAGCACCGGCCCAAGAGTCATCAAGCTCATCTGGAGTGGCCGCCCTCGCGCATGGTGAGCTGGGCGCGCACCATCGGCCCACATACGGCTGAGTTGTTCCAGCGCATCCTCGCCGAGAAACCCCACCCGGAGATGGGTTACCGTTCTTGCCTGGGCATCATTCGCCTGGCCGAGCAGTACTCGGCCGAACGCGTAGAAGCCGCTGCGGAACGGGCCATTCTCGCTCATGCCTGTCGCTATCAGAGTGTGAAGTCGATCCTGAGGAACTCGCTTGATGCGGTTCCCTTGTCCCCAAAGCGATCCAGTTCTCCTCCGCTCCAGCATGACAACCTGCGCGGCGCCGACTACTTCGTGCAAGGAGGCCCACGCTCATGCTGAATCAGCCAATGATCGAAAAATTGCTAGCCATGCGGCTGCACGGCATGGTCGAGGCGCTGAAAGCGCAAGAACAAGATCGCGCCATTGAGGAACTGAGTTTCCTGGAACGGTTCGCGTTGCTGGTGGATCAGCAATGGGATTGGCGCGAGAATCAAGCGCTGACGCGAAGGCTGAAAGCCGCCAAGCTGAAAGGGCCAGCGTGCGTCGAGGACATCGACTATCGCGCACCGCGCGGCTTGGACAAGACCGCCGTGCGCACTCTGGCCAAAGACTCCACCTGGGTACGCAATCACGAGAACATTTTCGTAATCGGCTCTTGTGGCGTGGGCAAGAGCTTCCTGGCCTCTGCACTGGCTCAAAAAGCCTGTCGCGACGGCTACTCGGCGCTCTATCTCCGCGCCGCCGCCCTCTCGCGCGAACTGGCCCTGGCGCGAGCCGATGGCAGCTTGCGCCATTTGCTGGCGCGCTTCGCTCGCATCGATGTGCTGATCATTGACGACTGGGCGATGGTGCCACTGAATGAAAACGAGCGCCGCGAAATCTGGGAAATCTGCGAGGACCGTTACCAGACCCGCTCCACCATCCTTACGTCGCAGTTGCCGGTGTCGCGCTGGCACGAGCAAATCGGCGATCCCACCATTGCTGATGGCATCCTCGATCGCTTGGTGCACAATGCCCATCGCATCGAGATGCGCGGTGAGTCCATGCGTAAGAAATGCAATCCGCCAAGCCACGATGAGGACGACAAGAAGCCGTGAGCTGGGCTTCTACAAAGCTAAGCAGGGGATAAAGGGGCTGCCGCCCCTTTCCCCTGCATCCCAAATCCCCGCCCAAGCTCCTACGCTGCGCTTCGGAAAAACTCTTTCCCTTCGGATGTCCTCCATTGACGAAGCCGAACACCTTCCGGCACAATCAGCACTGCCAGCGTCGCTTCGCTCCGACGGCTGTTCGCCTTCCCCGGAACACCGTTCGCCTTCCCGCTGGAATCAGCGTTCACCTTCACCGGAATCCCCAC
>DASYZA010000208.1:0-3945 GCA_035946775.1 Candidatus Sulfotelmatobacter sp. | reverse complement strand
TGCCGAGCATCGCTATTCCCCAAAGGATTCCAGATGCCAGTGCCAGACCCTTTACGCTGAATTTCATGGCTCGGTCCTCCACATGAATTCTAGACCCGCGCCATCATTGGCTGAAAGGAATGCGTGGAGGGTGAAGTAGAGCACACCCGCACTGCGTCAGTTGGCAAAACCTGGCTGACTACCGTTTGGTTGCAGCGGGTCAGATGTGGCAAACAGGTGGCGCAATACAACAGGCCGTCCCCGGGTGGATAACTCACACCCGGGATGACGGCCTGGCCCCCTCGAACCGGGGTAAGGCTGCAAATTCTGCCGAGAATTGTAGCCAACGATTAAAGACTTGCACAGCCCTTTCGGAACTCTTCATTCGGGCGATGTGTGGAATTACGGCTCACACTTGTGAAGACAACATTACATCCAGAATCGAATCGGTCCTCTATTTTGCGCGAGCTGCAGACCTTGAGACAGGAACGGAAAGCGCGACAGGAAACTGTATTGGGGAGATTCTTTCAATGTCGAGAACTGCAGATCTGCGCGGCGCTGCTCGCGAAAGCGGTAGAACAATGCTCAAGGTGGCAAAGCGGAGAGCGCCTCCTGCCGCCAGGAGGATCCTTGCCGCCGACCTAATGGCCCCTCGTTCTGACATCGGTCTGCCTTCACTAGAAAAAATCGGCGCCGAGCAAAGGTTTCTTGCAGATGACCGTGAAGCAATCGCACTAGCTGAGATCTTAGTAAGAAGTGGGATTGCGATCGCACAGGACTGGGCTCGAAGCGAGCGGGACGCGACCAAGTACCTGCAACTGACTCTTCAGCGCTGGGTCCGCACTCATGGCGGGGCCGCAATCGACCGCAGATTTGATCTGGACCTCACGCTCAGTGACCGGCTAATCGATTACTCGGACGAGCGCGCACCTGAAGGCACACTTTACCTGATCGTCGATCCAGAGAGTGCAGCATTCGTGCTGTTTAACCCGACCATCGAAATGCTGAAGCAAGCCCATCCGCAGCTGCCCTCAACGTTTTTCCACCATTTCGTGGGAGCACTGAATCGATGGGTTCGGGTGTATGACTACCGGGATGCCGACGAGCGCGTCGATATGCTCCGCCAGTGGTACGAGGGCGAGGAGGACGCGGATCAGTATGAGCTGCCGGACGTCGAAGGGTGTACTCCGACATGTCTGAAAGAGACACCGCTCAGTGTCCAAGGGCTGAGGACATTGGGCGAGACGATGAAAAGTGAACTGGCAAAAGCCCTGACAGATGGTCTGCTTGACTTGTGTCGCACTTCACGGAAAACGAAGCGACCTGAATTCACCGAGGACATGAGGGAGCAACTCATGGACTCCAATCCGCCACTGCCGTGTCTTCTGGCGGCTTTCTCCCAAGCTGACGCCATCGTTGGCTGTTTTGACGACGAAGGGCAAACCGCGATGGAGGTGACGCCGCAGCCGAATCTCATTATCCCGCTCAGGTTCTCCGACCCTGCCAGCGTGTCACGAGCCCTCCGGACGCTCGCGGTGGCATGCGAAACTCTTGCGGCCGCAAGCCGGCTGATGGATCTCATGCCCGGAAACGACGACGGCATCATTGCTCCCGAGGGGTAAATCCATGAATGCCCATGTGCGAATTGGCGACAACCAAATCTTTAGCCTCAAGCACGCTGTGCTCGTGTACCAAGAGGGCACTCGGGCCTTCGCTACGTTACACGAAGTCAAGAGCCGGCCCGACGCACCGCCGTATTTGTGCGCGGGTCAGTCGGTCACGACGGGATTTCTTGAAGTGCTGGCGAAAGGTCTTGGGGCAAGCATGGCCCCCGAAGTCCTGCCCGGGAACGTGGTGGCCAGAACACCGGAGATGATCGCCTGGTGGACTCCCGCGCAACGCCGCATAATGTTTTTCGGCGGTGAGAGCCCGGAGGCAACCAAGCTGAACGGCCACCTATATCCCCATCCGCCACTCGTATTCATGATTTGCGGTCGCGAACTATTTGTCCGCGCTCTCGCTGAAGACCGGCGCCCAAACTCCGATACGCGTTTAAGAAATGCGCCTTACTGGAACACTGATGTGCACGGCAGGGTATGCCTGGGCAGTATGCGAGTTCCGGAGGAGGTGAGCGGCAAGACGATCGCGGCCTGGGAAAACGCATATTTCACGAGCGAATTCACGCATCCTAGCGGCGCGGTATGACTGACGACTCACACCGGTGGTTTTCTCGGGCTGTGGTCCGCTTTGGCGAAACGCAAGCATTTTCCTTTGGAATGTCTCGTCGAATCGAAACAGACTCTGGGGGAGTTTGTTGAGGCTGCTCGCCTTCACTGAAACGGAATCACGTAGCTCCGAGCGGACCAAATCGCGGCCTCAGCTTCTGGATTGCAGACAACGCCAACGAATCTCAGTAAATCCCAGGCAACAGTCGCCACGTCCGCGCGCAATACGCCTCGTACTCTGCGCCAAAGTGCTGACGCAGCAGCCGCTCCTCGGCGCGAATCCGGGCCACCAACGGCACCAGGAGTGCCGCAGTCAGAATCACGCCCACGACCGAGCGAAACGCGAGCACCCATCCGAGAGAAGAGATAAGCAATCCGAGGTAGCTCGGGTTCCGGATTGTGCTGTAAACCCCTTGCGTCTCGAGCCGATGCCCTGCCTGAATTGCCACCAGCCCGCTGAACCGATTCCTCAGCACATATACGGGCACAATCCGCAACACGCCTCCCGCCGCGCACAACACCACGCCTATCCAGCGCAGTCGATCGCCATCCAATGTCCAAAATCCCACGCGGTCGGTGTAGGCCGAAAAATACGCCATCATGAGCGCGATCACGCTAATGGCAGCCAGTACCCAGCGGTTGCTTCGATCCTCTTTCTCGCCAGCGCTTATGCCACCGCCTGAGGGAATAGCCAGAGCGGCAAGCCCCACTGTCACCCATGCTACTGCGCGAAGCGCTGGATGAGCAAAGAATGCGTGCCATCCACCCCACCCGGCAATCGCCAACCCGAACTGAATCACAATCGAGACAATTCCAGTAATCAGAACCTTGACGCCGCTCATGGCTGTTTCGTAGCACGATCTGCAACCTCATCTTAGCGCCGCGCGGGCAGCCATCACCAGGCAGGCACGCCACGTCGCGACGATCTTTCACCTCGTCCTTGCTGGATCATGTGTTTGAGCCTTTGACGACCCGCAGTGGAATAACAAAGGAATCGTAAAACGCATCCAGACAGAGGATTCTGGACGCACAGCATTGAAGCATACGTCTGAGCTAGCCGCGCCAGCCTGCCAGTACTGACAACCAAAAGTGAACGGTCACTCCGATGGAATCTCATCAGCTCCACCCAGAGTTGCTAAGGCGCAAGGTGCGTGTCTTAATTGTGGGCTGTGGCGGCAACGGCAGTACCATCGCCGCCGGACTGCCATATTTGCACCAGGCATTGCTCGTCTACGGCCACCCGGAAGGACTGCACGTCACATTATTGGATCCAGACATCATCTCTCCGGCCAACTGCGTCCGCCAGCCTTTCAGTCGATCAGAGATCGGTCTCCACAAGTCTGTGGTCCTGGCGAACCGCCTCAACCTGTTCTGGGGCCTCGACTGGGAAGGGATTCCGGAGCGTCTCGAGGGCAAACGGAAGATAACCGGAGTCGATATTGTGATCGGCTGCGTCGACACGCGGGCCGCGCGGGCGGCCATTGCAACGTCCGTAGACGATTGGAGCGAGGTCGATTATTGGTTGGACTTGGGCAACAATGCGGACGCCGGACAGTTCGTCCTGGGAGAACCCTTGAATCGAAGGAACCGACGCAAGAAATTTCGGCTGCGTACTGTCTCTGAGCTTTTCCCGGAAGTCATCCGACCAGAACTCGACAGAGATGATCAACCGAGTTGCAGCGCGGCCGGGGCTCTGGAACGGCAGGAACCATTCGTCAATCCCACGTTAGCCAATCACGCC